>SLBA01000169.1 GCA_007126575.1 Gemmatimonadota bacterium | reverse complement strand
TCCAGATCCGCCAGGGGCTCCCGGCCTGCCTTCGGTATCACCATCGCCACCCTCCCTGCTGGAAGAGAACATGGCGTCAATCTACCGCCTCACCCCTCACTCGCGAAACTAAATAACAAAGTAGTACTAGGCCCTCGCCTACGTGGAACGTGCCGAGGTCCTGGGGATCGGGATCGACACGGCCAGCGAGGTCGAACTCCGGCAGGCCCTGGTCCTGGGGGTGAGCCCGAGTCGCCTCGTCTGTACGACCGCCGTGAAGAGTGTGGAACTGGTCCGGACCTGCGTTGCGGCGTCGGTTTCGATCGTGCTGGACAGCAAGGACGAACTGGACCGCGTGGCGGCGGTAGCTACTGCGCAGGGTCGCATCGCATCGGTGATCTTTCGCCTGTCCGGATTCCGTGTGGACCGCGGCGAACTCGACTCCCGGTTCGGCGTCCATCCTGATGACGTGCCGGCCCTGGCCGACTCGATCGCCACCCGCCCCTCCGGAGGAGGCCTCCGGCTCGATGGCCTTCACTTCCATCTGGACGGGTACAGTGCATCCCACCGGGCTGCCGGCCTCCGTCGTTCCCTGACGCTGGCCGATGAGCTTCGGGACCGGCGGCACCCCATCACCTCGATCGATATGGGCGGCGGTTTCCCCATGCGGTACGTGGACGATCCGGAAGAATGGCGGGCCTTCAGGCTCGCCCTCGACGCGGCTCTGCTGGGACGTCGACCTCCGATCACGCATGCCAACGACGGACTGGGCCGCCTGGCCGTGGGGGGCCATGTCGTCGGGGATCTGGGTATCTACCCGTACTACCAGGATCCGGTCGGGCCGGGATGGCAGGCCGGAATTCTCGAGACGTCCTCGGGGTCGGGGCAGGGCACTGAGATCCCGCGCGCTTGTCCTGAGATGCGAGCCGGGTCGTAGTCTCCTCGACGGGTGTGGGCTCACGGTGGCGCGAGTGGAGCATCGAAAGCGGCATCGCGACGGTTCCTGGTCCATCGGAGTGGCGATGAACCGGTCGCAGTGCGCCACGGCCAAGCCGGATCACGCGGTGGACCCGATCCTCGTGCCGAACCACGACCCTTCGACGAGCCGGCCTCCCCCCATCGAGGGGTTTCTGATGGGGACCTACTGCACCGAGTCCGACCTCCTGAGTCGACGTCGGTTGCGCTTCCCGCGGGGGGTCGCCCAAGGCGATCTCGTGGCGTTCCCGAACACGGCCGGAGACCTGATGCACTTCGTGGAGAGCCGTTCGCACCAGTTCCCGCTGGCGCGAAATGTGGTCGTCGGTGCAGGCGAGTGGGGTGCCGTGACACCGGACCCGATCGACCACGTGTCGTAGGTCGACGCCTCAGCCCCTTCCGGGCTCCCGCACGCCCCCCCCCGACGGCGCCCACCTGGCCAGGACGAACAAGGCACCATCCACGATCCCGCTCGCCAACCACCGCACGAAGGTGAGACCGCCGAGGGTGGGGTTCCGGAGCTGAGTCGTTCCCGAGGCGGTGGACGTTCTCGGATGGCGACGGCCGAAACCAGGACCATCCATGGGTCAACCGGGGGGGGCCGTGATCCAGGCTTCTGTAGTCATGACTCGCGGCCTGTGAGGAGGGATGAAGGAAGAGCGCATGGCCGATTTCCGCGCGCGGCTCTTTCCGACTCTTGCACATCCCGATGTAATTCCTACACAGCTGGGTGGTGAGATCGGTCCAGGTCGGCTTCACCCGGTTCGAAGACGCCTGGGCACAACGGGTGAGCGGCCTGCGGCCACCTCCGCCCTGTGAAACCGGGGCACAGAGCGAAGGCGTCCCCCGGGGTCAGTTCCGGTTGGTGCGGTCGTGACCGAGTTCCTTCACGACCTTGTTGTACAGACCGAGGATGAGCAGTGTGGGGACCCACTGACCCACGAAGTTAGAATCCCCCTCACGGTCGAGGAGCTTGAGCGTCATGGAACCTGTGATCGCAGCTCCGGCTGCCCAGAGGAAGAGGTCTGACGGCAGCTTCGCCGTCTGCTCTTCGATCGCTGTGGCAATGGGGCCTTCCTTGTGTCGTTCGGCAGTAGAAGCCATGGTGTGCGTCCTTGTCTCGTGGGATCATCGGGGTGCCTGGTCCCGGAACGGTCCGGGGGCGTACCAATCCACAAGGGGCAGCATTCGTGCCACCTGGTCAGCCTGCTCCGAGAAGGGGCGGTTCCATCCGGGAGTTCCGTATTTCCCTTCGAAGTCGCGGGGCACGCGCAGACGGGTTCGATGGTTCGAGATTTGCACTGAGCGGAATCCAGGACCGATCCACTCCCAACCCTCTGCCCGGAGCCGTTCGCGTGCCAGCCCCCCGCATCTCGGGCAGGAATTCCCAGTCCGGCCGCCGGACGCTCTCTTCCGAATCGATTTCTTCACCACCACGGTTTGGGAGATCGGGGGGCCGGGACGCCAGGGAGTCTTCGTCACTGCGGAGCGGCTGAGGATCTCGACCGGCGCGGAGATCTCTGGATCGAGGATCGGTTCATGCAGTGAACCTACTTCCTTTGAATGATGTCCCCGGCCACCCTGGTTCCTTCGGCTGTGAGCCGGAAATCCTGCCGCGGGACGATGGTTCCCCCCCTCCTCCAGGAGTAGCTTCCATCAAGCGGGGAAAAGGACGATCGGTCCCTTGCGGCCGTTGCTAGCCTCACGTCCTCCTCTACCGGCGGCGGCATCGCCTGGGGGTTCCCTCCGTACCCGTCTTCCGGAGAGCCCCATCATCACGCCCCACGATCCTCCAACACTGTGAGCCTCCATGCCCCACGCCCTGATCGTGGTTCGAGATGACGTAGCCAGGAGCCATCTGGTGGAGGTCGCCCGGTCGCAGGCCTTCAGCGTCTCCCAGGCAAACAGCGCGGAGGCCGGCCTCAGCCAGTTGGAATCCCGGCGTCCGGATCTGCTCTTTCTGGACCGCTGTTTCGGGGGCCAGACCAAGGATGTGCTCCTTGACCAGATCCGCGGGTCGGCGGGGGGGGCTGCCGTTCTGGTCGGTCCCATGGGAGCCTCCCATGACTCCCGGGCGGAAGCCATGCCCTCCTTCCTGTCCTCGCTGGACGATCCCCTCGAGGTGGGAGGAGTCGAGGCCATCCTGGCGGGGGTGGCCAACTCGGTGGCCGAGATCCGGGGGCCGGCTTCGCTACGGTCCTGTCCCGAGGAGACCCGGTTCGGCCACCTCGATGGATCTTCGCCGCGAATGCAGGAGCTCTGCCACCTCATCTCCCGGGTGGCACCCAGCAAGGCGTCGGTCCTTGTGTGTGGCGAGAGCGGCTCCGGAAAGGAACGAGTGGCCCGAACGATCCACGACCTGAGTCCCCGCCGCCGCGAGGCGTTCGTGGCCGTCAACTGCGGGGCGATCTCTCCCAACCTCATGGAGAGCCAGATCTTCGGGCACGAGAAGGGGAGTTTCTCGGGTGCCACAAGCCGTCACCGCGGTCTCTTCGAGCAGGCCCACGGTGGAACCCTGCTCCTCGACGAAATCACGGAGATGCCCCCGGAATTCCAGGTCAAACTTCTCCGCGTCCTGGAAACCGGGACCGTGATGCGCGTGGGTGCAGAGAGTTCGATCGACGTGGACGTGCGGATTCTCGCGGCGACCAACCGGCCACCGCTGAGGGCCGTGGCGGAAGGGAAGCTTCGAACCGACCTCTACTACCGCTTGAGAATCCTGGAGGTCGAGGTCCCGCCGCTCCGTGCGAGGCTTGAGGACCTGCCTCACCTGGCGCGGACCATACTGGAAGAGATCGGGGAATGCGAGGGACGGAGGAAGTCCATCGGTCCCGAGGTCATGGGGATGCTCCAGGGCTACCATTGGCCCGGTAACGTCCGGGAACTGCGCAACGCCCTCTACACCGCCTTCCTCCTGTCGGAAGGAGAGGAACTCGACGAGGCCGCGTTTCCCGACGAGGTTTCGGGCTCCCTCCACCTGGATTCGGTGCCCGGCGCCAACGCCATCCACATCCCGGCTGGAACCAGCATTCGGGAGGCGGAGCGGCAGCTCATCCTCATGACCCTCGAGTACATGGAGGAGAGGAAGGACCGGACCGCCGAGGTTCTGGGCGTGAGCCTGAAGACCCTCTACAACCGCCTCCACGAGTATGGGCGGATGGACTGAACCGAAGCTCCCCGGAGCTGGAGCCTGCCTCGCGCTCCCCTCACGAACGTCCGACCGGCAGTCTCTTCAACTCCAACGGTAGGATCTGCCGGTACGCCCACTTCAGGTAAGACGTACAATCCGCTTGTAAGGACGGGGTCACGGGACGTCCTCGGAGCCGCTCCAGCGTACGTGGAGTACGCCGCTAAGTCTATGTCTTATTTGGCTTTAGGGTTTTTCTCGATCGCGGCACGTGCCTTGCGCTCCTCCCTTGGGTACACCGAAGCCCCGCGGCCTCACCGGGACAGCTCACAGGGAGATCAGTCTCATGAAACGTATCACTCGCTCGATCGCACTCACCGGTATCGTCGGATCACTCGCGCTCATCGCGTGCGACAACTCGAACGACTCACGTCTCGACACCGATACACGTCCCGCCGCCGACACCTCGGCACTCGCGGACCGTTCAGCACCACGTGGGGGCGAGCTTACGGCGATCGATCAGTCGAACTCGTCGGAGCACATCGATATCACCGCCACGATTCGGCGTGCCGTAATGGACGACGACGCCCTTTCGACGCGCGCCAAGAACAGCACGATCATCACCGACAGAACCGGCACCGTCACGCTTCGGGGCGAGGTGCGAAGTCAGGCCGAGAAGGACGCGGTGGCCGCAAAGGCCTCCGCCGTCGTGGGCCTGGAACGCATTGTCAATCAGTTGGTGGTCAATCCCTGACTCCCGCTCGTCAATACTTCGACAGCACGTTCACCAGCACTTGGAGATTCAAATGAGCAAGTCCGTACTCTGTATCGCACCGACCGAGGCGAGCGCCAGCAGAATCGTCGACGCCCTCAAGCATTCCGGCTTCCCGGATGATCGCATCTCGGCTCTCTTTCCGGACAAGTCCACGACTCGGGATTTCGCGCACGAGAAGCACACGAAGGCCCCGGAAGGCGCGACCGCTGGCGCTGGCGCAGGTGGCGCCGTCGGCGGTGGACTGGGGCTCCTGGCCGGCCTCGGACTGCTGGCAGTTCCGGGCGTCGGGCCCTTCCTGGCCGCAGGTCCGATCATGGCAGCCCTGAGCGGCGCCGCGGTGGGAGCGACCGTCGGCGGCATCACCGGCGCCCTGATCGGCATGGGGATCCCCGAAATCGAGGCCAAGCGCTACGAGGGCAAGATCAAGGATGGCAATATCCTGATCGCCGTCCACGCGAAGGACTCCGACGAGGTAAAGCTGGCCAAGTCGATCTTCAAAAACCTCGAAGCGGAGGACATCTCGGTGACCTCGGAGGCGGGCGTTCCGAGCGATCAGGAGACGACCGGGGAGCGACATCCCGAATCGGCCGGAGAGCGGCCCCTCGAGTCGGCCAGGGAGCGCCACATTGGGACGCACCCCGAGCACCACCCCACTACGAGCGCGGAGCGACGCCCCATCTCGCCGGCCGGCACGGCGGACCGCAAGCCCTGACGGTGTTGGATCGACCTCCAGCGCTGGATGGATTCGGGGGGCGACGATCTTCGTCGCCCCTCGAGCTTTTCGGAAGACCGGCCATGTCGGCTGAATCGCCGAAGAAGCGCCCTGCCGCCGATTTCCTGACCAGTGACGGCGGGTATGTGCAGAAGAGCTACGACCCCCTCCTCGGGCATCGCTACGAGGGGCCGTGAGCGCCCCTGCGGTGCGCCGGGCCGGCCGGCTGGCCTGGGCCGTCATCGGCATCCTGGCGCTCGCGGTCGTGGCGGGCTTCGTGTTCCAGAAGCTGGCGCTCCTCTTCGTACCGCTGATCCTGGCCCTCTTTCCGGCCACGCTCCTGGTGCCCGTGGCCCGGACCCTCGAGGGCCGGCGCCTGCCCCGAACCCTCGCGGCGATTGTGACGCTCGTCGGTTCGCTCCTGCTCCTATCGCTCTTTGCGGGGACCGCCGTCACCCTGGTGGTTTCCGAGGTGCCCGCCCTGGTGGAGTCCGCGGGAGAAGGGGTGGCGGGGGTGGAGGAGCTCGTGCAACGTGCGTTTCCGGACTTCCGTATCCCCGGTATCGACGGCCTTCTCGAAATGCTCCGTGACCGGCTCGACGAGGGGTCGGACGAAGAGGGCAACACCGCCGGGGGCCTGACCTCGGGGGTCGTGAGCGCGACACTGGGGGCTGTCGAGGTCATCGCCGGGATCCTCCTGTTCGTGGTGACTCTCTTCTTCTATCTGCGCAGCGGTCGCGAACTCGCCACGGGCACCGTGAACTTCCTGGTTCCCGGTGCCAGGGACCTCGTGCTTCAATTGGCCGAAGAGGCGTGGGAGACCCTCGGTGGTTACTTCCGGGGTCAACTCCTGATCGCGCTGTTCGACGCCGTCCTGATCGGCATCGGACTCCTGGTGCTGGGGGTTCCCATGGTCATCCCCCTCGTTGCGCTCACCTTCCTCGGGGGGCTCTTCCCGATCGTGGGGGCGGTCGTGACCGGGGCGTTGGCCGTGCTCGTGGCGTTTGCCCACGGCGGAATCGGCCTGGGGCTCGGTGTCGCCGCCATCGTTCTCTTGGTGCAGCAGGTCGAGAGCAATGTGCTCGCGCCCATGATCCTCAGCCGGGTCGTCGACCTCCAGCCGCTGGTCGTCATCCTTGCGGTCACGTTGGGAGGGATCACGCTGGGGGTTCTCGGGGCGTTCGTCGCCGTGCCTGCGGCGGCCATTGTGAAGCAGGTGGTCACCTCTCTGCGATCATCCTCGGAGGAGCAGCCGCCGGCCCGATCCGCGATGTGAGAGGGCCGAGTCTGGTGGGGTACGGGCGGGTGTTCCCATTGCGCCATTCCTGCAGGGCTCAACACCCCTCGCTCGAAGCGCGCAGGGCACGGCTCTCTTCGAGCAACGTGAAAGGGGACGGGAGCCGCTCTCACGCGGCTTCCCATCCCCTTTCCATTATCCAGACCGGCGCGGCCTCAGCCCCGCCGGTGATCGATCAGGCCATCAGGCACTACGATCCCGCTGGCTGGAACGCTGCTCCTCGTCCTGCTTGTGGCGGCGGCCCTTGTCATCGTCGTCGTGCTTGCCGCGCTGGTCGCCGCCCTGGTCACCGCCCTTGCGACGCTGTTCCTCTTCCTGGTGATCCCGCCCGCCCTTCTCCTCGCGATTGCGCTTTTCGTTTGCCATCTGATCCTCTCCTGCTCGAATGATTGAAGGGAATTGCTGTATCTCCAATCAAAAGCAAGGCACATGCCAGAGCTGGCGCACGTCGTAAGAGCAATGTAGACAAGGGCTTAGCGCTCCGAGTCGAAGTTCTCCGGTGTCTCGGGGGGAGTCCGGTGTCCCCGTCCTTACAGGGGGATTGTAAGACTGACAGGAAGACGGCTCTCCCGAGGCTCCCGTCAGCCCCCCGGTCCCTACGGGCTCAGTCGCAGCTCACATCGGGGTTGAAGGGAGCGAAGGTCCCGCTCGGGTTGTCCTTGTGTGCCCAGACATGGAGGCTCCAGTGCGGAACTCCGGCAGCCTCGAGGGGCGGCACGCCGCCATCATCGAAGGGGTGGCCGTCGAAGTACGGTTTGGGCTGACCCACATCGATCACGATGTACTCGACGCCGATCAGCTCCGGGTTGTTGCCGTCCCTGGGAGCGTAGAGCAGGACTTCGGGCTCGAACGGGTCGAAGACCGGGTCGATGAGAGCTCCGTTGACCCAGTGCATTCCCATCCCACCGAGCTCGGGGTGAGCCACGCAGTGGGCGTCGGCCTCGTACCCCGCCCGGAGGGCCTGCCGGCTGGCGTGGAAGAGGGCGGTGCTCTGTCGAACGGCCTTCAGCAGGTCGCCGTGGGCTGCGTGCGCGCGGGCCGCACCCCGCTCGGCGGCGGCCTGATGGTCGATGTGCGCCGAGAGGTGGTCGTCGGCGACGGGCGCGGCTGGAGATTGCTCGCATCCCGCGGCGGTGACCACCAGCGCCAGAAGGAGCGAAACCGATGAGAGGTGGTGGATTCTGCGCATGACTCGATACCTCGGAGTTCAGTGGATGAATGGTGCCTTCATCCACCCCTGCGCAGAATCCCGAGAGACGGGGCAACCACCGGAATCCGGCCGCGTCGGAAACCGGTCAGAGGATCCGGTTGAACCAGATGAAGGAGAGGGTCGCCGAGAGCATCATCAGGAGCGCGGCCAGTCCGGAGAAGAGCGCTGTGATCTCGGTCTCCTCGCGCTCCATCACGAACTGCGAGCTGAGCTCCTGGTACACCTCGGCCAGGTCGGTCCCCGTGGCCGCGTGGAAGTAGCGGGCCCGTGTGACCTCGGCGACCTGCCGGAGCATGTCCTCGTCGAGCTGCACCCGCATTGAGCGCCCTCCGAATCCCACGATCTCGCCCGACTGTGATCCGAAGCCCACCGTGAACACCCGGATCCCCCGGTCCGCGGCGAGCCGCGCCGCCTCGACGGGGTCGGGGCCGGTCGTCGGCTGTCCGTCGGTCATGAGGATGATCGAGGCGTTCGTGTAGCTCCCGGGCTCCACGGCCACGAAGTCGTCTTCCTCGTCCGGACCGGAGTCGCCGAGTGGGGCGGCCCTGGGCCCCTGGCTCCGGAACCGGTTGCCCAGGTCGAACTGGGCCTCGGGAAAGAGGGTCTGCAGAGAGGTCAGGATGGCCCCCCCCAGATTGGTGCCCCGCTGGAGCTGGAACCGTTCGATCGACTCCAGGACCGCGGCGCGATCCGTGGTCGGCGCCTGCACCAGCATTGCGGTTCCGGCAAAGGCCACCACCCCGATCCGGGTCTGGCCCGGCTGGGCCTCGACGAACTCCACCGCCGCGTCCTGGGAGGCGATGATCCGGTTGGGGTCCACGTCGGCGGCCCGCATGCTCCCCGAGACATCCATCGCCAGGATCACGGTGTTCTGCTGCGAGGGCAGGGTGATCATCGTCGACGGCCGTGCGGT
Source organism: Gemmatimonadota bacterium (assembly GCA_007126575.1). Lineage (GTDB taxonomy): Bacteria > Gemmatimonadota > Gemmatimonadetes > Longimicrobiales > Gaopeijiaceae > SLBA01. The sequence goes on along the minus strand of SLBA01000169.1, from coordinate 19,349 downwards.
GGCGAAGATGGCCGTGGTCCACGCGAGCAGAAGGAGGAGCGGGGGAATGTGACGCTTCCACCCGGGTCCCCTGCCCATCGCTTCCTTGACCAGGGTCAGGTTGGCGTACCGGATGGCCGACTTCCGGCGTCGCCCCAGCAGGAAGAGGTACAGCCAGACGAGCAGTGGGACGCTCAGGAGGAGCCAGAGCATCGTCGGCCACGAGAAGGTCATCGTCCCACCTCCAGATGGGTGGGCAGCGCCCGGTGGCTGGCCACCCGATTTCGAGTCTTTCGAAGGTCCGCGAAGCGCAGGATCGCTTCGACCGGATCGTCCGCGGTCGACAGTTCGAGTGCATCGACACCCGCGTGGGTCAGGGTCTCACGAAGCTCGGCCTCCCGCTCGGCTGCAGCCGACTGGAAACGCTCGCGAAAGCCCGGGTCGTGCGTGTCCACCAGCACCTGCTCCCCCGTCTCCGCGTCCTGCATCACCACCAGCCCCAGATCGGGAAGCGCCATCTCTAGGGGGTCGAAGAGCCGCACCGCCAGCACCTCGTGTCGTCGAGCCAGGTTCATCAGGGACGGGCCCCAGCCCGGCCGGCTGATGAAGTCCGAGACCACGAAGACGTACGAGCGCCGCTGCATGATGCGTCCCGCTCCGGTCAGCAGCGCACCCAGGTCCGTCACCTCGGCGTTGCCGGGAGTTCGCGGTGCGTCGAGCCGCTTCAGGATCTGCAGCACCCGGTTTCGTCCCCCACCCGGGGGGATCACCGATGCCAGTTCGGAGTCGAAGAAGATCGCGCCCACCCGGTTGCCGTTCCGGGTCAGGAGCCGTGCCAGGATGGCGACGAACTCGACCAGGACGCCCTCCTTGTTGCGATCCTGGGAACCGAAATCCACCGAGGGGCTCACATCGAGCAGAAACCAGGCGGTGATCTCCCGGTCCTCGTGGAATTCCCGTACATAGGGGGTGCCGAGGCGGGCCGTCACATTCCAGTCGATGTGGCGGACATCGTCGCGCGGTTGGTATTCGCGCAGGTCGGCCAGGTCGAGCCCCTCACCACGAAAGAGGGTCCGGTACCCGCCCTGGAAGACGCCGTCGAGCCGGCGCAGGACCGTCCACTCGATCCGGCGCAGGATCGCTTCAGGATCTGGCTGCGACATGGGCACGCCTCTCGAGGGGGGCTTCGGGGGGCGGAATCCGATTCATGATCTGCCGAAGGATGTCGTCGGCGCTCAACCCTTCCGACAGGGCGTCGTAGGAGAGGATCAGGCGATGCCGGAGCACATCGAGCACCAGGTCGGCGACATCGTCGGGGAGTAGGTAATCGCGCCCACGCAGGTGCGCCATCGCCCGCCCGGCCTCGATCAGGTGAATCGTGCCACGCGGACTCGACCCCCACTGAACGTACCGAGCGAGCTCCTCGAGCCCCGCCCGCGAGGGGTCCCGGGTGGCCGAGACCAGTCGCACCGCGTAGCGAATCAGCGAGGGGTCCACGTAGACCGCCCGGCACTCCCTTTGCAGCCGGATCAGATCCTCGTTCGAGGCCACCGCGGCGACCTGCGCGCCCACCCCCGTCACCCGCTCCACGATCACGAATTCCTCGTCGGGGTCCGGGTAGTCGACGAGCACCTTCATCATGAAGCGATCGACCTGGGCTTCGGGCAGGGGATAGGTCCCCTCGCTCTCGAGCGGGTTCTGGGTGGCCATCACCAGGAAGGGTCGGGGCACCCGGTGCGTCTCGCCCGCGATCGTGACCTGGTATTCCTGCATGACTTCGAGCAGGGCGCTCTGCACCTTGGCGGGCGCCCGGTTGATCTCGTCGGCCAGGAGCAGGTTCGTGAACACGGGGCCCAGCGAGGTCGAGAACTCCCCGGTCGCCTGGTTGAAGATCCGGGTCCCCACCAGGTCCGCCGGCACCAGGTCGGGGGTGAACTGGATCCTCTTGAAGTTGCCCCGCACCGTCTGCGCCAGCGTCTTGACGGTCAGCGTCTTCGCCAGCCCGGGCACCCCCTCGACCAGCAGGTGCCCCTGCGCGAGAATCGCCACCAGAACCCTCTCCAGGAAGCGATCCTGCCCCACCACGACCTTCTTGACCTCGTAGAGGAGGCGTTCGGTGAGGCGGGTGTCGTCAGAGGCCGTTCGGGTGCCATCGATCATCTTGGTTTCCCTGTCGCTGTCGTTCATTCAGGAGCGTTCGGGTCGGGGAGGCCTCAGAAGGGCGAACTCCCGACCGCCTCGGCGGCCTCTTCGATCGGGACGGCAAAGCCGATCCCCACGAAGGAGCGCTGGTTGTTCGGATTCAGGATTGCGGTCACGATGCCCACGACGAAGCCGTCGACGGTGACCAGGGGACCCCCGGAGTTGCCCGGATTCGCGGCGGCGTCGAACTGGATAAGGTTCGAGAGGATCCGGTCACCCTCGGGGGTGCGGTACTCGCGCCGAAGGCCCGAGACGACGCCCGAGCTCAACGACGGCCCGATTCCGAAGGGGAATCCCACCGCGATCACGCGGTCGCCCACCCGGAGGTCGGCTGTGGACTGCAGCGTGGCCGGAAACAGGTCGTCGGGCAGGAACTCGGCCTGGATCACGGCCAGGTCGTGCTCCGGCCGGACCGAGATGATCCGTGCCGGCGACTCGGTTCCGTCGGCAAAGACCACCCCCAGTCGTTCGATCCCCGCCACCACGTGCAGGTTGGTCAGGATCGTGCCGTCATCGACGATCACGACCCCCGTCCCCACACCGGTGCCATTTCTGGGGCGCTCGCTCTCCTCCGACTCGGATTCGAACACGTCGCCCCCGGCCTCGATCTCGTCGTCGTCGATGTCCAGGCTCCGGACCTGCACGATCGAGGGGCCGATCACCCGGTAGGCCTCGGATTCCAGCGACGCCGGCCGCGGCTGGTTCTCGAGCGAGTAGAGGACGGCTTGATCGATGTCACGCTGGGTGAGCTGGGGGGCGTCGGAGCGGAAGGCCGCGACCAGAAGAACGACGAGCACGGCGGCTCCACCGAAGGCCACCATGAGCGTGCCCCGATTCCAACCGGCCAGCGCGCCGAGTCCGATACCTCGCCCGCCCGCCCGCTCTCCCGCGTCGTCCCCGCCCTCGGGCTCGCCGGGTCGATCCGTCGAAGCTTCGGCGGCCCTCGGCCTGGTCGACTCCGACCGCGAGTAGAGGGGGGGACGCTTCATCGGGCGCTTCTCCGCATGGCGCCCCGAACCCGTGGGATCCGGATACGCGTGGTCGTGGTGGTTCTTCGTGCAAACCCTCATGCCGTCGAGTGCGTTCCCGCCGACGTCGGCGGGTCTCCTCTTCCCGGGCGCGCGGCGAGCGGGTGTCCCGAATTCAGCCCGAATCAGAGAGACGTCGGGATTCGCGCGGCGCTGCGCGATCACGGGCTTCACGCGATCACGGGCTTCAGGCATCCAGTACATATACGGGAGGCCGCAGCCGACGTCACCGTTAAAAGAAGCTCTTCAGCCGTTTGCATCCGCGATGTTCATCCAACGAGCTCGCGACCGGTGTCGTCCGAGATGCTCCAGGCCGCCGGCGGTGACCCCCGACCACCCCAGTTCGGTCGAGCCCCCATCCCCTGGCTCGCCCCGATGCCCGCGCGGTTGCGGGAGCATGCCATGCAGGCCAACATGCACCCACATCCCCGCCATTCCCGAGAACAGGCCCTGGTTGTCGTCGACTGCTTCTCTTCACCGATTGCCTCATGCTCCCTCGAATGCAATGGATCGGTCTACTCCTCTCCACCGCCTGCGCGACAGCGGCTGGGTGCACCTCCAACCCGCCGACCTCATCTGAGACGGGGGCCGACACGATTCCGGTTGCGCTGCCCGACCTGGGGGTCCGGACCTACCTCGGTCTCGAGGGTGGGCTGTACCCGGGTGGGTCGAACGTGATGCCTGTGGCGCACGCAACCAGGGGGCGGGAGCGGGCGTCTCAAATCCGGCCTCTCGACGTGGAGGGAAGCGCCAGCCCGTCCGGAAAGGTCGTCCTTCTTTCGGTCGGAATGAGCAACACCAGCCAGGAGTTCTGCAACCCTCCGGCCGAGAATCCCCTGATCTGTCGGGGAGAGCAGCCGTTCATGCCCCGCGCAGAGAGGGATTCGGAGGTGAACCACCACTCTCTCGTGATCGTCAACGGCGCGCGGGGTGGCCACGCGGTGGATGCTTGGGATCACCCTTCGGATAGCATCTACGACCGGGTGCGCGATGATGTCCTTCTGCCGCAGGGACTGTCGGAAGCACAGGTCCAGGTGATCTGGCTCAAACAGGCGAATCGGGGATCATCCGCTCGACCGTCGCTTCCCTCCGGAGACGCAGATGCCTACGTCCTCGTGGAAGCTCTCGGGCGCACGATTCGGACCCTGAAGGTCCGCTACCCGAACCTGCAGCATGTCTTCCTCTCCAGCCGAACCTATGGCGGGTACGCCGCAAATCCACGCACCAACAGCCCGGAGCCGTATGCCTATGAGACCGGCTTCGCGGTGAAGTGGCTCATCGAGGCCCAGATCCGCCAGGTGGAGGCCGGAGTGGTCGACCCCCGGGCGGGAGATCTCGGCCCGGCTGTAGCCCCATGGATCGCATGGGGTCCCTACCTCTGGGCGAACGGAATGGAACCGCGCTCCGATGGTCTGGTTTGGAGGCGCGAGGACTTCCATGCAGACGGGATTCATCCTGCCCCGGCCGGCCAGGGGAAGGTGGCGACCATGCTGCTGCGCTCCTTCAAGATCGCGCCCGAACGGCGCTGCTGGTTCGTCGCAGGGCCGGTCTGCTGACATCCATGCCGACCACAACAGCAGGTGGTGGGTAGCAGGTGGCGGTTGGCGGGTAGCGGGTGGAGGGTGGCAGGTGGCGTGGGGCGAGGGGGGAGTGGCGGCGCCGACGGCGCGCCCTGCAGGTCTTCAGCGAGCTTCCATCGGGGAGGCCCCCAGGAGACGCACCGCCAGGGCCCGTCCGCTCAGGAAGGCGCCCTCGACCCTGGGTCCTCCCAGCGCGTCGCCCGCCACACCCAGCCCGAGACCGGCGTCCCAGAGCGCACGTTCCTCGAGGGGCGGGTCGGGAATCGCGAAGCGCCACCGGTGCGCGACCCGCTCCGTTGGCTCGGGCAGCTTCTGTTCGCCCAGCTCCCGGATCCGTGACCGGAAGGCGTCCAGCAGGGCGCTCGCGACGGCATCGGGGTCCGCCTCCAGGTACTCCTCGGACCATTCGGGGGTCGCGTGCAGGACCCAGTGCTCCCCGCCGGACCCCGAGCGACCGGGCTTCGATGAATCCCGCGCCACCCACGAGAGCACGGGGCCCGGAAGGAAGGCTCCGTCCCACTCGACGGGCACCGCGTGGGGGAGGACCAGCATCACGGCCCAGCAGGGGCGCATCCGGATCGAGCGCAGACGCTCCGAGATCCTCGGTGCGTGGGACCCCAGGAGTTCGAGCGTCTGTGGCGCGGGAGGCGTGAGGAGGACGGCGTCGAAGCGCTCCGAACCCCCGGAGGCCTCTCCCGGACGGTCCCCACCGGTCCGGATCCGCCATCCCCGGGCCACGTCGGACGGAGGCTCCAGTGCCACCACGCGCACCCCGCAGCGCACATCGAGTCCGTCGGCCAGATGTCGAGCCACGGCCCGCATTTCGGGCACCCCGACCCACCGGACCGACTCGGTGGCCGGCTCCACCCGGAGCACCCCGTCGGCCTCCGATATCCGCACCAGGCGCCCGTTCCACGGGGCCACGACCCCGTCCGTCTCCCACGACGTCACATGGGTCCGCAGGACCGGATCCCGAGCGGTGAAATACTGGGCCCCGTGATCCATCGTCCATGCTTCGTCGGACCCGCGCGACGCCCGCCTCGACGAGATCCGGCCCCCGGGCGCCCGACCCTTGTCGAAGACGGTCACCCGAAGCCCGTGGTCCACGAGCACCCGCGCCGCCGACAGCCCCGCCACACCGGCCCCGATCACCGCGACCGAGGCAGGCCGGGCCCGGGCGGCCGGAGACGGAGTCCGGCCCGAACGGCGTTCGGGGCCATCACCGGGTGGGTGCGGGATTCGACTCGGGTCGTTCATGGGCGCAGTATCCCGCGGGTGGTTGGGGTGTTCCTGCGCCTCGCCCCAGCGACCCGCCGGGATTGCGGATTCGTGCCCTCGGCCGTAGTTCATCTGGGTTCCGGCCAACGTTCGGCTATATCCGGGTTGCGGTCGGCACAGCGATGGCCCCTTCGGCACGCAACGTCCCCCTGAACCCCGACTTCCATGTCCGTTTCCCCGATGGCCATCCGTCGAAGAACCCACTGGCTGACCCTCCCGACCCTCGCGCTCCTGATCACCGTGCTCGTCGGGGCCTGCTCGGGCCCGGATGGCGCCTCCGAAGACACCCGGCCGGCCGAGGGTGACCGGTCTTCCGGAGCGCTCGTGATCATCGGGGGTGGTCTGAGTGCAGACAATGAGGAGGTCTATCGGGCGATCCTCGACCGGCGCGCCGGCGACGGTCCTCTCTGCGTGATCCCGACGGCCGGTGCCTCGCCGGAGTCGAGCATGGAGAGCGCGGTGGGACGGATCGATCGCTGGGGTGGAGAGGGGACGGCCCGCGGACTCCTCCTGCACCTCGAGGAGCCCGAGGCGGCCGACCTGCCCGCCACGGCCGAGGCGATCCGGGAGTGCTCCGGGTACTTCTTCACGGGGGGCGTGCAGTCGCGGATCTTGGACTACTTTCTTCCCGAGGGGCGGGAGACTCCCGCCTATACCGCGCTCCTGGAACGGTTCCACGCCGGTGCCGTGGTGTCGGGGAGCAGTGCGGGGGCCGCCATGATGTCGGACCCGATGATCGCCGGGGGCTCGAGCGAGGGGGCCTTCGAGGACGGGCTCGCGCTCGACGCCGACGAGGATGGGGTGCGGATTCGTCCCGGGATGGGGTTCATCTCGGGGGCCACCTTCGACCAGCACTTCCTGGCTCGTGGACGCATCGGGCGGCTCCTGATCGCGGTGGCGGGTCCCTCGGGCGCGGAGTGGGGCGCGGGCATCGACGAGGACACCGCGTTGATCCTCGAGCAGGGCCGGGCTCGGGTTGCCGGGGCCTCGGGCGTGGTCATGGTCGACGGACGCGGGGTGTCACCGGTGGAGCATCCGGCCGAGGTCCGCGGCCTCACCGTCGAGCTGGTCGGCCCCGGCGACGAGGTCGACCTCGTGACCTTCTCGGTGAGCCCGGCCCCGGACCGCACACCGCTCGGTGCGGCCCGGGATGCCGGCTTCGACGTGGTGGGCGAGGAGCTCTTCGAACGGTGGGCCTTCCTGCACCTCCTTCAGGCCCTGGGCGCCGACGAGCGCGAGAGCTGGAGCACGGAGCTCCACGGCTTCCGGATCGAGCTTCGCAAGCTCCCCGGCTTCCGAGCCGTGGCCTCGGACGTGGAGGGCGTCGAGGGGACGCCCCTCGGCCTGTCGGTCGGCCCCTTCGAGGTCAACCTGGCCCCCCTCTGACGAGAGTCACCACCCCACGCTGAAGTTCACGAGTGGAAAGACCCAGAGGCCGCTCGACCCGACCGGGGTCCCCAGGGCGAGGTCCGCAGCGAAGCGCTCTGCCAGAAAGCGCACGCCGACCGAGGCGAGTCCCCCGGAACCTCCCACCGGGGACCAGTAGTTCTCGGAGATCAGCTTGGTCCGGCGGCTGGTTCGGTGGTCAAGGCCGAACATGAGCGTGGGAGCCGAGGACCATGCGTCGTATTCTCTCCCCCATGCCAGCCCGACGGTGATCCCCTCATCCGATGTCGGGCCGAAGGTGGCCACGCCGTAGGCCAGATACGCGTTGTCCGAGAGCTCTCCGGTCTCGTGAAACGCAAGCACCCCCGCGGCGACCTGCACGCGTTCACGCCGGATCACCTGAACCTTCGGTGCCAGGTAGAGCAGACGACCGTCGTCGCCGCCCCCGAAGAACAGGGGGGTTCCGCCGGCGATCGAAACCCGGTCCGTCAGTCCGAGTCCGACGAAGGGAATGACGCCGTAGTACGCGTTGAAGGTCCCTGAACCGGCCGGAAGACTCCGTCCCGTGGCCGCGAAGAAGAGGCGGCTGGCGTTCGGGTCAGACGGCCAGAACTCCCCCCCCCGAAGACGACCGCGGACCGTCTCCTCTCGGGCGATCGAGGCACGGGTAAGCACCATCACCTCTCCGTCGGGAAGCCGCAGGTGCAGGGACTGGCCCGGTCCTGCAGCTTCGATTTCGTCTACGGCGTCGACGACCTCTCCGACGTAGGTCGCGCCGTTGTGCAGCGTCACGCGGAGCAGCTGGCTCTCCGGACCCTCGATGGGAGGCTGCCGCGGGCTTTCCTGCGCCCCCAGGACGGCCGGGGCGAAGGGTGCGTTCGAGAGGCCGGCCACCAGGGCGAGGACGCAGGCGACCGCCATTCGAAGTCGGATACCCCCCGGATTCGGGCAGAGAACCGACGGGATGCGACCGGTGGTGAGGGGGTGGGAGGTGAACATGGGGCCTCCTGGATTCGGGAAGGGTGATCGCGAGGGTCCCTCGCTATTCCCAAATTGTCCTCCGGAATCCCCCTGCACGGTGCGTCCGGGTACGTAGTCGCGGTGCCGGTACCACGTACTCGCTCGGCGGCGCTACACGGGTATCCCCGGGGTCAGAGGTCCTCGGCGCCCAGCAGTTCGGCGGCCACCTCGTTCGGGGGCTCGGCGAGCAGTGCCTCGGTCGCTCCGGTGCCCACCACGCGTCCCCGGTCCAGGAGCACCAGGTGGTCCGAGAGCTCCCGCACTTCGGCGAGCGAGTGGGTGACCAGGACCATGGGTACGCCCGTCGCCTCGTGCAGGGCACGCAACTCGCGCCGCAGGCCCCTGCGAACGCGGAAGTCCAGCGCCCCGAAGGGTTCGTCGAGAAGGAGAAGGCCGGGCTCGGGCGCGAGGGCACGGGCCAGGGCCACCCGCTGACGCTCCCCTCCCGACAGGCTCTCCGGCCGGCGGGCACCGTAGCCCGCAAGGCCGACACGCTCCAGAAGGTCCACCACCCGCCCCCGGCGCTCGGTCCTGGCGAGGGCCTGCAGGCCGTACCCCACGTTCGCCGCCACACTCATGTGAGGAAAGAGCGCATACTCCTGAAAGACCATCCCCACCCCCCGCTCCCTGGGCGGGAGGTCGATGTCGCGGTCGCCCGCGAAGAGGGTGCGGCCGGCGAGTTCGATCCGTCCCTGGGCGCCTCGCTCCAGCCCCGCCAGGTGCCGCAGGGTCAGGCTCTTTCCGGCCCCCGAGGGCCCGAAGAGCGCGGTGACGCCTCCCGGGGTCTCGAAGGCCACGTCGAGGGCGAAGGCGCCCCGCCGTGTCTGCAGCCTGACGAGGAGGCGGCCGGGGCGGGTGCTCACCATCCGGGAGCCCGGCCGACCCGGGTGAGCAGGTAGAGGGTGCCCGCGGCGGTCAGGGTGAGGAGGACCGCCAGGAGGTTCGCCTCGCTCATTCGCCCGGCCTGCACCGCGTCGTAGATCGCCACACTCCCCGTGCGCGTTCGTCCCGGGATGCTCCCGGCGACCATCACGGTGGCTCCGAACTCCCCGATGGCCCGTGCGAAGGTGAGGGCGACCCCGGCGAGGATCCCCCTCCACGCCAGGGGGATCGTGATCGTGAACCAGATCGACAGCTCCCCGCGTCCCAGGGTCCGGGCGGCCTCCTCGAAGGCCGGGTCGACGCGTTCGAACCCCGACTGGGCGGCCCGCACCAGGAAGGGGACCGAGGCCACGAAGGCCGCGATCACGGCGGCGGTCGGCGTAAAGACGATCCGCCCGAGCCCGAGGGTCTCGGCCGCCTGGCCCACCGGACCGCCCCGTCCGATCAGGAGGAGCAGGTAGTAGCCCAGGACGGTGGGAGGCAGCACCATTGGAAGCAGGACCAAGACCGTGATCAGGTCCCGCCCGGGGAGGGCTCGCCGGGCGAGGAGCCAGGCGAGGGGCAATCCGACCACGAGGGAGAGAGCCGTGGCCACCAGCGCCACCTGAAACGAGAGCGCCAGAGGATGAACCTCCATCGGTCAGGGCCCCCCGGTGACGGGCGGTTCGAATCCGTGACGGCCGAGAATCGCCTGGCCGTCCGGCGAGACCACGAACTCCAGGAAGTGGCGGGCCCGGTCGGGGTGGAGGCTCCGAACGACCATCCCCGCCACCTGGAGCAGGGGAGTGTGGAGCGACGAGTCGATCACCCGGAACTCGAGCGACTGCCCTCCGGCCCCCCGGAGCAGGCTGAACGCCACGATCCCGATGTCCGCATTCCCGGTGCGCAGGAACTGCAGGGTGTGCGCGATGTTCTCACCCAGGACCAGTCGGTCGGACACGCTCTCGGCGATTCCCATGTTCCGGAGCACCTCTCGAGCTGCCATCCCGTACGGGGCGTGGTCCGGATTCGCGATCGCGATGATCTGAAAGCGAGCTTCCGTCAGCTCCGGGAGCGCGTCGGGAAGAGCCCCTCCCGCGGGCACGGCGAGCGCCAGCCGCCCCACCGCGTAGGGCGTTCGCGAGGTCGGGTCGATCGTGCCCGCCTCGATCAGGTCGTCGAGGAACTGCTCGTTCGCCGCAAAGAAGAGGTCGGCAGGGGCTCCATGTCGGATCTGGGCGGCCAGGTTGCCGGTCGACCCCAGTACCAGCTCGACCCGATCGCCGGTCTGCCGCTCCCAGGCGGGAACGAGCTCCTCGAAAGCGCCCTGCAGATCCGCGGCGGCAAGCACCAGGAGGGGGGCGGCCGGGGAGTCGCGCTCCTCGCCCCCCTCGTCGGCGCAGCCGAGGGTCCCGAGCGCCAACCCGACCAGCGCGCACCGAGCCAGCTGGCGAATCACGCTGGTAGGCCCATGAGGGAGGCGTCGTAGCCGCCGAGCGACTCGATCTCTCTCTGGAGTCCGGGCGTGCGCAGGACCGCGAGGAGCGCCTGGACTGCCGGGAGCTCGAGGAAGTGCTCCGCGATCGCCAGGTCGTAGGGCTCACGCGTGAGAGGGATCCGGCTCAGTCCCCGCGCGTCGGCGACTGCGCGGATCGCGACCCCGGCGCTGGCGGCGCCCGACGCCACCGCGGCCCCCACCGTCTCGTGTCCGTCGGCGACGGTCTCGTGGAACCCGGGGATCGTCGAGCCGGGGATTCCCGCCCGTGCGAGCTCAGCCTCGATCAGCGTGCGGCTCCCCGTGCCGGGTGCCCGGTTCAGGAAGCGCAGCTTCGGGCTCGCCAGCTGGGCCAGGTCGTCGATCCGGTGGGGGTTGCCGGACTCGAGCACGAGCACCTGCTCCCACTCCGCGAAACGGATGCGGGCGGTGGGGAAGGGGACGATCCGGCGGATCCAGGGCTCGTTGTAGATTCCGCTCGATGGGTCCCGCAGGTGGACTCCCGCCACGTGCACCGCGCCCCGGGCCAGGGCATCAAGGGCAGCGTGGCTGCCCGCCTTGAGCCAGAGGATCTCGATGCCGTGCCGGCGCCGCATGCGCTCGGCCACGAGCCCGAAGGCGGGATCACAGCCGGCGACCACGAGCTCGGGCGAGGGGGGGCGGTCGGGAAAGAGACGCACGCGCATTCGATTCCCCGGGAGTCGCTTGCCCACCCCGTCGGCCGGAGCCGGCGCGTGCGTGGTCCCGGGTCCGAGCATGAAGGCCCGCTCGTGCCCCGAGATTCGGGAGAGCCGGACCCGACCCACGGGCAGACCCCCCAGCCCGGCATCTTCGACCTCGCGCGCCGGAGTTCGGGCGTCCCGTAGCCGAAAGAGCTCCTCGACCGCGACGCCCATGGCTTCCGAGAGGCGAAGCGCCACCTCGGTGGAGGGGACCGATCGACCGGATTCGATCGCCGCGTAGGCCTGCCGCGAGATGTTCGCGCGCTCGCCGGCGTGCGCCTGAGACCAGCCCAGGCGAACACGAAAGGCGCGAAGCGAGGTGAGGACGGGAGTATTCACAGGCTGAACGTAACGCTGAATTGACATAGTGTAAAGCAAACTTGTCGCAATCGGGTATGCCGGAGGCGGAGCGCCGAGCCCGACCTCGCCATCGCGGCCCGGGGGCACGGAGCGTCCGGTCTTCCGAAATGCCTTCGCAGGCGAGTGGCGAGGACCGCGATGGCTGCGGATGGGTAGCCACCCTGCTGATTCCGTTCCAGTCTCCCGTGCCCATGCACATGACGGCCTATCTTCGGTTCATCCGCAGTGAGATCCCGCTTCTCTCCTACGGACTCTCCTTCACCTTCCTGTCGAGCTTCGGGCAGACCTTCCTGGTCTCGCTCTTCGTGCCGGCATTCCTGATCGAGTTCGCGATCAGCAACGGGGAGTTCGGAGCTCTCTACGCGGGAGCCACCCTCGCGAGCGCTCTCTTGCTCCCGTGGGCAGGCAGCTGGATGGATCGGATGCGGCTGACCCACTTCACCCTCGCGGTCGTCCTGGTTCTGGCGGCGTCCGCCTTCCTGCTGGCGGTGTCGTGGAGCCTCTGGGTCCTCGCCGTCGCGCTCCTGGGCCTGCGGCTGGCGGGGCAGGGGCTTTCCGGCCAGACCGCGCTGACGGCGATGGCGCGCTACTTCGGGCCGGGTCGGGGCAAGGCGCTCAGCCTCACATCGCTGGGCTTTCCCCTGGGCGAGGGGGTCCTGCCCCTGCTCATCGCGGCCTCGATCGGCGCGGTGGGCTGGCGGATGAGCTGGGGGGTGGTGGGGGGGATGGTCCTGGTGGTCTTCGCGCCCGCCCTCGTCCTCCTTCTGAGGAATGCCGGGGTCGAGCTCGACCCGACAAAGGCCTCTCCGAAGGACGAGGGCCACTCGAGCGAGGAAGGCGCCGGGTCCGACGCCGGCGCCACGCCCCCCGGTGCCTCCGGTTCGGGGGAGCGGCCGGATACGTCCCCGCCGCGCGGGGGATGGAATCGCCGCGAGGTCCTCGGCGACCCCCTCTTCTGGTTCGTCCTGCCCGCCGCCCTCCTTCCCCCCTTCTGGGTCACCGGCTTCTTCCTGTACCAGACCGCGATCGCCGGGATCAAGGGGTGGAGCCTGCCCCTGATGGCCTCGGCCTTCGTGGCCTTCGCGATCACGCGGGTCGTGCTCTCGCTTCTCGCCGGCGGGTGGATCGATCGGTTCTCGGCGCGGCGGGTCTTTCCCCTCTCGCCCCTTCCCCTGGCGCTCGGGTGTGCGATCCTCTGGCACTTCGATGCCGCATGGGCGGCCTGGGGCTTCATGGCGAGCCTCGGGGTGGCGGTGGGGATCAGCGGGACGGTCAAGCCGGCGCTCTGGGCCGAACTCTATGGGGTGCGCCATCTGGGCGCGATCCAGACCATGATGGCCGCCCTAATGGTGCTCAGCACCGCGGGAAGCCCGGTGTTGATCGGCTTCGCCCTCGACACGGGAGTCGCGCTCGAACACCTTCTGCTGGCCGGGATCGTCTCGGTCGGGGTCGGCACGCTTCTCTCGTTTCGCCTATATTGGCCGTCTCCTGTCACCGCTGCGGGATGATCCCCGACGCAACCGGAACCGAGGACCTCCATGCCATCGCTCACTTCGAAACAGCGCGCCCACCTCCGCTCCCTCGCCCACCCGCTCAAGCCGATCCTGCAGGTCGGTGCCGACGGGGTGAGCGAGCCCTTCCTCGTCTCGCTCGATGAAGCCGTCAACACCCGTGAGCTTCTCAAGGTGAAGGTGATCGACCGGGCCGACATGCCGGTCAAGGAGGCCGCCCACGAGATCGCCGCCGGCCTCGCCGAGATCGAGGTCGTGCAGACGATCGGGCACACCGTGGTGCTCTACCGGCCCTTCCCCGAGGAGCCCGAGATCCGGCTCCCCTGACCGGGGAGCCCCACCAGGGTCATCCAGCCGGCCGCTTCGGGCCCCGACCTCGCCGGCGTCCCAGCCCCTTCTCGGATTCGACGACCAGGTAGAGGATCAGCCCGACAAGGAGGACCGGTCCCCATGAATCCAGGCGCAGGGGAGCCGATCCCAGGGCGGTGTGCATGATCGGCAGGTAGGTGAAGGCCGCCTGAAAGACGAGCAGGAGCGCCGAGGCCACGAGCAGGGCCCGGTTGCCCGTGAGCGCCCCCCACCCGATCGACGGCCTCCAGAGGAATCGGCAGTTGAACAGGTACCAGAGTTCGGCGGCGACCAGGGCGTTGACCACCACGGTCCGGGCGTAGGCGGGATCGGCTCCGCGGGCGAGCTCCCACTGGAAGAGCGCCATGCACCCACCGGCTACGAGGACCGACACGTAGGCCACGCGCCAGAGGAGGGATCCGGAGAGGATCGGGGCGTCGGGCGCGCGGGGGGGGCGGTCCATGATCCCGGGCTCCGAAGGCTCGAAGGCGAGGGCGAGCGCCAGGGTGACCGCGGTCACCATGTTCACCCAGAGGATCTGGACCGGGCTGATCGGAAGGTGGGGTAGGGCGAAGAGGACGGCGACCATGACGAGCAGGGCCTCGGCGCCATTCGTCGGCAGGATGAACAGGATGGTCTTCTTGATGTTATCGTAGACCGTACGCCCCTCCCCCACGGCCTTCTGGATCGAGGCGAAGTTGTCGTCGGCCAGGACCATCTCCGAGGCGCTCTTCGCTGCCTCGCTCCCCTTGATCCCCATCGCCACCCCGATGTCGGCCTGCTTGAGCGCCGGCGAGTCGTTCACCCCGTCGCCGGTCATGGCGCAGACCTCGCCCCGACCCTGCAGCTCCCGCACGATCCGCAGCTTGTGCTCGGGGCTGGCCCTGGCGATCACGTCGGTGTCGGCCATCAGCTCCCGGAGCTGCTCGTCCGAGGCTTTCTCGACGTCGGCACCCGTCAGCGCCCGGGTCCCGTCGCCGATGCCCATGCGGGCGCCGATCGACCGCGCCGTGGCCGCATGGTCGCCGGTGATCATGATGACGCGGATCCCCGCCGAGCGGCACTGCTCGATCGCCTCGGTCGCTTCGGCGCGCGGGGGGTCCATGAGCGCGACCAGGCCGAGCAGGATGGCGTCGCTGCCGACCGCCTCCGCAGTGAGCTCTCCGGATTCGAAGCCCGCACCGCCGTCGCCATTTGCTTCGGCGAGGGCCAGGATCCGGAATCCCTCGGCCGCGGTCTCCTCCATGCGCGACTCCCACCGGTCGCGATCGAGCGGCGCGGTGCCTCCGTCGTCGATACGGACCTTCGAGCACAGGTCGAAGATGCGTTCCGGGGCTCCCTTGAGGAGGACCAAGGCGGCCCCGTTTCCGTCCGATGACCGATGTGCGGTTGCCATCCACTGTCGCTCCGACTCGAAGGGGATCAGGCCGACGCGGGGGAAGTCGCCCTCGACGGCCTTCCGCTCGAGCCCGGCCCGCGCTCCCAGCACCAGGAGAGCGCCCTCGGTGGGGTCCCCGTGGAGCCGGGGGGGGCCGTCCTCGTCGGTGGCCTCGAACTCGGCCTCGTTGCAGAGGAGTCCGACCCGCAGGAGCGCCTGCAGGATGGAATCGTCGCTCGGGTCGACCGTCTCCGCGTCGAGGATGAACTCGCCCTCGGGCAGGTAGCCGGACCCGGTCACCCGGTAGTCGCGCTCCGCCAGGAGCACCCGCTCGACCGACATCTCGTTTCGGGTCAGCGTGCCGGTCTTGTCGGTGCAGATCACGGTCACCGACCCCAGCGTCTCGACGGCGGGAAGCTTGCGGATGATCGCGTTGCTTCGCGCCATTCGCTGGACCCCGAGCGCCAGGGTGATCGTGAGGATCGCCGGCAGGCCTTCGGGGATCGCCGCCACCGCCAGGGCGACGACCGACATGAAGACCTCGGTGCCCGGGATCCCCCGCAGGAGCCATCCGTACAGGAACATCAGCCCGGCGGCCCCGACGATCGCCACCGACAGCTGCGTCCCGAAGCGGTCGATCTGGCGGAGCAGGGGAGTGGTCACGCCTTCCACGCCCGAGACCATCTGGCCGATCTTCCCGATCTCGGTCTCGCTTCCGGTGGCGATGACCACGCCGGTGATCCGGCCGGACGTCACGATCGTGCTCGAAAAGGCCATCGAAGTCCGGTCACCCAGGAGCGCCGATTCCTCGACCGGCTCGGGGCGCTTCACGACCGGGACGGACTCTCCGGTGAGCGCCGCCTCTTCAACATGGGCGTCCGACGTCTCGAGGATCCGGATGTCCGCGGGTACCCGATCGCCACTGCTCAGCTTCACGATATCCCCGGGGACGAGATCCTCGGCCGGAATCGTCTTTCTGGAGCCATCCCGGACGGTCTCGGCCTCGAGCGAGAGGAGGCGCCGGATGCCCTCCATGGCCTCCTCGGCCTTGCCCTCCTGGATGAAGCCGATGATCGCGTTGACCAGCACGACCAGGAGGATCACTCCGGTGTCGATCCACTCCTGAAGAAATGCCGTGAAGACCGATGCGACCAGGAGGATGTAGATGAGCACGTTGTGAAACTGCTTCAGGAAGCGGCGGATCGGCCCCTCGCCCTCCTCCTTCTCCAGCCGGTTGGCCCCGTGCTCGCTCAGCCGGCGAGCGGCCTCGTCACTCGAGAGGCCCCGCTCCCCATCGGTTTCGATCTGGGAGAGCACATCCTCGATCGGGCTCGCATGCCACGAGGTGTCGGGGCCCTGAGCAGTCGGAGGACTGGTTCTCGATCCGGGACTCATCTGTCGTCGCCACTCCCTCTGGGAAAGCTCTCGAGGCGGGTTTCCTCGACCTCGGTCGGGAGCTGGTGTGGAGGCCTCGCGGGACGTCCGGTGAGCCGTCGGTACCATCCAAGAAGCCAGAGCTGAAGACCGCTCGAGAGCCGCCGTGTCATGCGCGGGTCCCGGGTCAGGAGGATGGAGCCGGAGGTCTGCTCCGCGATCTCGTCGGCGGTTCGGCCGATGACATGCCGACCGAACAGCGTGCGGAAACTGATCTCGCGGCTGGCGCCGAGCACGAGGAGATCTCGGTCTTCGGCGGCCTTCAGGATCTCGGCCCGGACGTCCTCGCCTCGAACCAGAAGGAGCTCGGCGTTGTTCTCGGTCAGGTCGTTCAGCTTCTGCAGGTAGCTTCTGGCCTGCTCTTCACGGGCCTCCGAGGCCGATGAGGGAAGCACCATCATGAAGGTCAGGGTGGCGTCGGTGAAGGTGGCCACCGCGTCGGCGAGTTCGACCTCGGCCGTGGCGTAGGGGCTGCCCGCCGTCGCCACGAGGATGTTCTGGTATTCGCGGTTGCCCCGATACTTGAGCACGGCCACTCGCGAGGAGCTCTTCCGGAGCACGGTGTCGACGTAGCTTCCCAGGAAGTCGCGCAGTCGAAAGGCGCGATGCCAGTCGATCAGGAGGATGCGAACCTCGGGTTCATCGAAGGCCAGGAGGGCCCGGGCCCGGTCACGCGCGATCACATGGTGGAAGCGAAGCTCGGCGCCATGCTCCTCGACCCGGGAGCGCAGCTTCTTCAGCCACTTCCGGTCGGGTCCCGCGTCGACGGTGTCCAGGCCCCGCTGAGGGGGAACCTCGGTGACCATGACCACATCAATCGGGGCCTCGTAGCGACGCCCGAAGGCGGCGGCCAGCCCGATCAGGTGCCGGAACGGCTTGCCCTCCTCGACCTCGACCACGACCTGGATCGGCGGCTCCCCTTCTCCGGAGAGAGTCTGTGACTCCTCGGCCTTCTCCCGAAGAATCGGCCGCTTGTCCTCGAGCGACTGCAGCTGCTGGAGCTCCTGCAGGCGATCGGCCAGCCCGAATTCGGGCTTCAGGGTCTCGCCGTCCTGCTCCACCTGCCTGCGGCGCCAGAAATACCAGGCGCCGGCGAACAGGGCGAGTCCGACGGCGGAAACGTGCGAAAGTAGCCCCATCCCCGGAAGGATCGAGAGTGCGGCCACCGCGCCGAGCAGGGGAAGGAAGGGCGAGAACGGGACCCGGAACGCGGGTTGATACCACTCCGGCTGCGCCCGGCGCAGGATGACCACTGAAAGGTTCACCATGGCAAAGACGATCACCCCGAACGCACCCCCGAGCTTTGCGAGCCCCTCGACGTCGAGCAGGAGGGCGAGCCCCGTCATGATGAATCCGGTCACCAGGATCGAACGAGCGGGCGTTTCGAAGCGTTCGTTGATGCGGCTGATCCAGTCGGAGATCAGGCGGTCGCGGGCCATCGCGAAGGGGTAGCGCGACGAGGCGAGAAGCGCCGCGTTGCCCGTCGAGAGGGTGGCGAGCACACCGGCAATCGCCACCACCACCGCCCCCGCCGCTCCCAGGAAGATTCCGCCGGCGTCGGCCAGGGGTGCAGCCGCCGCTTCGATCTCGGCCAGGGGGAGCACCCCGGTCACGATGACCATGGTCAGAACGTAGAGGACCGTCACCACCACGACGGACGAGAGGATTCCCAAAGGTAGGTTCCGCCCCGGATCCCTGACCTCTTCCGAGATCGCGGCTGCCTTCATCACGCCCAGGTAGGAGATGAACACGACCCCGGTCGTGCTGAACACGCCGCCCCACCCGAACGGCAGCATCGGCTCCATCGTGTCCATTTCGACCGCAGTCAGACCCACGATGGCGAAGGTGATCATGATGATCAGCAGCGCCACCACGATCACGTTCTGCAGCGTTCCGCTCGCCCTGGCTCCCACGATGTTGATCACCGTAAGGAGTACGCCCCCGATTCCGGCGGTCAGCAGGATCGGGGTCGGCGAGAAATGAAAGATGTACTGGCCCAGGCCGACCAGGGCGAAGGCCCCCTTGAACACCAGGGCCAGCCACGCTCCCAGGCCGACCATCGCCCCCACCAGGGGGCCCGCGGCACGGCTGACGAAGTAGTAGTCGCCGCCCGCTTTCGGCATCGCCGTGGCCAGCTCCGACACACTCATCGCCGCGATGCAGGTGATCAGCCCCGCGAAGAGAAAGGAGAGGGCGGCTCCGGGCCCCGCGCCCGCCGCAGCGACCCCGGGCAGGATGAAGATCCCCGCCCCGATCATGGTTCCGGTCGCCGTCGCGAAGACCGCGGGAAAGCCCAGGTCCCGATTGAGCTCCCTGTGGCCTTCGCGACCCTGCCCGACGGATGGGTTCGGCGAATCCCCGCTCACGGACCTGATTCCGTCCACTGCGCTTGCTTCACTGGTGCCTGACTCCCTGTCCGCTGCGGCTGTAGATGTTCCGGACCCCGGATGTCGGATCCGGACCGGAGCGCCGAGCAATCTTTCACCCCGACTCCCGCCGAGGGTGCCGCTCTGATTATGATGGATCGAGACCTGCACCCTGCTGACGTCAACGCCCGGACCCCCAGGATGACACGCCACCCCTTTCTCGAAGACCTCGTCGGCGGCACCCCGCTGATCCGACTCCAGCGCCTGCAGGGCGACACCACCAACACGATCCTGGTCAAGCTCGAGGGCAACAACCCGGCCGGCTCGGTGAAGGACCGCCCCGCGCTCAGCATGATCCGGCGTGCCGAGGAGCGAGGCGAGATTCGACCGGGCGACACCCT
>SLBA01000020.1 GCA_007126575.1 Gemmatimonadota bacterium | reverse complement strand
GTGAACTCGATTCCGATCGACTCGAATCATGGTGGCCTCCGGACCGTATCGGCCGGGTCAGAGCTCCTTGCCGCTCCCCTTCCAGTCGGCTAGGAACTGCTCGAGGCCGCGATCTGTGAGCGGGTGCTTCAGGAGCTGGTAGAGCACCTTCGAGGGCAGGGTGGCCGCATCGGCACCCATCAGCATCGCCTCGAGCACGTGGCGGGGATGCCGGAGCGAGGCGGCCAGGATCTCGGTGGTGAACCCGTAGGAGTCGTACACCTGCCGGATCTCTGCGATGATCTCCATGCCGTCGTGGCCCACATCGTCGAGGCGGCCCACGAAGGGAGAGATGAAGGTTGCCCCCGCCTTGGCCGCGAGGAGGGCCTGAGAGGTCGAGAAGCAGAGGGTGACATTGGTGGCGATTCCCTCACCGCTCAGCGCTCGGCAGGCGCGCAGTCCATCCTCGGTGAGCGGCAGCTTCACCACGATGTTCTCGTGGAGGCCCGAGAGCTTCCGGCCCTCGGAAATCATCCCCGCGGCATCGGTGGCGATCACCTCGGCCGAGATCGGACCGTCGACCACCTCGCAGATCTCCGCGAAGATCTCTCTGGGCTCGCGGTCCCCCGCCACCTTCGCCAGGAGTGACGGGTTGGTGGTGATCCCGTCGATCAGCCCCGCGTCTGCGGCGCGGCGGATCTCGGTGATGTCGGCGGTGTCGAGGAAGATCTTCATGAGTGGCTCCCGAACTGGGTTCGTATGAAGGTGGGCGAGGGCCGGCTCGGTTCGCCGGATCCCGGTGTGGATCGCGTGTCGGTTTCGGGTGCAGGGTCGCGCTCCTCGCAGGCCTCCCACCCATCCTCCGGATACCGCACATGCGCTAGGAAGAGCCCCTCCGGGGGGGCGGGTCGGGAGGTGCGAAGCGAGGTGTCCGGCTCGTTGAGCAGTTCGATCATGTCGTCCAGGGATCGTCGTCCGACCGATACTTCGACCATGGTTCCCACAAGATAACGCACCATGTGGTGAAGGTACCGGTCGGCCGAGATTTCGAAGCTCGCGGTCCCGTCGGGGTCGAGGGACCACCTGGCGCTCTCTACCCGCGAGCGGTCCCCCCGTTCGGGTTGACCGGCCTTCGCGAAACGCCGAAACGACCGCTCTCCGGGGATCGCCTCGGCGCAGCGATCGAGGAGGGTGGGGTCGAGGGCAAGGCCTTCGGGGAGCGCCCAGCAGAAGCCGCGCCGGAAGGGAGAGAACCGATCGGGCGAGGTCCCGACCCGATACAGGTAGCTTCGGCGGGTCGCATGAAAGCGAGGGTGGAAGTCCGACGGGACCCTCCGGATCTCCTTCACCCAGATCGTGCGCGGAAGGAGGGCGTTCAGCGCCGAGCGCAGGTCGACGGCGGTCCACCGTTCGGGGAGATCGGCGCTCGCCACCTGCCCGAGGGCGTGCACACCCGCGTCGGTCCGGCCGGAGCCGATCACCGGACGCCGGGCTCCGGTGATCTGCTTCAAGACGTCTTCGATCTCGCCCTGCACGGTCACCACGCGCTTCTGGAGCTGCCAGCCGTGCAGCGTCCTCCCGTCGTAGTGGAGGGTCAGCGCGAAGCGTTTCAGGCCGGTCGAGGTCGTGTCGGGGGAATCCACCCCGGAAAGGTATGGGGGGGGTGGAGGGTGTCAAGCGGCTCCTCGGTTGACCCGTTGGGCCGCCCGTGGTAGCGTCCGCAGGAACCGACTCCACCCCCTGATCCTCGATGGACCGTGCCATGGACCTGACCCACCTGATCGCCCGTGTGACCGATGGGCATCCCCTGACCGTCGACGAGGCCGAATCCGCATTCGGTACGATCATGGCGGGCGACGCCACCCCGGTGCAGATCGCGGCCTTCCTCGCGGGACTCCGTGCCCGGGGCCATCATCCGGACGAGGTGGCGGGAGGGGTCCGCGCGCTGCGGACCGCCATGGTGACCGTCGCCGCCGATCCGGAAGGGAGCCCGCTGATCGACACCTGCGGCACCGGGGGAGGCAGCGTCACGACCTTCAACATCTCGACGGCGGCGGCTCTCGTGGTGGCGGCCGCCGGAGTCCGGGTGGCCAAGCACGGAAATCGCTCCTTCACCTCGAAGAGCGGAAGCGCCGACGTCCTGGAAGCGCTGGGCGTGCGCATCGAGCTTACCCCCGACGCCATGGCCCGCGTGCTCGAGGAGGTGGGGATCGTCTTCATGTTCGCTCCCCTCCTGCACCCCGCCATGCGTCACGTTGCGCCGGTCCGCCGGGAGCTTCGGATCCCCACGATCATGAACCTGCTGGGTCCCCTCACCAATCCCGCGGGGGTGCGGCGTCAGGTGGTCGGGGTCTCGAGCCCCGACCTTCTCGCTCTCGTGAGCCGGGCCCTCCAGACGCTCGGCCACGAACGGGCCCTCGTCGTGTACGGGGAGGGGGGGTTGGACGAGGTGAGCCCGATTGGCCCCACCCGGGTGGTGGAGCTGAAGGAAGGGGAACTCTCGAACTACCGGATCAACCCCGAATCCGTCGGGCTGGCGCTCGGAACCCCCGAGGAGATCGCCGGTGGCGAGCCCGCCGATAACGCGCGGGTGATCCGGGAGGTCCTCGAGGGCCGTCGTCGGGATGGAGCCCGAACCGTCGTGCTCTTCAACGCCGCTGCCGGCCTCCTCGTGGCCGACTCGGTCGGGGATCTGGCGGAAGGGGTGGAGCGGGCGACTCAGCTCGTGGATTCGGGGGCGGCGCTCGGGCGGCTCGAGGCGTTGATCGACGTCTCCGGCCGGGTGGGCGCGACCCCGTGATCCTCCCGGACGAGACCCTTCAGTGTCCAGGGTCCGATGATCGGACGGGGGCCGTGTCCCCGGACCAGGAGGATCCGGTTCCGGCGGGGACTCAGGTGTCCGGCGGCAAATGGGATGCGCATGGGTGAACTCCTGGTTTGGGGGAAGGGAGCGGGACGTGGGTTGCCCGGTTCCCCGGTCGATCAGTACCGGCGGATCACACCCACGACGATCCCCTGAACCGTTACCCGGCTCGCGGGATAGTACATGGGGTCGAGCGTCTCGTTGGCGGGCTGCAGTCGGATGCGGTCTCCGCTTTCCCGATACAGCTTCTTCACGGTGGCGGACTCTCCATCGATCAGGGCCACCACCATCTCGCCGTCTTCGGCGGTGGGGCGACTGTTGACGATGATGTAGTCGCCATCGCGGATCTGCTCCTCGATCATGGAGTCACCGGCCACCCGGAGGACGTAGTTTTCACCCTGACGACGCAGGAGATCCGGTGGGACCAGAATCGTCTCGGTCTCGGAGATCGCCTCGATGGGCTGCCCTGCGGCCACCTCGCCCAGGAGCGGAAGTTCGACACCGGCCGGCTGCGCGTCGCCGCGGATCAACTCGATCGAGCGGCTCTCGTTGTAGGCCTTCCGGATATATCCCTTTCGCTCCAGATTGCTCAGGTGCTCGTGGACCGTCGCGAGCGAGGAGTACCCGAAGTACGAGGCGATCTCTTCGAAGCTCGGCGCGTAGCCGTGCGCTTCGATATACTCGCCGATGTGGTCGAGGATTTCTTTCTGTCTTCGCGTCAGGGGCATGGTCGCCTCCAGGTGAGGGCCGAACAGGAACCGAAGTAACATTACCCGAAGGTTGCCCGAAACACAAGGGTCCCACCATGCCAGAGACGCACGCAAGCGATCCGATCCTGGACCGAATCGTCGCGACGAAGCGAACCGAAGTCGAAGCCCTTCGGGGCCGCATCGCGGAACTCAGGTCCCTGGCCGAGTCTGCGCCCCCCGCACGCGACTTCGCCCGAGCTCTTTCCGACCCCGCCCGCCTCGGACTCATCGCCGAGGTCAAGCGGCGTTCACCCGGCGCCGGTGCGATCCGCGAGGATCTCGACCCGATCGTGCTGGCCGGCGCCTACGCCGAGGGGGGGGCGGCGGCACTCTCCATCCTGACCGACGCGAGCTACTTCGGAGGCTCGCTCGAGGACCTCACCCGCGTCCGGGACGCCGTCGAGATCCCCTGTCTGCGTAAGGACTTCATACTCGACGAGGCCCAGCTCTGGGAGGCGAGAGCGGCCGGCGCCGACGCGATTCTCCTGATCGTGCGCATCCTCGAGGACGGGCCTCTGAAAGCGCTGCGCGAACTGGCCGAAGAAATGGGAATGACCGCGCTCGTGGAGACGCACGACGCCGCGGACCTCGAGCGGGCCGTGGCCTCCGGAGCGGGCGTGCTGGGGATCAACAACCGGGACCTGGCCACCTTCACGACCGATCTCGAGGTCACCCTGGGGCTGCTCTCCGAGGTGCCTCCACAGGCCATCCTCGTCTCCGAGAGCGGAATCCGTACCGGCGAGGATGCCCGCCGGCTCGCCGAGGCCGGGGTGGATGCCATCCTCGTGGGGGAGGCGCTGGTCCGGGCCGAGGACCCGCGGGCCTTCGCCCGTGAACTCACCCCGAAACGCGACTCCGGGAGGGGCCGATGAGACCCAGGGTGAAGATCTGTGGCCTGACCCGCCCCAGAGACGCCGAGGTCGCCGCCGAGGCGGGCGCCCTCTACGTGGGCGCGATCCTCGTTCCGGACTCCCCGCGCGAGGTGACGCCCGAGAGGGCACGAACGTTCCACGAGGCGTCGGGGCTCCCCCTGGTGGTGGTGATGGCCGACCTCTCGGCGGTCGAGGTGGCGCTGGCCGCCGAGCGGGCCGGTGCGTCGATCATCCAGCTGCACGGGTCCGAGGGCGAGGCCGACCTCCATGCGCTGCGGGGATTGGGGGACTGGGAACTCTGGAAGGCCCTGCGGGTCCGATCCGGCGCCGAGGTCCTCGACGAAGCCCGGCGATGGGCTGGAGTCGCGGACGGCCTCCTCCTCGACGGCTGGCACCCCGATCAGCTCGGGGGAACCGGGCGGACCTTCCCCTGGGAGGAGGTCGAGGCGATCCGTCCGGAGTGGCCGGATGGTCTCTCTCTCATCGCGGCCGGGGGCCTGACGGCCGGAAATGTCGGCGAGGCGGTGCAAAGGCTTCGCCCACAGACCGTCGATGTCAGCTCCGGTGTCGAGCACCAGCCCGGAGTGAAGAGCCCGCAAAAGATTCATGAGTTCATAGCCGCGGCGCAGGACGCCTGATTCGCCCGGCTCCTCCCCTTTGGAGTGTCCCATGCAGACCAGAACCGACCCCGCCCCCGAACGGGTGATCCCCTCCGACCGATTCGGGAGCTTCGGCGGGCGCTACGTTCCCGAAACCCTCATCGCCGCCCTCGACGAACTCGAGGAGGCCTACGCGGAACTCCGCGACGACGCCGAATTCGAGGCCGAATTCCGCAGCCTCCTGCGTGATTTCGTGGGACGGCCCTCGCCCCTCTACCGGGCACGCCGCCTCGAGGCCGCCGTCGACGCCGCGGCACCCGTGTACTTCAAGCGCGAGGACCTCAACCACACGGGGGCCCACAAGATCAACAACACGATCGGCCAGGCCCTCCTGGCCAGGAAGATGGGCAAGAAGCGGATCATTGCCGAGACAGGCGCCGGACAGCACGGGGTGGCGACGGCCACCGCCTGCGCGCTGTTCGACATGGAGTGCGTGGTGTACATGGGGGCCGAAGACGTGGAGCGCCAGGCGCTGAACGTCTTTCGGATGCAGCTCCTCGGCGCCGAGATCCGGCCCGTGACGTCCGGGACCCAGACGCTCAAGGATGCCACGAACGAGGCGATCCGGGACTGGGTCACCAATGTGGACCATACACACTACATCATCGGCTCGGTGGTCGGCCCGTCGCCCTTTCCGAGGATGGTCCGTGACTTCCAGTCGGTCATCGGGCACGAGACCCGCGAACAGATTCTCGAGGTCGAGGGGCGGCTTCCCGCGGCGGTGGTCGCCTGCGTGGGTGGCGGATCGAACGCCATGGGCATCTTCCATTCCTTCGTGCAGGACAAGGATGTCCGCCTCGTCGGCATCGAGGCCGCGGGCGAGGGACTTGCATCCGGACGACATTCAGCGTCCCTTACGGCGGGCACACCTGGAATCCTCCATGGAGCTCTTTCCTACCTTCTCCAGGATGGAGACGGTCAGGTGGCTCCTGCTCATTCCGTTTCGGCCGGGCTGGATTACCCGGGGGTGGGCCCCGAGCACTCCTGGCTCAAGGACGACGGACGGGCGCACTACGTGGCGGTGGGTGACACCGAGGCTCTCGAGGCCTTCCACCGTTGCTCCGAGCTCGAGGGGATCATCCCCGCGCTCGAGACCGCGCACGCCGTCGCCTATCTCCTCGGCGAGGGGCGCTCCGAGATGGATCGTGGGCCGGTCGTGCTCTGCATGAGTGGCCGGGGAGACAAGGATGTGGCCCACGTGGCCAGGATCGAAGGACGCGGATCGATTCTCTGAAATCGGCCGGTGCCCCGGCGCCGGCCCATGCCCGAATGGTGAGGAAGCGTTGGCGGAAGAGCTGAAGGAGCGGCCGCAGGAGCCCGATACGGGGGCTTCCCTCGAATGGGAGGATCCCGATCTTCTCCCGGTCGAGGAAATCCGCGAATTCTTCAACACCCTCGCCAAGGCGCTGCGTGCCTACCAGCTCTATGACCGCAACAACCCGGTCTACCATCGATTCCTGAGCAATCTCACCGAGGCCTTCGAGGGAATCTGGGAGGACCGCGACGAGCTCATCCTCTCGATCGAGGAAGACCGGATCACCTGGTTCGGTGAAGAGGTCTACAAGAACTCCAACCGTTCGGATTCGCTGGCTTTCCTCCTCTTCCGGGACGGTGTGCGGGACATCAAGTTCCTGCGCGGGCTCGAGTCCGAGGAGCTCGAGCCCTTTCTCGAGGTCCTGCACCGCGCCCGGCACGCCCAGGGGGACGCGGACGATCTCGTGACCCTGCTCTGGGACCGTGACTTTCGTCACTTCGAGTACGAAGTCGTCGATCTGCTCGCCGAGGGCATTCCCCTGCCCGAGATCACCCCCACCGAGGACAGCGACTTTCGAGGGATCCTCGACTCCGAGGGGATGTTCGGAGAGGAGGACGAGGAGGAGGACGCCGACGCGCCGCCCCCGTCCGTCCGGACGCAGGACTTCAATCCGACCCTCTACGCACTCGATCCCAGCGAGCGCCAGCAGCTCACCGAGATGATCCGGGAGGAGCACGATCGCCCGCTGCGCAGAGATGTCCTGTACGCCCTCTTCGATCGCCTCGAGGAGGCCGGTCGACCCGATCGCCAGGCCGAAATCGCCGAGATTCTCCGCAGCCTCCTCCCCAGCTTCCTGAGTCGCGGTCGGATCCCCTCGGCGGCGCTGATCCTCGACGAGCTGGGCAAGGTGCAGGAGCGGGACCTGCTGAGTCCCGACGCCCAGGAGGTGATCCGCGCGCTCCTCGACGACCTGGCGCAGCCCGAGGTGGTGAGCGAGCTCGTGAAGGCCCTCGAAGACGGCACGATCACCTCGGACCCCCGGGAACTCTCGCTCCTCCTGCGCCACCTCCGGCCCACCGCACTGGCCTATCTCCTGGCCGCCGTCGAGACGACCCCGCACCCGACGATTCGGCGGATCCTCCAGGATGCGATCCAGGTCATCGCGGCGGGGGCCCCCGAGCGGGTCATGCGCCTGCTCGGACACGAAGACGACCGGGTCGTCTCGGGGGCGGTCCGACTGGTTGGGATGCTGGGCCTTCCCCAGGGAAGCGCGGCCCTGGCCCGCCTCCTGGACGAAGGCCCCCCCCGCGTCCAGCGAGCGGTGGTCGAGGTCGCGGGAGACATCCCCTCGTCGGCGCTGGCCGGGGCCCTCGAACGCGCGCTGGACCACGTGGACCGGGACCTGCGGATCGGGGCGGCCCGGGCCCTCGGGCGGGCTCGCTACGCTCCCGCGGCCGAGGTCCTGCAGGCGATCCTTTCGAGCCGGGATTTCCGCGAAGTGGACATCTCCGAGAAGGTGGCATTCTTCGAATCCTACGCGCGACTGGCCGGCGAGCGGGGGATCACCTTCCTTGACCGCCGTCTGAACGGGAAGGGTCTGCTCGGCTTCAAGGAACCTCCCGACATCCGGGCCGCGGCCGCACAGGGGCTGGGAGTGGTGGGCACCGATGCCGCCTTCGACGCCCTGGAGCGCGCCCGTGACGCCCAGGATCCGGTGGTGCGAAGCGCGGTGAACCGGGCCTATCGCGGAGGAGACCTCGAATGACGAGTCCCGAGGTCCAGTTGCAGGAGGACGGTCGAAAGCTCCTGGTGTCTTTCTATGCGGCGCTCCGGGCCGTGAAGTTCTACCCGATCGACAACGAGACCGTGCAGAAGGCACTTCTGGATCTCGACCGGATGGTCAAGCGGCTGATTCAGCGGGAAGGCCTTATGGACTTCCGCGTGGTGGGGGACTTCTTCTTCCTCAACGAGACGCGCCTTCGCCTCGATCTGAGGAATTTCTCGACCTTCGGCTCGGTGGCGCGCACCCTGCACCTGCACGGCATCGGCGAGGTGCACGTCGAGGAGGGGATCGAGAAGGAGGAGTGGGCGGCGTTTCTCTCCATCATCCTGAGAGACCCCGAGCCGGAGGATCCGTTCGAGGGGGTCTCGAAGCGGATCATGGGGAGCAACATCCGCCACATCAGCATCGAGGCCGAGCGTGAGATCGAACCCCTCGACCTGGAGGAGGCGAAGCTGGACGGAGCCAAGCGGACGTATGCCTTCTCGGTTCAGATGGCCCGCGACGTGCTCACCGACGTCCGGATCGGGCGGGCGGTGAACGTGCGCAAGGTGAAGCGTGCGGTGCAGACGATCGTCGACCAGGTACTGACCAACGAGCCCTCGATGGTCGCGATGACCCACCTGCGGGACTTCGACGAGTACACCTTCACCCACTCGGTGAATGTGTGCATCTTCTCGGTGGTGATCGGCCAGCGGCTCGGTCTCGAGAAGCTGGACCTGTACGACCTGGGCCTCGGGGCCCTCTTTCACGATGTCGGAAAGATGCGGGTGCCCGCCGAGGTCCTGAACAAGCCCGAGGGGCTGAACGAGGAAGATTGGGCCCTCATGAAGGAGCACCCCACCGACGGCCTCCTCCAGCTCTTCCAGCTGCATGGGTTCAACGATGTCCCCTTCCGTCAGATGCTCATGGCCTACGAGCATCACATGAAGACGGACCTCAAGGGCTATCCGTCGAGCCGTCGCCCGCGTTCCCCGACCCTCTTCTCGCTGATCGTGTCGGTGGCCGATGCCTTCGACGCGGGGACCTCCCGCCGCAGCTACCAGTATCGCCCCTGGCCGCCGGACGCCGTGCTGCGCGAGATGAAAGAGAACCCGAAGCGGGGATTTCACCCCCTGATCGTGAAGGCGCTGATCACCGCCACGGGGATCTACCCGGTCGGGACGCTGGTCATCCTCGACTCCTACGAGATGGGCGTGGTGACAAAGGCCAATCCCGACCCCAAGAAGCTCCATCAGCCCGAAATCAAGATCCTCTCCGACGAGATGGGCACCCCGCTGGCCATCCCCCGCACGGTCCGCCTCGACGAGCTCGACGAGACCACGGGTGACCTGAAGCGCTCGATCATCAAGACCGCAGACCCCAACCGATACGGAATCCAGGTGGCCGAGTACGTCACCGTAACCTGAGTCTCCATGACCGTTTCTTCGCAGCCCACCCCCACGCCGGCCGACGCCGCCTCCCCCTCACGCATCCTGACTGCCCTGCGCAGCCGGATGGATCGCGGTCAATCCGCGCTGATTCCCTACATCTGCGCCGGGTACCCGGACCGCGACCAGTCCCTGGCGATGATGCACGCGGCCGCCGATGCGGGGGCCGACGTGATCGAGCTGGGCATCCCCTTCTCGGATCCCCTCGCCGATGGGCCCACGATTCAGCGGGCCACCTTCGAGGCGCTGCAGCAGGGGATGACGGTGGAGGGTGCCCTCGGGATCCTCGAGGAGTTCCGCACCACCCATGACACCCCCGTCGTCCTCTTCACCTACCTGAATCCGGTCTACCACTTCGGCATGGACCGATTCGTGACGGCGGCCGCCGCGGTGGGGGCCGACGGCCTCCTGCTGACGGACCTGCCGGCGGG
>SLBA01000142.1 GCA_007126575.1 Gemmatimonadota bacterium | reverse complement strand
GGGGTGGGGGAGGGTGGATTCGAGCGGGGCAACCGGGCTAAGTTAGCCACGTTCCGAACCCCCCTACAACCGGAGTCCCATGTCCAACCGCACGCGGATCTTCAGCGGAATGCAACCCAGTGGCGAGGCCCACCTCGGCAACTACCTGGGGGCGCTGCGCCAGTGGGTCGACCACCAGGACGACCACGACTGCTACTTCTGCATCGTCGATCAGCACGCGCTCACCGGGGGCCACGAGCCCTCGGAGCTCCCGCGACGCGTCTTCGACCTGGCGGTGAGCTTCCTGGCGGTCGGGCTCGATCCGGAGCGCAGCACGATCTTCGTGCAGTCCGACGTGCAGGAGCACACCGAGCTCGCCTGGCTCCTGAATGCGGTCACCCCGGTCGGCGACCTCGAGCGGATGACCCAGTACAAGGACAAGTCGTCGCGCCTGGAGTCGATCCCCGCCGGTCTGCTCAACTACCCGATCCTCCAGGCCGCCGACATCCTCCTCTACCGCGCCGAACGGGTCCCGGTGGGCGAGGACCAGCTCCAGCACCTCGAGCTGGCGCGAGAGATCGCACGCAAGTGGAACCATCGGTTCGGGGAGGTCTTTCCGGAGCCCCGTCCGATCCTGAGTGGCGTCGGCCGGATCCTGGGCCTCGACGGCGATGCCAAGATGAGCAAGTCGCTCGACAACACCGTGCGGATCCTGGCGGACTCCGACGAGATCTGGTCGCGGGTGCGCACTGCCGTGACCGACCCGCAGCGGGTCCGCCGCGACGACCCCGGGCGCCCCGAGGTCTGCAACGTCTTCAGCCTGCACAAGCACTTCACCGACCCGGCTCGCATTCCCGACATCGCCGACCAGTGCCGGGCCGGCACCCGGGGATGCGTCGACTGCAAGCGGATCCTCGCGGACTCGATCGACGAGCACTTCGCGCCGATCCGGGAGCGGGCCCGCAAGTTCACCGAACGGCCCGGTCGCGTGCGCGAGATCCTCGAGGCCGGCGCCGAGCGCGCCCGCACCGAGGCGGCCCGGACGATGCACGAGGTGCGCGAGCGGATGGGCCTCGACTGGCGCCGCGCGGCCATCGCGACCGGCCCGCTTTAGCGCGCCGAGCCGGGCCGATGATGCCGGCCCGCCCTCCCTTGATGGTGGCGGCCCGCCCTCCCTTCCCGGTATCTTGTGGGAATCCAGCCGGACACGCCCCCTCCGGGGCGCAGCCATGAGCTCAGGGACCGAACACATGACCGAGATCTTCAAGAAAGCCATCGAAATGGGCGCCAGCGACATCCACGTCAAGTCGGGAGACGTGATCCGGGCCCGGGTGCACGGCCGGCTCATCCCGATGACCCAGCAGCGGGTGTCGCAGGAGCAGGTGAAGGCGCTCGCGCTCAAGTTCATTCCGCACGAGAGAGATCGCCTCGCGATCGACGACATCACCGACTACGACTGCTCGTGGGGGATGTCGGGGCTGGGGCGCTTCCGGGTCAACATCCTGCGGCAGCGCGGCTCCTTCATGATCGTGCTTCGGGTGATCCCGTACGAGGTTCCGACCTTCGAGGACCTCCGGCTGCCCAAGGTGCTCGAGGCGATCGCCCGCAACGAGCGGGGCCTCATCCTGGTCACGGGCGTCACGGGCTCCGGGAAGAGCTCGACGATGGCGGCGATGGTCGAGTACATCAACCAGAACTCCGAAAAGCACATCGTCACACTCGAGAATCCGATCGAGTTCCTGCACCGCGACCGCCGGTGCTCGATCACCCAGCGGGACATCGGGACCGACACCAAGTCCTTCAACGACGGGCTGAGGGCCGCGCTCCGCCAGGACCCCGACGTGATCCTGATCGGAGAGATGCGCGACAACGAGACGATCGACATTGCGCTGAAGGCGGCCGAGACGGGCCACCTGGTCGTCTCGACGCTGCACACGCAGAACGCCGTGCAGACGATCTCGCGGATCATCGCCGTCTTCCCTCCGTCGGACCAGGAGATGATCCGGGTGCGACTCGCCGAGTCGCTCATGGCCGTGGTCTCGCAGCGGCTCCTGCCCCGCAAGAACGAAGAGGGACGGATCGTGGCCTGCGAGGTGATGGTGGTGACGGGCACCATCCGTGACTGCATCCGCGAGTCCGACCTGATGGTCGAGATCCCCGAGCTCCTCGAGGAGGGCCGGGAGCCCTACGGATCGCAGAGCTTCGACCAGCACCTCATGGAGCTGCTCAAGGACGACCTCGTCGACTTCCACACCGCGAAGGCCGCGGCGACGAACCCCTCCGACCTCGACCTGAAGGTCAACTTCTACGGGGAAGGGGGAGGGTCGGGCAGCGGGATCGATCGGGCGCACGGGATGCCGGGGTCGGCCTCGTGACGGCTCCTGCGCTCGATCTGGGCGGGGTCCTCATCCCGACGGCCACCCCCTTCGACCCCGTCACCGGCGAGCTGGACCTGGTCGCGCTGCGGGCCAACCTGCGGCGCTGGCTCGAGTCCGGCGTTCTTGGCGTCGTGCTCGGCGGATCCACCGGCGAGGCCGTGCTCCTGGACGATCGGGAGCGCCTGGCCTCGCTCGAGGCCTCGCGCGACGTGGTGCCCGACGACCGCCTGCTGGTGGCGGGTACCGGCCTCGAGTCGACCCGGGCCACCATCGCGCTCACCCGCGAGGCGGCGCTCCGGGGGGCCGACGCCGCACTCGTCCAGCCGCCGGCCTTCTATCGCGGGGCCATGACGCCCGCCGCCCTGAGGGATCACTACCGTGCGCTCGCCGACGTCTCGCCGATACCGATCCTCCTCTACCAGGTGCCGCTGCGCATGAGCACCGTGGAGTTTCCGGCGGGGCTCGTGGCCGAGCTGGCCGGGCACCCCAACATCATCGGGATGAAGGACTCCCGGGGCGAGATGGACAAGCTGGGAGAGCTCGTCCGGCAGGTGCCCACGGACTTCCAGCTCCTCGTGGGCAATGGCTCGCGCCTCTTCGCCGCCCTCGAAATCGGCGCCGTCGGGGGCATCCTGGGCGTCGCCAACCTCGTGCCCGACGAGTCGGCCCGGATCGTCCGCGCCTTCCGCGGGGGCGACACGGGACTCGCCGGTCGACTGCAGGGGGTGGTCGGACCCCTGCACACGGGGATCGTGGGGGCCTTCGGTGTCCCGGGAGTGAAGTCCGCCCTGGACGCGCTCGGGTTCCAGGGAGGCCTCCCCCGGCCCCCGCTGGCCCCATTGTCGGACGCCGACCGCGCGGTCGTCGAACAGCGGATGCGGGACGCGGGCGTCGAGTTCTGACCCGGCGCCAGAGCCCCGACCCCGACCCCTGATCGCGGGGCAGACGAGCAGTGAGTGCCGGACGCGGGCCCCGACCCCCGACTCCGAATCGCGGGGAGGGCGACGGCCGCGCCAGAGCCCCTGCCATTGCTTGACAGTCCCGGAATTCTGCTCTAGCTTCCGCCCAAGGATCCAGGAAGCAAGCCCATCCCCTCGGGGACGGGCTTTTTTGCGTTTTTCTGACCAGGAGTCGTGAGAACGGTGGTACAACGAGCGGGGTCGAGCCGGTGCGTGGTGATTGTCGGCTGCCAGTGGGGGGACGAGGGGAAGGGGAAGATCGTCGACGTGCTCGCCGAAGACGTCGATGTGGTGGCCCGCTATCAGGGCGGCGCCAACGCCGGCCACACGGTACATGTGGGCGACGAGGAGTTCATCCTCCACCAGATCCCCTCGGGGATCCTGCACCCGGAGAAGCGCTGCCTGCTGGGCAACGGGGTCGTGCTCGACCTGCTGCAGTTCTTCGAGGAGTACGACGCGCTGCGTGACCGTGCGATCGACCTCGAGGGCCGGGTCGGGGTGAGCCACCGTGCGCACCTGCTGCTCCCGTACCATCGGGAGCTGGATCGCGCGTGGGAGGAAGGGTCGGCCGAGAAGATCGGGACCACGGGCCGCGGGATCGGGCCCGCCTACGAGGAGAAGGCCGGCCGTCGCGGGATCCGGGTGGCCGACGCCGTCGACGCCGAGCGCTTCGAGCGGCTGGTGACCGAGGGCGCCGAGCGGGCCCGGGACCGGATCGAGCAGCTCGGGGGGACGGTCGGGGAAGGGTTCGACCGGGCGCTCGACGAGAGCCTGGCGCTGCGCGGGCGGATCCTTGAGCTCGCCGTCGACGTGGGGCTCGAGGTCGAGGGCGCGCTCGACGACGGTCGGCGCATCCTGCTCGAGGGAGCGCAGGGAACGGCGCTCGACCTGGACCATGGGACCTACCCCTTCGTGACCTCGTCGAACACCACGGCCGCGGCCGCCGCGACCGGGATCGGGGTTGGTCCCACCCGGATCGACTCGGTCCTCGGAATCGTGAAAGCCTATACGACGCGGGTCGGCAACGGCCCCCTTCCGACCGGCTTCGACCCGGAGATGGACGAGCGCATGCGGGAGCTGGGCGGGGAGTTCGGTGCCACCACGGGTCGCCCCAGGCGCTGCGGCTGGTTCGACGCGGTCCTCTCGCGATACGCCGCCCGTGTGAACGGGCTCACCGGGGTCGCGGTCACCAAGCTCGACGTGCTCGACACCCTTCCCGAGATCTCGGTCTGCACCGGGTACCGGACGCCCCGCGGCCTGGTCGAGGAGTTCCCGGCCGACACCCACGGGCTCGAAGATGTGGAGCCGGTGCTCGAGACGCATCCGGGGTGGGAGTCGCCCACGACCGAGGCTCGGAGCCTGGACGACCTCCCCGTGAATGCCCGGCGCTACCTGGACCGGCTCCAGGAGCTCACCCGGGCTCCGATCGAGATGGTCTCGGTGGGGACGCGCCGCAGCCAGATCATTCACGTCCGTTGACGCGAGCCTTGAGTCGAGGCGGCTGCGGCGGTAACTTTCTGATCTTTGCCGAATCAGGCCTTACTGAGCAGCCGGGTTGTAGATGTTCGATGAGCTGAGCGAAAAGCTGGATTCCGTCCTGGGGCGTTTCCGCCAGCGGGGCGTGCTGACCGAGCCCATGATCAAGGATGGGCTGCGGGAAGTCCGGCGTGTGCTCCTCGAGGCGGACGTCAACTACAAGGTCACGCGGCAGTTCCTGAATCGGGTTCAGGAGAAGGCGCTGGGCGAAGAGGTTCTGAAGTCGGTCTCGCCCGGCCAGCAGATCGTCAAGATCGTCAACGACGAGCTGGCGACGCTGCTGGGCGAGGGGCGACCGACGATCGAGTGGGCCGCGGCTCCGCCCACCGTGATCCTGGTGGTCGGGCTGCAGGGGTCGGGTAAGACGACGACCGCCGCGAAGCTCGCGCGCCGGATCAAGCGCGAGGGCCGCGAGCCGATGCTCGCCGCCTGTGATCTGGTTCGACCGGCGGCGGTCGAGCAGCTCACCACGCTGGCGGAGCGGATCGATGTGCCGATCCACGCGGGTGCGGCCGGGGGCGATCCGGTCGAGACCGCCCGCGAGGCGCTGCGGGTCGCGAAGGCGGAGAAGCGGGCGGTCCTGATCGTCGATACGGCCGGACGGCTGCAGATCGACGAGGCGCTCATGCGCGAGTTGCGTGAGATCCGCGACGCCGTCTCTCCGCACGAGATCCTCTTCGTGGCCGACGCCATGACGGGGCAGGAGGCGGTGAAGATCGCCCAGGGCTTCGACGACGAGCTCGACGTGAGCGGGATCGTGCTCACCAAGATGGACGGAGACGCGCGGGGCGGAGCGGCCCTGTCGATCCGGAGCGTGGTCGGCAAGCCGATCAAGTTCGTCGGGATGGGCGAGGGGGTCGACGACCTCGACGTGGCCGATCCCGAGCGGCTGGCGGGGCGGATCCTGCAGAAGGGCGACATCGTCGGACTCGTCGAGCGCGCCGAGCGCGCTGTCGACGTCGACGCGTCGGAGCGGTTGCAGAAGAAGATGATGGGCGAGGGCAAGTTCACCCTCGAGGACTTTCTGCTGGCCATGCGCCAGGTGCAGAAGATGGGGCCTCTCGATCAGCTCATGAAGCTGATCCCGGGGATGGGCAAGAAGATGCCGATGGCAGACATCGATCCGAAGCGGATCAAGCACGTCGAGGCGATCATCCTGTCGATGACCCCCGAGGAACGCCGCCGGCCGGAGCTGCTCAACGGCTCACGCCGGGCGCGGATCGCGAAGGGGAGCGGCCGATCGGTGGCCGAGGTGAACCGACTGATGAAGCAGTTCAAGGACATGCGCAAGATGATGAAGCGCATGCGCAGCATGCAGGGCTTCATGCCCCGCTGAAGGACGAGGGCCCGGGTGGCGGGATCGCCCGGGGGAGGGACGTTCAGAACATGGAGCGCGCCGGATCGGGCCCGAGGGCCGGGGACGGGGCACGGGTCCGGGAGTCCGGACCGCACAGAGAGATCCGTCGATCGGGTGGATCCGAAATCGCAGTCGAGAGAGAAGAGAAACGATGTCCGTAAAGATTCGTCTCCGGCGAATGGGCCGGAAGAAGCAGCCGCACTACCGCGTCGTTGTGGCCGACACCGCGTCGCCCCGGGATGGGCGTTTCGTCGAGAGTATCGGCTACTACCGGCCCCTGACCGAGCCGGCTCGCCTCGTGCTCGACATGGAGCGGGTGGACTACTGGCTGGGGCAGGGCGCGCTGCCCTCTCCCACGGTCAAGACGCTGGTGAGCAAGGCTCGCAAGGGTGGTGACGCGACGCTCGCCCTGGGCGAGGTCGATGTCGAGGCCGAGAAGGCGAAGCGTGCCGAGGAGCTCGCCGCCCGCCGCAAGGCCGAGCAGGAGGCTCTGAAGGCCGCCGAAGCCGAAAAGAAGGCCGAGGCCGAGGCGAAGAAGGCGGAAGCCGAGGCTGAGAAGGCGGCGGCCGAGAAGGCCGAGGCCGAGGCGAAGAAGAAGGCCGAAGCCGAAGCCGCAGAGGCTGCCGAGGACGCCGGTGAAGCCGAGGAGGAAGCCCCCGAAGCGGCCTCCGACGACGCTCCGGAAGCCTCCGCCGACGAGGCGGCCGACGAGGGTGAAGAGGAGACCAGGGAGGAGGGCTGAACGCCTCCCCCACCTTCGTTGCCGTGGGCCGGGTCCGCCGGACGCACGGTACGAAGGGTGAGCTCCAGATCGAGTCGCTGACCGACCGCCCCGAGGGCACCTTCCGCTCCGGGGTCGAGCTGCGCGTGGCCAGTGCCGACGGGGGCGAGCCGGATCCGCTCCTGCCCGCGCTGCGCATCGAGCAGGTGCGGCCGTACCGAAAGGGCTACCTGGTGATCTTCGAGGGGCTCACCGATCGCGACGCGGCCGCACTCCTGCGAGGGCGTGACCTGCTGCGCCCCTTCGAGGAGGTCGAACCCCTCGACGCCGACGAGCTCTTCCATCACCAGATCCCGGGCCTGAGGGTGTTCCTGCCCGATGGCGAGGAGCTGGGGGTCGTCTCGGGCCTCTTCCCGATGGAGCCGATCGACCTGCTCGAGGTGCGACGCGAGGGACGGGGAACCGTCCTGATCCCTCTCGCCCGGGCGATCGTGGTGGACTGGGACCTGGACGAAGGCCGGATCACGGTCGATCCGCCGGACGGCCTCCTCGACCTCTAGAACCGTACGCTTCGACGCGCCGGGGAGCCGGACCCATGCGAATCAACCTGGTCACGATCTTTCCCGACTTCTTCGAGGGTCCGCTGGGTCTGAGCATTCCGGCTCGCGCCGCCCGGGACGGACTCGCCGAGTACCGGATCGTGGACCTGCGCGAGTTCACGCACGATCGGCACCGGACGGTCGATGACCTCCCCTACGGTGGGGGGGCCGGCATGGTGATGAAGCCGGAGCCCTTCTTCGAGGCCGTCGACTCGCTCGAGCCCGAGGGGCCCGTCGTCCTGCTCTCTCCCAGGGGGCGCCCCTTCACCCACTCCGACGCGGTCCGCTACTCCGTTCAGCCCGACCTCACCCTGCTCTGCGGACACTACAAGGACGTGGACCAGCGGGTCGCTGAGGAGCTCGCGACCGAAGAGGTCTCGCTCGGCGACTTCGTGCTGTCGGGCGGAGAGGTGGCGGCCCTGGCGATCACCGACGCGGTGGTGCGGCTCCTTCCAGGGGCGCTGGGGGACCACGACTCCGCCGCCACGGACTCGTTCTACGAGACGCCCCTGTTGAGCCCGCCCTCGTGGACCCGCCCGCGTGAGTACCGGGGGCATTCGGTGCCCGAGGAGCTGCTGACGGGGGACCACGCCCGGATCGAAGCGTTTCGCGAGGCGCTGGCCCGGCGCCTCACGAGGGAGCGTCGCCCCGATCTCTGGCGACGGGCCGTCGAGGCCGGGGTCGTCGAGGACTGACGGGGGAGCGCGCGAAACCGTCTGTGATCAGGACTTCACGAACGCCGGCACAGGCGTTATAATTTGGGTCTGCGCCCACCCTGGAGTGGGGATCTACGTACCTGGAGGAAACCATGGCCGATCTGCTTCAAGAACTCGATAAAGAACAGCTCCGAGACGACCTTCCGGACTTTGCGCCCGGAGACACCGTGCGGGTGAACTACCGCGTGCGGGAAGGTGAGAAGGAGCGGATTCAGGCGTTCGAAGGGGTCTGCATTGCCCGCCGCGGCGGCGGGATGGGCGAGACCTTCATGGTGCGCAAGATCTCGTCGGGAATCGGGGTGGAGCGGGTCTTCCCGCTGAATTCGCCCTTCATTCGCGACATCGAGGTGGTGCGCCGCGGGCGGGTCCGTCGCGCGAAGCTGTACTACCTGCGTGGGCTGAAGGGTAAGGCGGCACGTATCCGGGAAAAGCGCGTCAACTGATCGGACGCGCACGGAACCGTCGGCGTACTTCTGGCCCATGATGCCGGAGACCCCGAACGAGTCCCCTCGGCTCCAGCTCCCCCTCGAATACGAGACGGGGATCTGGAGCCGTGGTCTTTCCACCATCGCCGGGGTCGACGAGGTGGGTCGCGGGCCTCTCGCCGGTCCCGTGGTCGCCGCTGCCGTGATCCTCTCCGAGGGCTGCAGTGTGCCGGGGGCCCGAGACTCCAAGAAGCTCTCGACGATCCGCCGCGAGGCGCTCTACCGCGAGATCCGGGAGCGGGCCCGATGCGTGGGGATCGGGGCGGCCTCGGTGCGCGAGATCGACCGGACGAACATCGCGGTGGCGACGGCGCTGGCGATGCGCCGGGCGCTCGACGCACTCGCGGATGTCCCCGAATGGGTGGTGGTCGACGGGTTGCCGGTCCGGCGCCTGGGCTGCGAGCACGACGCCATCGTCGGTGGCGACGACCGGGTCCATACCATCGCCTGTGCCTCGATCGTCGCGAAGGTCTGCCGGGACCGCCTGATGCGCCGGCTGGCCGCCCGCTACCCCGCCTACGGATGGGCCACCAACGTGGGATACGGTACCCCCGAACACCTCTCCGCACTGCGTTCCTTTGGCCCCTCCCCCCATCACCGGCTCACCTTCGGCGGGGTCCAGCCCGAACTGGGACTGGAAGGAGAGGCCGGCGGGGGCTAACCTATGTGCGGCAACATTTCTACGAGCCGGTAGCTCAGCTGGCAGAGCAACGGACTTTTAATCCGTAGGTCGTGGGTTCGAGACCCACCCGGCTCATTACAGGCAAGACAATGAATTTCGGCCCTTCGGACGCACCTCTGGGGGGCCGTCTTTCGTGCTCCGTGTTGCGGGTGTGGTGCGGGATCCTGGGCAGGGCCAGCACGGGTACCCCCCACGGGCCGTGGGGGGGTGCTGAATCCCGGGGGGAGGGGGTGCCCCCGGCGACTGGGCGCAGGTGCCCGGTCCGTGGTCGTCTTCGGCTCCGTTGTGGCTCGGAGATCCCCGGCGCTGCGCACGAATCCTTCAAGCGCGCTCATCTGGAGTGTGCCTGAAGCATTCGGGGCGCTATATGTCCTCAACTCTTCACGCGTGCGGCCTCGCCCCGGTCGCCCGGAGCATAGGAGGCATATGGCGTTACTAATCCTTCAGGCGCTGCCGTGATTGCCTCGCTGGTAGGATTCGAGCCCCCGAAACGACCCGTCGGTGGTTCCTGATCCCGTGGGATCGTGTCCCCGGGCCGTCCCAGGGGCGCGAGTGCTCCGCGGCAGTCAGGACACAGGCTTCATCTCCCTGCTCACCACTCCAGTTCCGTTAGGTTTCAGCGAGGGGCACGGAGGGGCACG
>SLBA01000046.1 GCA_007126575.1 Gemmatimonadota bacterium | reverse complement strand
TGAAATCGCTCCCCTTAGCTTTCAACCCCCGACCCCTCGACACCGCAGCAGCCCTTCAGAGGAGGCCTCGTGCCCTCGCATGAAACCGTGATCCCCGAAGAGGACGGCATTCCCGACGGCGACGCCCGCACCGTTCAGGAGCGCTTCGCCCGCCGCGTCCAGATGCGGGTCCCGAATCGCCACAACGAGAAGCTCCGGAAGGTGCTGGAGTGGGTGAACGCCGACGACGACCTCTACGGAATGTGGGTCGCCTCGAACGTCACGGCGATCGAACGGCTCGGCATGACTGACCACGGCCCGGTCCACGTGAAGATCGTGATGAACCTGGCGGTCCGGCTCCTGCGGCTCCTGATGGAGGGCGGCGTCCGCCCCTCGGTCGTGTCGCACTACGGGATGGACGACGACGACGCCGAAGTGGTGGTCTCGCTGGCGGCACTCTTCCACGATCTGGGCATGTCGATCCACCGCGCCGACCACGAGTCCTATTCGCTCTTCCTGGCGCAGGGAGTGCTCGAGAAGCTCCTTCCCACGGTCTACGAGGATCCCCGCCAGGTCTCGATCCTGCGCTCCGAAATCCTCCATGCCATCATCGGGCATCGCACGGGGGGAAGCCCCCTCACCCTCGAGGCCGGGGTGGTGCGGATCGCCGACGCCCTCGACATGGCCAAGGGTCGCTCTCGCATCCCCTTCGAGGCCGGCTCGGTGAGCATTCACTCGATCTCGGCGGCCGCCGTCGAACACGTCAGCCTCGAGGCCGGCCAGTCGAAGCCGGTGCGGGTCGCGATCGAGATCAACAACTCGGCGGGGATCTTCCAGCTCGACAAGCTTTTTCGCGAAAAGCTCCGGGGCAGCGGCCTGGAACCCTATATTGAACTCGAAGCATTCCTTGATGGAGACGAAGAGAAGCGTCTCTTCCGCAGCTTCACCCTCTGATTCCTCAACCACCGGATACCCGATCATGCCCGCTGCACGCAGCTCTCTGCCGACCGCCCTCTGGAGCGCGCTCCTGGTGCTCGTCCTGCTCCCCGGGTGCGGCGCCAATGGGTCCGAAGGCTCCGAGGGTCCCGGTGCGATGGGTGGCGAGGCGACCGAAACGCCCGCGGCCGACACCCTCACCACCGACGAAGAGACGCAGGTGGTGAATCTGGCCGACCTGGGCTTCAACGAGGGCAACGAAGCCGAGGCGCAGGTCTACGTGGTCGAGTTTTCGGACTTCGGGTGCATCCACTGCGCCCGCTTTCACCTCGAGAGCTACGGCCCCCTGCGCGAGGAGTTCGTCGAGGCCGACCAGGTGATCTGGAAGTACATTCCCATCACCATCGGTGGCTTTCCCAACGGGGACGAGGCCGCGGTGGCCGGCAAGTGCGCGGCCTACCAGGACCGCTTCTCGCCGATGCGCTCGCTGCTCTACGAGCGGCAGCGGCAGTGGTCGCAGCGCGAGCAGGACCCCTCGATCTTCCGCGAGTTCGCCGTCGAGATCGGGCTCGACATGGAGTCCTTCGACGCCTGCCGCACGGGCACCCAGGTCCGCGAGAACATCCTGCTGAACAACCGGGTCGCGGTGCAGATCGGGGTCAACGCCACGCCGACCTTCCTGGTTCAGGGGCAGTCGGTGCAGGGCGCCCCCCCGCTCGAGAATTTCCAGGAGGCCCTCCGGCAGCTGATCGCGCAGGTGCAGACCCCCTGATCGGAACCCGCGCCCTTCGCCCGGCCCTGGGGCTGTCCCTGCTGGTGGCGGTCTCGTGCGGGCCGCCGGGT
Source organism: Gemmatimonadota bacterium (assembly GCA_007126575.1). Classification (GTDB taxonomy): domain Bacteria; phylum Gemmatimonadota; class Gemmatimonadetes; order Longimicrobiales; family Gaopeijiaceae; genus SLBA01. Next base: position 8,368 of record SLBA01000046.1, on the reverse strand, counting down.
GGGCCGTGGAGCGCCGCGTCGGGTGGGGTCACCGCCGGGCCCGCCCCAGCGCTCCCCTTCATGGGCACCCCCTTCGGCTGCATCGAGGCCTCGCCCGCGCACCCGCTCCCCCCTGAGCTCGCCGAAAGCTCGGGGATCGTGCAGGGGGACCCCTCGGACCACCGCAGCCCCCCCTTCTTCTGGTCGCACAACGATTCCGGCCACCCGCCGGAGCTGTTCGCGATCGACGCGCAGGGCGAGCTGCTGGGCATCACCCGGGTGGCAGGTGCCCGGAACGTCGACTGGGAGGAGCTCTCGGCGGGCCCCTGCCCTGCCGGTCGCGCAGGGGACTCCGGTGACCCGAGCCGGCCCGGCCACACCGATCGCTGCCTGTACATCGCCGACGTCGGCGACAACCTGGAGCAGCGCACCGACCCCGCGATCTACCGGATCCCCGAGCCCCGCCCGGGCGACACCGTATCGGCGCCCGCCGAACGCTTCGCCCTGGAGTTGCCGGATGGCCCGCGCGACATCGAGGCCGTCTACCTCCTCCCCGGCGAACGCCTCTTCCTGATCACCAAGGGCCGCAACCACCCCGTCGAGATCTACCGGGTGCCCCCGCTCACGAGCCCCGATCGCCCCCTGAGGGTGACCCGGATCCAGACGCTCACCCCCGGGCCGCCCTCCCTTCCGCGGCTGGTCACGGGCGCCTCGGCCTCGGAGGATGGCCGCTGGGTCGCGATCCGCACCTACGAGACGCTCGAGTTCTTCACTCCTTCGGAGGAGGGCACCCTCGCCCCGACCCCTCAGGGGCGCCTCAACCTTCGACCGCTGAGAGAGCCTCAGGGGGAGGCGGTCGCGATCCTGGACGGGGGTCACGTGGTGCTCACCTCGGAGGCCGGGCCGGGGCTCGAGCTGGGTATGATGCAGTTCCTGCACTGCCCGGGGCTCACCCCCCGCTGAGCAGCTCCGACAGATCGCCCGGGGTGGCGAGCACGTGCCCCCCGCGCGTCAGGGCCGCCTGCCGAAAGGGCTCGCGCTCGTGCGCCCGCTTCGACCAGAGCACCGCGACCGGCCGGATGCCGGCCCGGACGGCGGCCTCGAGGTCGGTCACCGAGTCGCCGATGTAGACGACCTGTTCGGCGGGCAGCTCGAGCGCCTGGAGCGCCAGGTGGAGCCCCGCCGGGTCCGGCTTGGACTCGGGCACATCGTCGTCGAAGACCAGGGTGTGGAACTCGCCCAGGTCGACCTCGGGGCGGGTGATGTCCCACGAGCGTCGGCTCTTTCCGGTGACCAGCCCCACCGGGAGCCCTCGGCTGCGGCCCAGGTCGAGCATGGAGCGCACGCCGGGATACACCCCCTCGAAGTCGCTGGGATGGCGGCGGCGATAGGACTCGAAGAAGCGGTCGAGCACGGCGGACTGGGCGGCGTTCAGCCCGGCGTGTGCGGGGGGCGGGGTGGTCGTGGCGTTACGGTCGGCCGCGGCGGCCGGGTCCCCGAGGCCAGCCCGGTCGACCCCGCCCAGCACCGCCTCGGCGGTGAGCTCCTTCAGGAAGCGGACCTCGGAGCGGGGGTGCCGGGCGATCATCTCGTCGTGGGTGAGACGCTGGCCCACCAGTGGCTCCAGGGCGTCGGCGAAGGCCTCGAGGTACAGGTGCCGGGTGGCGATCAGCGTCCCGTCCAGATCGAACAGAAGGCCGGCGACGGGGGCGGAGGAGTCGGAGGTTCCGGGGTTGGATGCCATGACGGGCCCTACCCCCACACGTCGAAGAGGTCCACGTCGGCTTCGGCGGCCTGCGCCTTGCCGTCGCCCGGGCCCTCCGGGTCCGGCGGGGGCGTCACTTCGGCATCGTCGCGGTCCTCGGACGAGATCGCACCGGTCAGCATGGACGCCGCGATGCGGGCCAGGCGGTCCGGGTCGGCGGGGACCGTGGTCTCGACCTCGCTCTCGTCCTGCTCGGCGCGCCGGGCCAGCTCGCGCAGCCCCCCGACCAGGAAGCGCGCCCGCAGCAGGTCGTCTTCGCGAGGGGGCGAGGGGAAGGGGTCGAAGACGCGCAGGTCGCGCGCCACCCGGTCCTCGAATCGCCGCAGCCGCGAGGGAGCGGGGTCCTGGTATCCGTCGAGCCGGACCACGGTGCGCAGGGGCTCGGCCAGAAAGGCGGCGGCCAGATGCGAGAGCGCCGGATCGAGTCCGGTGACTTCACGGTCGATCTCGGCCTCCCACTCTGCGATGGCCTCTTCGAAGGAGCGCTCGCCCAGGTACCGGATCAGGTCATCGCGCCCCTCGAAGCGCGTGTAGAAGGCGCCGACCGAAACCTTCGCCCGGCGTGCTACATCCGAGACCGTCACGGCGGACTCGCCCCCCTCACCCAGCAGGTGGCGCGCGGCCGCCATGAAGCTTTCGAGGGTGCGGCGACTGCGGTGCTGCTGCGGGACCCGCAGGAGCAGGTCGTCGGAGGGGGGGCGGTCGGGGGTCTCGGGGGAGTCGGCGGTGTCCGGGTGGTCGGCGGCCGGGGAGGGACGCTCATCGAGGGCGGTGGCTGGATTCAAGACAGACACTGGGGTACCTCGCGGAGTCCGGAGGGGGGCGTCGGGCAGAGCGCGCCTGAGTGGGCATCACGACAAGCCTTCCTGAGTAAACCATAAACAATATTTTGTTTATGTCAAGGTGCCACCAGAGGGATCCGTGGGTTTCCGGATGCGGGCGATGATACGGCGATGATGCGCGCGCTTTAGATCATGGGGTCACCAGACGGAGTTTCATCCCCTTCACCCAGGAGGTGTCCCATGACCTCAAGCGCCGCGGCTGCGTTTTCGCTTTTCGCCCCACCGTATCAGGAGCTGATGGCGATTGATACGGATGAAGCGTTCCCTGAGGACCCCAGGGTCCGCGGAGGTGCCGCACTGGTTTGGAGCCTTGGGTGCGGCTATGACGAACGGCACTTGGAGCGAATCGCAGGGCGCCCTGGCGGGTTGCCTCTACTCGTAATGCTTCCTCGGTCAGGGACTGTGTCCAAGGTGCGCTCCCGCGTTTTGGAAGTGTTAGAGGACGCGCGGCCTCAGGCAATTCTCCCCTTCCACCCGAAACCAGAAGTTGGGGAGTTGAGGCTCCTTTTGTGCTGGGACCCCGAAGATCTTGCGGGCGAAGTACTCGACTACCTTTGGTGGAGAGGTTTGCGGCTCGACCAGGAAAACCGGCGTATCATTAGACGGACGGTTGAGCTCTCTGCAGAGCTACGGACACTCTCGGCGCTGTCTCGAGGTGTTTACCTCTCCCGGAGGGCGCTCGGCCGGCGTTTTCGGAGAAGCGGCATCCCGGTCCCGTCTCACTGGCTACAGTTCTGCCGCCTGCTCAGGGCTACTCTACGGCTCCAGAATGGACAGGAGCCGCTCAGTAGTATCGCCGCATCCCTCGGTTACCCTGATGGCTTCACCCTTAGCAACCAGATGCATCGGCTAATCGGCGTACGACCCTCGGTCGTCCGGCATCGGCTCGGCTGGGAGTGGGTCGCTGAAGCCTGGCTATACAAGGAGTGGCTTGAGGGAGGGCTGGAAATCCGGCTGGAAGGATTCCCAGACCGGCCTGATCCACCTGACCCGGAGACCCCTGGTCGCGCTACCAGGAGGGGGAAACCCTCACGGCTTGCGCCGAACCACGGCGGAAGCGATCGAGCTAACGCGGGACGGAGAGATATGAAGCGGGGCTCGGCAGCGTGAGGTTCCTGGCTCCCAGACGAGGGGCGCATTGTGAGCGACAATTTGCCTAGCAGACCACGTGTTCAAAGATTGCTGCACTTTTATGTGGGTTTCCTTTAAAGGTCCGGGCATGGGACGCAGCCCTAGACCCCACCTCCAATTCGAAATGTCCAAAGAATACACCGACAGCCCAACCCTGACCCTGCAGCTGTTTGGCGGCCCCATTCTCACAGCGACGATGAATGAGGCACCGAGCCTCAGCCCGATGAGTCTTATCCTCCTATCCATTCTGGCGCTGGAGGGGGGTGAGGGGATATCTCGCGAGTTGGTCAGGAATCGCCTCTGGTCCCGTGGGACAGACTCCCAACTCTCCCAACGCCTCTCACAATTGATCTACATGACCAGGTCCCGGCTAGGGGCTAACGCCGCCGCGCTTGTCGGGGGGGACCCCCTACGGTTTGATTCGCGGTTAATGGGGTCCGACCTTTCTCAGGTTAAGCAGTTGTTGCAGACTGAGAACCCAGCGTTGGCTTGGGACATCGTTCAGAAAGGGGTTCTCTCAAGGACATCCACAGCCCATGAGGAATTGAGGGATCTCTACCAGAATACGATAGGAGATGACCTCGTCACCAGCATTCGCGAATGCTGCTACTCAGTCCTCAACAAGGACCAATCGCGCAAGGACTGGGGAGCTCAGCATCTCGCGGCGAAGACCTTGATCGACATGGATGGGCCCTCGCTATACGCGATACGTCACATGATGATAGGCCAGGCTATGCAGGGCAACTATAATGCGGCCTCCTGGATATATTATCAGCATAAAGAATATATCATGGGCCTTTCAGATGCAGACGAAGACAAGAAGTCTCTAGAATACATAAAGACATTGGTCAACCGCCGCATCCCTTTAATCGGCTTGAAGAATGCGTCGTTCCCTGACGAGACGGGACGCTCTGAACCTCCTTTCGCAGGTCGTACCGTCGAGCTGGGGCATTTGCGGAAAGCGGTGCTGAACCCGACGGCGTTCAAGCCTAAGCTGGTGATAGTCTCTGGCCCGCTCGGGATCGGAAAAACTCGCCTCTGCCACGAATTGGCATGCCAACTTCCTGTTGAGGGAGGAAGGATCCTTAAGGGTTTTTGCCACGAAGCACAGCAGCACCTCCCAATCTCACCCCTGCTAGACGCTTTTGACGATCGTTGGGCACAGGTTCACTTGGATGACCTCCCGGAGCCCTGGCGAACTCGAGTTCAGTGGATCACCGATGGTTTTTCGGACACCAAGAGTGTGGATCGAAGAACCGATCGGGGCCAATCAAGTAATCCGCGTGTGCTCTTCGAGTGTCTCAGGCAGCTGCTCGCCTCGCTATGTCGCTCTGGACGGATCCTGATCTGGCTCGACGGGGCCGAATTTGTCGACACCACTACCGCCCAGGCGATCACATCACTGTTGGGCCATGCATTTGAGGCCCCGCTCTGCTTCTTGTTGTCCGTACGCACACCGATCGGAGGTGTCAAACAGTTGGACCCCGGGCTGCCGATATCGTGGCTGTCTCAACAGACCCTCCCAGAAGAGCTCTACCTGGAAGGGCTCTCGGAGACTATGGCTGTTGATTTGGTGAAGGGCATTCTACAAGAAGGCGATTTTCTGTCAGAGTTCCATGAGGTTGTCTCGGTTGCCGGGACTAACCCGCTTCTTCTTGTTGAAACCGCAACGCATTGGGAGAAGATAAGGGAACCGGCACTACAAGCAGGCGTTCCACTACCGCCTGTCTTTCATAAGATATTCTCGAAGCGACTCGCAGAGCTAAAGCCGCTGGAACAGCAGCTGCTGGAAATAATCTGCTCCGCTGGCGAGCCCGTCAGTCTGGAAGTCCTGCGAACAGTTCGCGCTTTCCATGAAGACACATTTCGGTCTGCGTTGGAATGCCTGTGGGAGAACGGTCTCGCCACCGTCACCCCGAACGCGGCGTCCCCCCGAAGTGAGCTCGTCCGTAGAATAGTGATGGACGGACTCTCAGCGGCTGGAAGGGCCCATGTGCAAACCGACTTAGCTCTTGCATTAGAGTCTCACGGCTCAACCCCCGCTGCGACGCTCGCTCGTCACTTCGCGGAAGCCGGGCTCAACGAGAAGGCGAGCGCATACGGGCTGCAGGCGGCTCAGTTTGCGAAGCAAAATGGTGCATTCGACGAGGCGGCTGCGTCCCTTGAGCTTGCGCTAGGGCGCGCAACGGAGACCTCCGCCCGAAACGAGATTACCACCAATCTAGGCGTCCTGCTACAACAGTGTAGAAGAATGGAGCCCGCGGTTCCCCTCTTGCTATCTGCTGAGCGGGCCCATCGGGAAACCGGTGACCTAGCTTTAGCACTGGACTGCAAGCTCCGGCGGCTAGAGGCTGAGACAATCCTTGAGCAACCATCCCCTGAAAAGGCACATGCCCGGCTTTTGAACGTTTTTCGAGACGCAGCGGCTAACTCCTGGTTCGACGTTGCGGCCCGAGCCCTATACTATGACATCCGATATCAGCGGGCATGGGGCCGTCTCATCCATGCACGCGACGTTATCGATAAAGCGAAATCCCTTCTGAATGACCCACTCCCTGATCCGGCGAAAGTTCAGGTGACAAGCCTTCTGTCCCTCTCCGCGTATTTTGGTGATGTGGACGATGGACTCCGGTATGCCGAGTTGAGCGCGACTCTGGCACACAAAGCCTCCCGTCCGGAGATCCATATCGACGCCTTGTCGCGAAAGGTAGCCGTATTGATAGCCCGAGGAGAACTGAACAGCCGTGGTGGAGCTCAGGCACTGCAGGAGTGCGAGGCTGTTGCGCGAAACTCCCCAGATCCTCTACGGCGCCTTCATCCGCTCATCAACCGCTGCACCTGGTTGAGTGATATTGGGGAAGCCGACGCTGCTTTAACGGGTTTTGCTGCGATCGAGAGTATCGTGGACCAGCTCGATACACCCGACTCACTTTCAATCTACTGGTGCAATCGGGGAATAGCCGCTGTGCGCTCGAAGGATTTCGGGTCCGCGCTGAGCTATTTCAACCGTTGTGAAGCCTACCTGAACGGACAGGTTCACCGAGAAATCCAGTCTCAAGTCGCAGCGGGCCGAGGGATGTGCGCGATGGAAAGTGGTGATATGTCCCTGGCGGCCAATTACTATGACTTGATTGAGATTCCGCCGGACTGGTATTTTGATCCAACCTTAATCTTGGGGTTCAGAATGTTGCTAGAGGCCCGACGCGGTAGGTTCCGCGAAGCACTTATCGCCTGTGCGGGCGAACTTCCCAGAATACGAGCTCGCTTCCCGGTATATTGGGTGGACCTCCTTGCACGCCACTCGGAACTTGCTCGCCGTAAAGCCCCAGATCACATACGGAGAAGGGAACTTGAGGAAGCATTGGCGAAAGTGGAGTCCCTCAGCCTTCAACGTCAGAGTAGACGCCTGCAGCTTATTCTCCAAGAGATTTAGTGGCTCCTCGCTGTCCTGGATGGGTAGCGGTAGCGAAGAGGCATCGCGAAGGGGGTGGTTTCGTAGATGGGTTGGGGAGGGGCGGCCGGAGGGCTGCCTGACCCCGGCGCCGCTCGACTCCCCGGCCCGTCGGAGGGCCATCAGGGGAGCGGGGCGGGGTTGGAATGCGAGACGTGGATCTCTTTCAGATGGCGCCAGGCCTCGAGTCTCCCTGGTACGTGGATCGGACCGAGTTCGATGCCGAGGCAAAGCGGCTCGATCTGTACCTAGACTTCCAAAAGGGGGGACGTTTCACCTGCCCCGAGTGGGGCAAGGGAGGCTGTCGGGCCCACGACAGCACGGAGAAGACGTGGCAGCACCTGGACTTCTTCCAGCATGAGGCATTCCTCCACGCCCGTGTTCCACGGGTGTCGTGCGAGGCCTGCGGCGTGAAACTGGTGGCAGTACCATGGGCCCGGACGGGAAGCGGGTTCACGCTTCTCTTCGAGGCACTGATCCTGGCTCTCGTCAAAAGCATGCCGGAGGGCTGCCGTGGCCCGGCTGGTGGGAGAGCACGACTCCCGGCTCTGGCGGATCATCCATCGACTACGTCGACGAGGCCAGAGCCGATGGCAGCCATGAGAAGGTCCGCCGGCTTGGGGTGGACGAGACGAGTCTCCGCAGGGGTCACGAATACCTCACGCTCTTCGTGGATCTGGACGACTCCCGGGTGCTCTTCGCCATCGAGGGTAGGGAGTCGGACACCTTCCGCGCCTTCAGGGAAGACCTGGAGGCCCACGGCGGCCGAGGAGATTGGCTCCGGGAGGTCTGCGTGGACATGTCACCCGCCTATCAGAAGGGGCTCCGGGACCATCTTCCCGAGGCCAACGTCACCTTCGACGTTTCCACGTGGTCAAGCTCCTGAATGAAGCCGTGGACCAGGTCCGCAGATCCGAGCGCAAGGAAGCCCCGGAGCTCTCGCGCACCCGGTACATCTGGCTCCGGAACACGAGCTCGCTCAGCATGGCCCAGCAGAGGGTCCTGGACAGCCTCCTCCTCGAACACACTCACCTTCGGACCGTGAACGCTTACCAGATGAAGCTCGCCTTCCAGAACTTCTGGGAGCTGCCCGCCGCCGAGGCGCGTCGGTTCCTCGGCGCATGGTGCCGGTGGGCCATGGACAGCGGCTCGGGCCCCTTGAGCCGCTTCGCAAGAACCGACGAAGCTCACCGGGACGGG
>SLBA01000058.1 GCA_007126575.1 Gemmatimonadota bacterium | reverse complement strand
CGGTCACGACCCCCTGCACCCGGTACATCCCGTTCGAATCCGGAAACACCGACAGGCTCCGCGCCGCGTGGCGCCGACGCTCCAGATCCTCTTCGCTCTTCGTGTCCAGCAGCTTCCAGCCTCGCACCATCTGCTCGAGCTGCGCCGCCGTCGTGTCCTGCGCGAACGCCACCAGGTCGCCCTCGTTCTCCGGCGTCGCCACCCGCGTCAGCGCCCGAACCTGCGAAAAGGAGAGCGCACCCGTCGCCATCGCGCGGCTGATCTGGGGCAGATCCGCCAGCGCCCGCGCCACCCGCACCCGCTCCCGGGCGGCCCCGCGGCTCAGCCCCGCCCGACATGCCAGCCAGTCGGCGCAGTTGCGGTAGCCCCCGATCTGCCACCCGCCCCGCCGGTCGAAGACCGCGATCTTCGCCATCCGCTCGTACTCGAGCACCGACTCGTGGGCCGACAGCACCGCGATCTCGTCGCCCAGCGCCTCGAGTGCCTCGAGCTCTTCGGGGGTGTTCATCAGCTCTTCGCGCGTGGGCGGGCGATTCCGCTCGGGCGGGCTGCCGCGGGTGGGTAGATGGTCGGGCGTGGACGGCTTGCCGCGCCGAGCCGGACGATCTGCTCGGCCCCACGCATGGCCGCCTGGATCCCGGCCGTTCGTATCCCGAGCTTCCGCATCCTGAACGCCCGTAGCCTGGCCGCCCGGGCCCCGATCGTTCGCAAGATCGTCCGCATCCGATCGCTCGCGTACGCACATCCTGTCCCACAGCGACTCACTCCCCGACCGCCCCCATCCGTACGTCATCGTCCCTTCCCCCTTCAGTCGTGCTTCGGCGAATGCGGAAGATACCGCTCATACCGTAAATATAACATGGCATTTCGGGACCTGTTCGGTTGCGTTCTGACGCACTTCGGCGGCCTCTGCGGTCATGGCAGATGCCCGGAAGCGAGATCGGGCCCGGAGTGGGCCTCCAGGGGTCACCAGGGGCGCGTCTGCACCGGATCCGGAATCCGCACCACTACGCGACCGAAAGTCCTGTCAAGGGGGGATTCGGGCGATTCCATGCGAAGTTGGGACGAACCGAAGCGGGGGCGCGGGCGCGAATATAGGGGAGCGCGGGCGCGAGGGAGCGCGGAGTAGGTTGGGGCGCGGGCGCGAGGGAGCGCTCGAGAGTCGGGGTCGGATCTGAGGGGTGGTAACGGCCCCGAGAGCTGAGAGAGCCACACCTGTGGTGGCTCAACCCCCCGATCGGGCCTATCTTGGACGCGGTCCTCTGGACGCGGTCGTCTGGACGTGATCATCCGGACGCGATCACCGGCACTACGACCGGGCGCAGACGGAAGCCGCCGACCAGAGCCTCGTCCTCCACTCCCCATCCCGCAAGGACACCGTCAGAGATGCGTACTCCGATTTCCCTGAAGAGCGCTTTTCACAAAGGTTTCACCCCGGGTGTGACCGCGGTCATAGTACTCGTGCTCTCCCTGCTCGTCGGCCCCGCGCCCACATGGGCTCAGTCCTCGAGTGGGGACCAGCTGCGGCCGATCGGGCACGAGGCCTACGAGATCTGGAATACGATCGGAACACGCTCGATCTCGGACGACGGGCGCTGGGTCCTCTTCACCCTCACCAAGGAGGACGGAGACGACGAACTCGTGGTGCGGGCGACCGAAGACGAGACCGAGTACCGGATCGAGCGGGGTGCCGCTCCCACCTTCGCCCTGGGTGACCAGCGGGTCGTCTACCGGATTCGTCCGTACGTCGAGGCCACGCGCGAGGCGCAGTCAAACCGCAACTCGGAGACCCCCCGCGACAGCCTGGGGATTCTCGACCTCTCGACGGGAGAGCGCACCACGCACCCGATGATCCAGGGGTTCCAGATCGCCGCGGGTGATGATCGCTACATGGCGGTCCACCTTCGCCCTGACGCCGACGAGGCCCCCGGCGAGGGCGAGGACACCAAGGAGCACGGGACCCTGCTCCTATGGGACCTGCAGACGGACGAGCGGACCGCCCACTACTACGCCCGCTCCTACCAGTGGGCGCCGGAAGGCACCGCGCTGCTGGCCTCGCTCGCGCCCCCCGAGACCGAGGGCGCCCCCGCGATCGCCGGCCTCCACTGGATCGATGCCGTCTCGCACGAGGTGACCGTGGTCATTGAGACACGCGGCGAGCTCAGCCAGCTCACCTTCAATTCGGACGCGACCCGCGCCGCCTTCCTCCACTCCTCGGAGGCCCCCGAGTCCGAAGAGGAGGCCGAGGATCCGGAGCCCGGAGCCGATTCGAGGACCGGTGCCGATCCGGGGACCGGAGCAAACCACGCAAACTCGGGCTCCGGAAACGTTTCTGCGGAAACGTCCACCGCTTCCCGATCGAAGTCCGACATCGCCCGCTGGGCCCTTCACCACTGGGCCCCCGGGATGACCGAGCCGGCCACCGTCACGACCTCGGCCGGCGAGGGCCTCCGCGACGGATGGGAGCTGTCGCAGTATGGCTCGGTCAATTTCTCGGACGACGGCACCCGGCTCTTCTTCGGCACCGCCCCGCGCCCCGAGCCCGTGCCCGACGACCGCCCCCGACTCGAAACCGAGGTCAACGTCGAGGTCTGGCACTACCTGGACGAGGAGCTGATGACCGTCCAGAACGTCCGCGCGAACCAGGAGCGGCGGCGCAACTACACGGCCGTCCACCTGCTCGGCGAGGCATCTGACGCCTCGAGATTCCCCGCGACCGGGGAGCGCATCGTCCAGCTCGCCGACCCGGATCTTCCCTCGGTGAGCGTCTCGTCGAACGGAGACGGACGCTGGGCGACGGGCACCGCCACCGGGCCCTACGGGATCATGTCCTCGTGGGAATCCCCGAATTTTCGCGACAGCTATCTCGTCGAGGTCGAAACGGGCGAGCGCACCCTGATCGCCGAGGCGACCCAGGCGAACCCCTCCCTTTCCCCCGAAGAAACCTTTCTGACCTGGTACGAGCCCGGCGACTCGATCTGGTACGTCCAGGAGGTCGGAAGCGACACCCGCCGGGAGCTCTCGGCCGGCATCCCCCACCCCACCTGGAACGAGATCCACGACAGCCCCTCGGCCGCCGGGTCGTACGGGAGCGCCGGGTGGCTCGATGGCGAATCGGCGATCCTCCTGTACGACCGGCACGATGTCTGGGCCGTCGACCCTCGCAACCCCGCCGCGGCCCGCTCGCTGACCGGAGAATCCGGCCGCGCGAACGACCTGCGCTACCGGCTGATCCAGCTCGACTCCGACGCCGACGGCTGGGATTCGAGCGAACCCGCCCTGGCCAACGCCTTTCACATGGGCACCAGAGACGCCGGCTTCGCCCGGGTGTCGCTCGGCAACACCAATGCCCCGCAGGCCCTCCTCATGGAGCCCCGCAACTTCTCGAACCCCATGAAGGCCTCCAACGCCGACCGCCTCCTGTTCACGCAGGAGACCTTCCGGGAGTTCCCCGACCTCTGGGTCTCGGACCTGGACTTCGACGGCCGGAGCCGGATGAGCGAGGCCAACCCCCAGCAGGCCGAGTACCGCTGGGGCGACGCGGAGCTCATGAGCTGGATCAGCCTAGACGGGATCGAGCTCGACGGGATCCTCATCACCCCCGATGACTTCGACCCCAACCGCCGGTACCCGATGGTCGTGTACTTCTACGACCGGAGCTCCGACGGCCTCCACAGCCACCAGGCCCCGATCCCCCATCGCTCGGTGATCAACCGCCCGATGTACGCCAGCCACGACTACGTGGTCTTCGTGCCCGACATCGTCTACCGGATCGGGTACCCGGGCGAGAGCGCCTACAACGCGATCATGCCGGGAGTGACCAAGCTGATCGAGGCCGGCTTCGTCGACCCCGAGAGGATCGCGCTGCAGGGCCACTCCTGGGGCGGATACCAGATCGCCTTCATGGTCACCCGCACCCGCGACCTCTTCCGGGCCGCCGCGGCCGGTGCCCCCGTCTCGAACATGACGAGCGCCTACGGAGGCATCCGCTGGGATTCCGGGCTCGTCCGGCAGTTCCAGTACGAGCGCACCCAGAGCCGCCTGGGCTACAACCTGTGGGATGCGCCCATGCGCTACATCGAGAACTCGCCCCTCTTCTGGGTCGACAAGATCGAGACCCCCCTGCTGATCATGCATAACGATCGGGACGGGGCGGTCCCATGGGAGCAGGGGATCGAGCTGTTCACCGCCATGCGCCGGCTGAGCAAGCCCGCCTGGATGATCAACTACCCCGGCGAGCCCCACTGGCCCACCACCTTCGCCAACAAGCGCGACTGGAACATCCGCATGAAGCAGTTCTTCGACCACTTCCTCAAGAATGCCCCTCCCCCGGCCTGGATGGTCGAGGGGATCCCCGCGATTCGGCAGGGCGAGACGCTGGGCTACGAACCCGTCGAGGGCGCGACGGTCACCGATCCGGACGGGGGGCGGTAGGGGCAGCCCTCCGTCAGCCCCTCTTCTCCTGGATCCGCCGGACGATCCCGGGCAGGATGCTGCGCGGCGCGAATCGGGTCAGGGTGGCGAGGATCCGGTTCATGAGCCCCTGCACCGCGATCCCCCTGCCGGCGAGCGTTGCGTCGACCCCGTAGCGGGCCACGGTCGCCGAGCTGGGCACCGACATCCGGTTGAAGAGGGGGGACTCCTCCATCCGGGCGCGCGACTGGAATTCCGACGAGGTCGGCCCCGGACAGAGCGTCGTGACGGTCACCCCGTGCGCACGCAGTTCCTGGCGCAGCGCCTCGGAGAAGGAGACCACGTAGGCCTTCGTGGCGTAGTACACCGACATGAGGGGGCCCGGCTGAAAGGCCGCGGTCGACGCCACGTTCAGGATTCGCCCCCTGCCCCGCTCCGCCATCGGTCGAGCGAAGCGCTTGGTGAGCTCTGTGACCGCGGTCACATTGAGCTGGATCATGGCCAGCTCCCGGTCGAGATCCGACTCCAGAAACTCACCGTACTGGCCGAAGCCCGCGTTGTTCACGAGGAGGTCGATGGGGACCCCGGACCCTTCCGTGGCCTCCTCGAGCCTCGCCGGCATTCCGGCCTGCGTTAGATCGCCCGCGATCACACCCACCTGCACCCCGTGCTCGCTGCGCAGTTCGGCGGCCAGCGAGGCGAGCCGCTCCTCGGAGCGGGCCGTGATCACCAGCGACCAGCCCCGACGGGCCAGCTCCCGCGCGATCTCTTCGCCGATTCCCGTCGAGGCGCCCGTGACCAGGGCCCGGCCTCGGGGGCGGGGGCGGTCTCCGGGCCGGTCGCCGAGGCGGTCTCCGGGCCGGTCACGGCCGCTCGGGCCCGCTCGGGCGGTGCCACTGGCGCCCGTGCGGCCGCCTCCCGGCTCCCCGCCATTTGAGTCGAGTCGAGCGCTCACGACCCCTCCCTGCGGGGGAAGAGGTGCAGGTGCCCGCCCAGCTGGAACTCGCGATGGTTCAGCTGGCCGCAGAGCGGGGTGAAGCCCTCGCCGCAGCCCCGCATGGTCGCGTCGTGGCGCCGGAAGGAGCCGTACACCGAAAGGGGAAAGGGCCCCGGAAGGGGCAGCTGGTAGATCGCCTCGAAGATCACGAGATTCCCGTCCGCCCCGCGACTCCAGGCGATCGGACCGTTGCCCCGGTCTGCCGGAGGGATGTCGGGCACGAAGCCCGTTTCCCGGCCGAGCCCGTCGGTCACCACCGTGCTGGCCGATCGTCCCCCTCCGAACCGGAGGTAGAGCCCCGGCCGCGCCCGCAGCGCGACCAGGACGATCAGGGCGGTCGTGTTGGTCTCGGTCTCGAAGTCGAAGGTTTCGACCACGCAGGGCACGCCGCCCCCCGGGCAGTTCTCCAGAACGATCGCCGACTGATTAACGAAAAAGTCCCGCTCGATCCCGAAGCCCAGCCCCTCCCAGTGGAAGTAGCGGGCCCCGAAGCCCCACCCGGTGCCCCCCACGAACTCCGACATCGGAGCCGACGCATGGCCTCCCGTGACCCGAAACTCCTGGGCCTCGAGCGCGGAAGCCGGCGCGAGGGAGAGCAGACCCACGCAGAATGCGGCGACGAGAAGGATGGCCCGGACCATCGATGGCCGCAGGCCGGCCAGCTCCCCGCACTTCTCGGCCGGTGCGGTCACGAGGGCGGCCGGCGAGACCGTGCGGGAGGGTCGCCGAGGAGCCATGCGGGAGGGTCGCCGAGGAGCCATGCGGGAGGGTCGCCGGGGAGCCATGCGGGAGGGTCGTCGGGCATCAGTGCCGGGCAGGATCATGAGCGTCGGGGTCGGGTGGGGACGGTGGACGTGCATTCGGCCCCTCTACCCGACCGAATCGCCTCGGGTCCGGGGTGCGGTCGCCCCCGGCATCGCCCCACCGTCACCATGGCGGCGCGGCGCCCATCAGCCGCTCGGGCCCGATCAGCTCGGCGAGGGGCTCGCGGGCGACCTCGCGGCGGAGCTCCGCGCTCGGCTCCCCTCGAATGAAGATCAGCGGCGCCCGGGCCTGACGCCCGATCCCGAAGCGGGTCCGTTCCATCCGGCGGCGGACCTCGGCCATGAGCTCCCCTACGGCGGGGCCGGAGCCGCGCTGGACCACGCCGTAGCAGACCTGGCCGTTCTCGAGACGCCCCACGACCTCGAAGTCGACCTCGTCTCCCCAGAGCCCTCCGGCGACACGGGCGGGGGCCGGAAGCGATTCGCCCGCGTGGCGGGCCAGCCAGCGCCTCCCGGCCTCGGCCAGCCAGCGATCGAGGTGGGCGTCGAGTCCCGGCTCGATTGCCTCGCGCCACACCCGGGTCGGGCTCTCGCGAAGGAGTCGGCTCCGTGCGGGAAGGACGAACCGGAACCAGAACGAGAAGAAGGGATCGACCGGCCCGTAGCGGCGCCGCCGGGACCCCTCGGGCGCCTCGAGCGGGAGTCGAACTGCCAGGAGGCCCTCGGCCTCGAGCCGCTGGATGTAGGGGGCCAGGCGGCTTCCGGGTCCACCGCCGAGCGCTTCGGCCATCCCGGACCAGTCGCGATCGTCGCCCGCTACCGCGGCCAGGATCCCGGCATAGCGGGCCGGCGCGTTGACCACGCCTCGAAGCCGACGCAGTGGCGCGTCGAAAAGGTCGCCCGACGGCTCGAGCACCCGCCGGATCACCAGGGCCGCGAGGGATTCGGTGGCCGTACGGACCGGTCTCGAGCCCGCCGGCCGCTTCGGCAGATGCGCCGGGTGATCCCCGAAGACCGCCCAGCGCCGGAAGGCATCGAGAGGGTCGGTCGCCCCATGCGCCCATCCCGCGGTCCGAAAGGGCAGCGGCCCCAGGGCGAGCCTCGTCAGTCCCGAGCGCCCGCCCGGGGTCTCGAGCCCCTCGAACCCCTCGAACCCCCCGAAGGCATCCGGGAGCTCCCGCCCGCGGGTGACCACGGTCATATGCACCGGGAGTCCCCGTCGCACAACCCGCTCCCAGACCTCGACCAGTTCGGCGGGAAGCCGACGACGGGCCCGCACGAGTTCGTCGAATCCGTCCAGGATGAGGACGCCCGGAGGGCCTCCACCGGATCCGGCGAGCGCCACCAGCACTCCCTCGAGGAGCCGGGACCAGCGGGGGCCCATTCCCGGCAGAGGGAGCAGGTCGGGGCGCTCGGGGCGGGCGAAGGAGCCGAGCACCGCCTCGGCCTCGCGCTCGATCACCTCGTGGAGCGCCTCTTCTTCCAGGGGCGGCAGATCGATGTGCAGGGCCGGCCCCGGCAGGCGCAGTCGTACTTCGCGAAGGTACGCCGTCTTTCCGACCCCCTCGGGCCCATGGAGGTGCACCAGGCCCGGCCCATCCCCGCGCACCACTTCGAGGAACGCCTCGACCTCCTCCCCACGACTCAGCGGACCCGGCTCGCGCGATGCCATAAGATAATCCAGATTAGGTTATTCCAATTTATCTTAAATTAGTCCCAAAACCCCCTTCAGGCCAGTCCCCCCTGCTGATAGGTTGGGTACGTAGACGGATTCGACTTGCGACCGCCGACACGATTCGACACACAACCGACGTTTCGACCTGATCAACCTGACCGAGAGGAGACCCATGGCCCCGACCTCATCCCGCTTCGCCGCGATCGACGCCGCCATCGAAGGCACCACCGGCTGGACCCCCGAAGAAGGCCGCAATGGAGCCGAGCGCAGAGAGAAGCGCCGGCACGCCGCGCAGTTCTTCGGCGAGCACACCTTCGGGCAGAACGAGATGAAAAACCGCCTTCCCCGCGACGCCTACAAGCGGCTCATGTCGACGGTGGAGTCCGGTCTCGAGCTCGATCCCTCGGTGGCCGACGCGGTCGCGGTGGCGATGAAGGAGTGGGCCATGGAGCGGGGGGCCACGCACTACACGCACTGGTTTCAGCCCCTCACGGGTCTGACCGCCGAGAAGCACGACTCCTTCCTGACGCCCTCGGAAGAAGGACGGGCGATCTCGGAGTTCGGAGGCCGCGAGCTGATCCTGGGTGAGCCCGATGCCTCGTCGCTCCCCTCGGGCGGCCTGCGCACGACCTTCGAGGCCCGCGGCTACACCGCGTGGGACCCGACCTCGCCGGCCTTCCTGATCGAGGGCCCCGGGGGCTCGACCCTGTGCATCCCGACCGCGTACTCGTCGTGGGCCGGAGACGCCCTCGACCAGAAGATCCCGCTGCTTCGCTCGATTCACGCGCTGAACGAAGAGACGAAGCGGGCGCTGAAGCTCTTCGGTGTCGACACCCGGAAGGTCACGCCGACCCTGGGAGTCGAGCAGGAGTTCTTCCTGGTGGATCGCGAGTTCTACTACCGCCGCCCGGACCTGCTCACATCGGGCCGCACCCTGGTGGGCTCTCCTCCGCCCAAGGGACAGGAGCTCGAGGACCACTACTTCGGGGCGATCCCCGACCGGGTGCTCGAATACATGCAGCAGGTCGAAGAAGAGCTCTACCGGCTGGGCATTCCGATCAAGACCCGCCACAACGAGGTCGCTCCGGGGCAGTTCGAGATGGCGCCGGTCTTCGAGGACGCGAACGTCGCGGCCGACCACCAGCAGACCACCATGGCCACCCTGCGGCGGGTGGCCCGTCGCTTCGGGCTCGTCTGCCTCTTGCACGAGAAGCCCTTCCAGGGGGTGAACGGGAGCGGAAAGCACCTGAACTGGGCCTTCGCCACCGAGTCGCAGAACCTGCTCGATCCCGGCGAGACGCCCCACGAGAACATGCAGTTCCTCTTCTTCTGCACCGCGGTGCTGCGGGCCGTCGAGAAGCACCAGGACCTGCTGCGGGCTTCGGTCGCCTTTGCCGGAAACGATCACCGGCTGGGCGCCAACGAAGCGCCTCCGGCGATCATCTCGGTCTTCCTGGGCGACCAGCTGACCGACATCTTCGAGCAGATCGCGGAGGCCGGATCGGCGAAGAGCTCGAAGAAAGGGGGCATCCTGGGGCTCGGCGTGAAAGTCCTCCCCGATCTTCCGAAGCACGCGGGCGACCGGAACCGGACGAGCCCCTTCGCCTTCACCGGCAACAAGTTCGAGTTCCGCGCGCCGGGTGGGTCGCAGTCGATCTCGCTGCCCGCCACGGTGCTCAACACGATCGTGGCCGAGTCGGTCGATGACCTGACCGACATGCTCGAGGCCCGGCTGAAGGAGGGGGCTTCGCTGAGCGACGGGCTGCAGAGTGTGCTGGCCGAGGTGGTGCCGGGGATCCGCCGCATCATCTTCAATGGCGACGGCTACTCCGAGGCGTGGGCCGAAGAGGCGGAGCGCCGGGGGCTGCTCAACCTGCCCTCGACCCTCGATGCCCTGCCCCACCTGGTCAAGGACAAGAACGCCGAGCTCTTCGAGAAGTATCGGGTGCTCAGCCGCAGGGAGCTCGAGTCGCGCTACGAGATCGCACTGGGACAGTACTTCCACACGATCAACATCGAGGGCGAGACCTCGGCCGACATCGCGCGCACCATGTTCCTGCCGGCCGCCGTTCGCTACCTGAACGAGCTGCTCGAGGTCTGGGGGCGCAGCAAGGACGTGGGGATCAAGACGAACGGGGTGCAGCGGACCGCCAAGTCCTTCGCCGCGCTCGTCGACGAGCTCGAGGAGGCGCTCGAGGTCCTGGTCGAGCACAACGCCGACCTGGGAGGCGACACGGTGGCCGAGAAGGCCGTGCACATGCGCGAGAAGATCATTCCCGCCATGACGAAGGTGCG
>SLBA01000068.1 GCA_007126575.1 Gemmatimonadota bacterium | reverse complement strand
TACGAAGTTGAGCCACGCTCGCCGGTTCAACCCGCCTACCGAGCCCACCCGCTGGAACATATGTCGTCGCTGACATATATTACGAGATGAGTCCAGACGACAAGATCCTGGTGTGGCTGTCCGGAGAGGTGAAATCACCACCGTTTTCTGAATTCGGGCGCCTCGAAGCCGGCTTTCTACTGCGACGACTCCAGCAGGGAGAGAAGCTCAGTCTGCCTCACTCCCGCCCCATGCCGTCGGTCGGGGGAGGATGTCATGAGCTCCGGATTGTTGATGGGGACGTGACGTGGAGAGTGATGTACCACGTCGATACGGATGCCATCGTGATTCTCGATGTCTTCAAGAAGAAGACCCGAGCCACACCGAAGCAGGTGATTGAGGTCTGCAAGGAACGACTTCGGGCGTACCGAAGCGTCCGAGATCATTGAGGAGGGATACCATGGATACGAAGACCAGAAAGAAGCTTGAAGCCGCCGGTTGGACGACCGGTGACACAAAGGACTTCCTAGAGCTGACCGACGCTGAAGCGGAGTTCATCGAGATGAAGCTGGCTCTGGCCCAGGACCTCCGGACGCGGCGTCTGGAAAGACACCTTAACCAGACTCAGGTGGCACGCATCGTTGGATCGAGCCAGTCGAGGGTGGCGAAGATGGAAGCGGCCGACCCGAGCGTCTCGATTGACCTGCTGGTCAAGTCACTTCTGAAGCTTGGCGCTGCACGGAAAGAACTCGCCGCCACGCTTTCTCGAGGCCCTCAGCAGGTCGCTAGTTGATGGTCCACGGCTCTGATGACGATGGCCTCGGGAGGATACAGGAACGAAACGAAAACGATCGGGGGGCTCAGGGAAATCACACTCATGTGGGTGTACCCCACGAACTCACCAAGCTGGTTTCCCTCGGAGTACGGATCCACGCCGAAGATCCTGGATGCGAGCAGCGCGAACGGAAAGATGGAGAACGTGCCTACGAGCCAGTAGATCTTCGCTACATCCAGAGGGACGTGGACGGCTACCACAGTAGAGAAAGACCAGACGGCCAACCCGGCCACGAAGAACCCGATGTTCCACGAACTGCGAACCGCGAGATCGACCCGCACATTCCGTAGGTCACTGACCGTCATGTGGTGTCGCTTCCTGTCGGTATCGCTCTCTGTGAAATCACATCTGAAGGTTCCGGAAGGCGTTGCTCGCTTGACTCCTACCTCCCGAAGTCTTCGCGCGCTACGTCCTCGATTCCCTCGATGTAGGGCGTTGCCATCGTCCCGAATCGCTCGTCGAATTTTGCGCTGCTGAAGACGTAGTCCTGCTCGTACTGGTACATCATCTCGACCAGCTCGCGCATGATGGGCGAGAAGAGGCCCATGAACCGGACGATTCCTCTTCCGGCACTGCGCATCCTGGCCTCGCTGCCCAGCGCATCCGCCGCGGCTTCGACCCACTCCCTTCCGGTCGGTGGATTGTCGGCCGTGGGCAGGTGCCATACCTCGCCGCCGGCTTCGGGCGTATTGCCGAGCAGTGCGGTGGCCCGGGCGGCGTCGGGCACATAGGTGAAGGAGTGCTTGAAGTCGGCACCCCCGAGCCAGTTGGCGGTGCCCGCGGTGCTGAGGGGTTTGAAGACCGTCTCATTGAGCACGCTCACGGCACCCGTCCGGGGGCCGTAGAAATCAGCGGAGCGGGCGATAAGCGCTTCGATCTCTCCAGCGGAATGGGCGTCGAGCAGCATCTGCGCGACGTGCGCACGCACGGCACCCTTGCGGCTGGGCGGATCGATGGGCAGCTCTTCGGTGATGGGGTCCAGCCGGTCACCGGAGTACATGTAGATGTTGTCGAAGAAGACGAGTCTGGCCCTGTGGGTCGTGCAGGCGGCGATCACGTTTCGCATGATCACGGGCCACTGCGCTTCCCAGACCTTCCGCTTGTAAGGCAGCCCCGCGGTGAGGTATACCACCGCTGAACCTTCGACGGCGCTCATCACGGCTGCCGGATCGAGCAGGTCGGCGGCGAGGATCTCATCGTCCGGATTGACCTTCCGGGGGCTGCGGCTTACGAGCCTGATCCGGTCGGTGTACTCCAGCAGGGCGGGGGCGAGCTCTCGGCCCACGGCCCCACCGGATCCGAGAATGGTTTGTGTCTTCATGTCGCCGGGCTTTCGGGCGGCGTAGGCCGCCCTTCGGGTTCCAGGGGAAGCCCCGCCCCTCCCACCTCCCGGGCGATGGCTCGAAAGAGTGCAACGGACTCGTGGTCGTGATCGTCGAAACGGGGATCGGTTCCGGCTTTCACCACGACCACCCCGCGCGCCGGATTGACGTAGATGTACTGACCGTAGACACCGATGGCGGTGAACTCGCCGTCTTCCCGATTTTCGGGGATCCACCACTTGTACCCATACCCGAAGGTCCAGTGGGAGTCCGGGTTCGGCCCGGGCTCGAGATGCGGCGCCTCCGGTTCCACCGACCGAGTCACCCAGCCTTCGGGAAGGATGCGGCGTTCCTCACGAACTCCGTCCTCCAGATAGAGGAGGCCGAACCGCGCCCAGTCCCGGAGCACGGCGTTCAGGCAACAGAAGCCGATTTCATCACCACTGCGATCGGTGTTCCAGAAGGCGTCCGATTCCATACCGGCGGGCTGCCAGATCCGGGTCTCGAGGTAGCGCGCGGGAGACATGCCGGTTGCTCGGGCGAGGACGTGGGCCAGCACCCCCGTATCCGAAGAGACGTATTCCATTGTAGACCCTGGCTCCCGATCCCTCTCCAAGTCCGCGTAGTAGTCCAGCATCGGCCGGCCGCTCGCCATCGATCGAACAAAGATCCAGTTGATGTCCGAAAATGTGCTTTGGTAACTCTCGTCGAAATCCACGCCGGAAGACATGGTCAGGAGGTGACGAAGTGGCACCCCGGTGTACCCGGAACCCGCCAGCTCCGGCACGTACCGGGTCACCGAGTCGTCCAGGCTCTCGATGCTGCCCTCGGCAAGCGCGATCCCAACGAGCGCCGACACCACGGACTTCACAACCGACCAGGTGGTGGCAGGGGATGTCTCGCTCCACCCGGACCAGTACTGCTCGTGGACCAGGGTATCGGCACGAAGCACCACCAGGCCGGTAGTCTCGGTGCGATCCAGGAAGGCCTCGACCTCCTGCTCCTCCCCCGCGAAGAGGTAGCGCGCGGGAAGGGGCCTTGCATCGGTCACGAGCTCCCGGACTTCCGAGCCGGCCTGAACCGGAACGAAGGGAAAGACGCGGTCCATCGCCTGGAAGTGTTCGGTCCGGTGCCCGTCGGAGAAGAGAGTGAACGAGGGGCCCCAGGGCGTGGTGAGGAGATACTGGTACCCACCGTAGAGGAGCAGGGCGACCAGGGCCATGGCCAGGACCCCCCAACGGACCACTCGGGAGATGGAGCGGGTGCGCCGTGTTCGAAGGGGCTTCGGGGGTGTGGGTAAAGGATCGACCATGTCCCAACCTATCCGGAATCCGAAACGGGGAGCAACCTCGATCGAACACTGGGGGTGGCTCGGATTGCATCCGGCGGAGCCCGGCGGGTGGACGGGGTGACAGTGACCGGATCGTGACCCCCCGACCGTGGCGGGGATCAGGAGTTCCGGGCACGTTGTAGGGGTTGGTTTCCGGAAACCGACGGGGCCGCTTGCGAGCCCCCACTCTCTACCCACTGGTGATCATGCTGCGTGGCGTCCCTCTTCTCGGCCTCTCCGTGTTCCTGTTCGGGGGGCTGACCCTTCTGGCTGCGGCTTCCGGCATGATGCCCGGCATCAACGACCGTCCGCTGGCTTCGCCGGGCGAGGTCATTGGCTCCCAGGACCGTCCGCAGATCATCGCCCACCGGGGGGCCTCGGGCCATGCGCCCGAACACACCCTGGCTGCGTACGACCTGGCCGTGGCCATGGGCGCCGACTTTCTCGAGCCCGATCTGCAGATGACCGCAGACGGGGTCCTCGTGGCTTTCCACGATGCCACCCTGGACCGTACGGCCCGCGGCCCGGCAAACCTCTGCACGGGCCCTGTCCGCGAGCGAACTCTGGCGGAAATCCGGAGCTGCGAGGTGGGCAGCTGGTTCAACGAACGCTTCCCGGATCGGGCGGACCCCGACTTCGTGGGACTCCGCGTACCCACGCTGGATGATCTCTTCGAGCGGTACGGCGCCACGGTGCGGTGGTACCCCGAGACCAAGAACCCCGACGAACGACTCCCCGGGCAGCCGTCGATGGAGGAGACGCTACTGGCGCTCCTCGATGCCCACGACCTGCGGGATGCGGCGGTGGAGCGGGAGCAGGTCCTGATCCAGTCGTTCAGCCCCGCTTCCCTTCGTCGGATCCGGGAGCGCATCGATGCCGTCGCCGCGGCGCCGATGGACCGCGAACCCAGCACTCGCTGAGCACCCCGAGGTCGCCGCTACCGTTCAGTTGCACCCTCGCCGTCGCCATCGGACGATCGCCACTCCCGAAGTCGCCGCCGCACCCAGGCCGGAACCAGCAGGCTGTCCTCGATGGCCGCCAGCTCCTCGGCGTCTCGCCACTCCAGCTCCAGCCGGTGCAGCTCGCCCTCCAGCGCCACCCGCTCCGAGTCCTCGTTGGCGGCAATCTCCAGCGCGAGGCGCAGCACGGGGTCGGCTCGTCGCAGAGCATGGCGGTAGTCGAAGGGCCAGCCCATGTGGTGGGACCAACTCTTGCCTTCATCGAGGGACTGGGCTGCGAGCAGGGGGATCCGGGCCGGACCCCCCGCGTCGGAGACTCGCTGCAGCGCCGCGTCCAACTCTTGGGGGCGACCCACGTCGCGGTTGAGGTCAAGGAAGGCCAGGCGCAGGGCCCGGTTGCGAAGCTCGGAGGGAATGCGAATGGGCTCGTGCAGCGTGCTGCGCAGCTCCAGTCCCCAGCCGTCGGACCCGGGTTCATCGGGTCCGACGGGCATCAGGAGGAGGCGTCCCAGCTCTCCGCCGCGGAGCTCGCGGTGGGGGCCGTCGACCTGAACCACGCGCCGACGTCGCTGGAGGGCTCCGTGAACTCCCACACCCAGGCCCCCCGCGGCCAGGAGGAGAAGAGGCGCCCCTCCCAGGAACGACATTCCGCCGCTGGCCCACAGAAACCACGTGGCCGTGCCCATCCCACTGGCCCACCGCGCGCGCTTCCATCGCTTGCTGATCCGCTGGGCATAGCGCCACGATGCCACCTCGGGGGCTTCGGCTCGCCCGATCCGGATCAGCTCCGTCCCCTCGCGGATCCGGGCCATGGAGATGTTCTCGGTGGAGATCCCCTGCTCGGCCGTCTCGAAGAGCCGTTCCGCATCCTCCAGGGCTTCCCACCTCTCCTCGATGGGCGCCAGGTTCCACCCTCGGCATCCGGAGCAGAGAACCCAGAGTCGCCCCCGCTCCGTGTCGTAGGCCAGCCGGCGCCCCACGGGAAAGCGCTCCAGCGCCTCGTTGGCTCCGAGGTCGCGAGTGCAGGAGGGACAGTGCCGATACACGAGGGTCCTGGATCAGAGAGTCGTTGCCGGCTCAGCCTTCGAGGAACGAGCTGAGCATCCAGATGGTCTTTTCGTGCACCTGGATCCGCGCGATCATCATGTCTTCGGTCTGGCTGTCGTCGCCATCGGCCGCCAGGTCGCGGGCCTTCCTGAGATCGGCGACCAGCGCCTCGTTGGCCTTCACCAGGTGCTCCACCATCTCCCGAGGCGATGCGTCTTCGCCGATCTCCTCCATGCCGGCCATCTCGGCCAGGTTCTTCAGTCCACCGGGGGCCAGCGAGCCCAGGGCACGGATCCTCTCGGCGATCTCGTCTATCGCGCCGAAGAGCTCGGTGTACTGTTCCTCGAAGGCGTCGTGAAGGGAGAAGAAGGACGGACCCCTCACGTTCCAGTGACATAGATGGGTCTGCCCCAGGAGCGCGTAGCTGTCGGCCACGACCTGCCGAAGCGCCGTGATGACGGGAGAGGTGGTGCCGGTTGTGGTGACGGTGTGACTCATCTGTATGCCTGCCTTTCTCTAGCTTCCAAACGATGTTCGGGAGTGGAGGAGGCCCGGCGGGGCCGACCCTCCCCCATCGGATCCGGAACGACTCCGGACCCTGTTCGGAAAACCCCGAAGACGCCCGTGCGTTCAGGCGAAGGCCTCAGTTCACCAGGCGAAGAGTCATCTCGCTGGTGATGCTCATGTCCTGCCCCATGGCGGACATGCGGACGGTGGTCTCGGTGGTCCCGCGGATCATGAGGCCCCGCTCCACATCGAAGACTATCTCACCCTTCACCGGACCGCCCTCGGACTGGATCATCGCGGCCATGGGATTATCCGGGTCCGGATCGAGTCCACCGGTCTCTCCCTCCACGCTGATGAGGGCCACCGTCCGTCCATCCTCCTGGGTGACCTCGCGGAGGGTATGCAGGTAGGTGGAGGTCATGGTCCCGAAGCCCACGTTCACCGAGATCGAAGACTCCCAGTCGGCTCCCGGCTCCACCGGACCCGACGGGAACGACTGGAAGCTCTGCTGCATCATGTCCACCATGCCTTCGTCTCCGAAGGTGCTTTCCATGATGGCCCGGGCCTCGGGCGGAGCGCCTTCGAGCATCGCCTCCATCATGGCGTCCACTCCCTCCACCGACCGCACGATGCCGTCAGAGGTGACCACCACGGTGAAGGTCTGGCCCACCATGCCCCCCATCCCCATGCCCAGGGGATTTTCGCCATCGGCCTCGTCCACGTCGGAGTCCCAGGACATGCTCCCTGCGGGACCGTCCATCTCCATGCGGATGGCGTCGTAGGTGACCTCGATGCGGGCGGTGCCGTCGGCATCCACATCGACGACCTCCTGCCGGTACCGGGTGGTCTGCGTCTGCATCATCTCACCCATCCCTCCCATGTGCGTTCGGGTGAGCTGCGACATCTCGTAGAGGTGTTCGTCGCCCGCCTCGAAATTCCAGCGGAGCTCCACCTGCTGGGCGCCCGCGGGGATCCCGCTGGCCAGGAGGGTGGCGGTGGCGGCCAGGGCCAACCAGAAGATCCGTCGGAGGGTAGTGCCGGCCAGAGCCTGGGCGGCGGGGTCGCGGTGCGTCATGATGAAACTCCCTTGAATTGATGGCTTGGTGTGGAAGGATCCGCGAACTGCCCGGGCGGCACGCCAGTGTCCTGTACATGACCACCTGTACGATCCGACCCATTACGTTTCCCGGGGCCGGAACCTTCGCCGGGCTGATGACGCCGGCAGGCCCAGCGCTCTGCCTACGTCGCTTCCATCCAGGCCCTCCAGCTTCCCTCGTCGGCGCCCACGGTCAGCTTCTTTCCGTTGCGCACCAGAGGGGTGCGAAGCAGCCCCGGCTCCTCTGCCAGCGTCTCGAGCCACCATGCGTCACCGCGTTGCGCCGTGGCGAGGCCCATGTCCTGGAAGCGCCTGCCGTCGCGTTCGACCAGGGCGTCGACCCCGAACTTCTGCACGAAGCGCCGGAGCTCTCCCGGCGAGGCGGCCTTCTCGTTCAGATCCACGAAATGGATCTTCACCCGGCGTTCCTTGAAGAAGCGAAGGGCCTTTCGCGTGTCGGAGCACTTCTTCGTTCCGAAAACCTGTATGTGCATAGTGCGTAGGGGCTTGGGTGGAGGGGGACCGGAGTTGGAGTGCGATGAAACGTGCTGGCGAAGACACCCGTCCCCGGTGAATATTCAACCCTACTGAGCCATCGAGCCACCCCGGAGCTCCAATGAACCAAAAAACGGAGGGAGCAGAGGGGGCCACCGGATCGGGCCGCCCCTCCCACGAGGAAGAGCCCTGCCGGAACTGTGGGGACCCCACGCCGGGCGCCTTCTGCCCCACCTGCGGACAGCGGAAGGTCGATGTCCAGGTGTCCCTCCGGGCGCTGGTGGGGGATCTCCTGGAAGATCAGCTGGGTGTGGGCCACAAGCTCCCCATCACCCTCGTCGCCCTCTTCTTCCGCCCCGGCCATCTGACCCGCCGGTACCTGGATGGCAAAGTGGTCCGGTACATCCGCCCCTTCAAGCTCTACCTGGTGAGTTCCCTCGCTCTCTTCCTCCTGGTGGGATTTCTCTCGATGCGGGGAGTGACCGAAATCGGAACGGGGTGGGGCCCGGCCGGGGAGGGGGAAGCCGCCACACTGGGGGAGGTGCTCACCGAGGACATGGCCACCCCGGAGGCGGAGGCGGGGGTGACGCAAGCCCCTCCTGACCCGGCCCAACCGGAGGAAGAGGACGAGCTCCCGTGGTACGAGAGGGTCGAGATCAACACCGCGAGCGAGCGTCTCGACACCCTCCTGGAGGCGCGCCTGGTCCGCCTCGGGCGGATGGACACGCAGGATGCGATTCGGGAGATCCTCCGGACGCTGCTGAACTACTCGCCCACCCTCATGTTTCTCCTGCTTCCCGTCTTCGCCGGGGCGCTCAAGCTGCTCTACATTCGGGGGCCGTGGTACTACGTGGAGCACTTCGTCTTCGTCCTCCACATCCACGCCTTCCTCTTCGGGATCTTCACCGTCTCCCTTCTGGCCGGGGGGATCGGACTCGAGGTGGTCTCCTCGGGTCTGACGATCTGGGCCATAATCTACATCTACCTGGCGCTCCGCCGGGTGTATGGCCAGGGACACCTGAAGACCGCCCTCAAGTACTGGACACTCGGGTGGATCTACTTCTGGATCCTCATCGCGGCCATCCCGCCCCTCCTGATCGTGACCTTCCTGATGGCGGGTGCCTGAGGTCGCCGGGGGAGGCCCTCGCGCGAGCAGTCGATCGGCCATAGGATAGGCGCATGATGACATTCCGGATGTGGGCTCTGGCCCTGGTGGTGCTCCTCCCGACGCTGACGTCGGGCCTCGTGGGATGCGGGACAGGATCGGCGGCGGCGGGGGACGGGTCCCCATCGCCCTCCCCGCCTCCCGCGGCGACGACGGCGGGCGGCGAGGCGGAGGAGATGGCCGCGGACACGGCCCGCGACGAAGGCCTCTTCACCTTGATCCGGACCGATGACGCGCTGCACTTCCAGATCCCGGACTCGATCCTGGGGCGAGACATCCTGCTGATCAGCCAGATCGCCGGATCGCCCGAGAACTTCAGCGCATTCCTGAACGCGGGCACCAACCTGGCCGAGCAACTGGTCCGCTTCGAGCGGCGCGGGGACCGGGTCCTGCTCAGGACGGTGTCGTACTCGGCGGTGGCTCCGGACACCCTCCCGATCGCCCGTTCGGTGGCCGCGAACAGCTTTCAGCCCGTGGTTCGCAGCTTCAGCGTGGACCCTGACGAGCAGGAGGAGGGGTCGGTCCGGATCGACGTGACCTCGTTCTTCGAGACCGATGTCGAGGCGATCGCAGCGATCGCGGGGGGACAGCGAAGCTCCTTCGGCGTGCGGCGTCTCGACCCGACGCGGAGCTTCATCGATTCGGCGCGGGCCTTTCCCCTGAATGTCGAGATCCGGCACACCCTGACCTACGAGGCGGCCAGCCCGCCGAGCCAGCAGCGGACCGCGACGATCTCGGTGCAGATGGCGCAGTCCTTCGTGCTCCTTCCCGAGGAGCCGATGCGCCACCGGTTTCACGATCCGCGGGTGGGCTGGTTCACGGTCAACCAGATCGACTTCGGGTCCGACGAGTACAAGGCGGACACCCGACGCCTGATCCGCCGCTGGAGGCTGGAGCCCTCGGATCCGGCGGCCTACGCCCGCGGTGAGCTGGTGGAGCCGGTGGAGCCGATCGTGTTCTACCTGGATCCGGGAACCCCGGACGAGTGGGCGCCCTACATCCGGGCGGGGGTCGAGGACTGGCAGCCGACCTTCGAGTCGGCGGGCTTCCGGAACGCGATCCAGGTCCGGGACATTCCCTCGGCCGAGGAGGACCCGGACTTCTCTCCCGAGGACGTGCGGTACAACATGGTGCGCTACACGGCGAACCTGACCCGCAACGCGGTGGGTCCGAGCGTGTCGGACCCGCGCTCGGGCGAGATCATCTCGAGCGACATCATCTGGTACCACAACCACCTGCGCTCGTACCGGAATCGGCTCATGCTCGAGACGGGCGCCGCGAACCCGATCGCCCGATCGCTGCGCATGGACCGGGACTACATCGGTGATGCCGTCCGGCAGGTGATCGCCCACGAGATCGGCCACGCGATCGGGCTTCCGCACAACATGATCGCCAGCTCCGCCTTTCCCGTGGACTCGCTCCGGTCGCCGACCTTCACCGCCGAATACGGGGTGGCGGCCACGATCATGGATTACGCCCGGCAGAACTACGTGGCGCAACCCGGCGATGGGGTCGAGCGCTTCATTCGGGGGATCGGGCCCTACGATCACTACTCGGTCGAATGGGGATACCGGGTGATCCCCGACGCGCGCACCCCAGACGACGAGCGGGCGACCCTCGACGGCTGGATCCGCGAGAAGGCCGACGACCCCATGTACTGGTACGGCCCCCAGGGCTACAACCTGGACCCCAGGAGCCAGACCGAGGACCTGGGCGACGACCCGATCCGGGCGTCGGGATACGGGATCGCGAACCTTCAGCGTGTACTGCCCAACCTGCCCGAGTGGACAGCGTCGGAGACCCCGGGGCAGAGCTACGACGAGCTGTCGGAGCTCTACGGGGAGCTGATCAGTGCGTGGAACCGCTATATCGGGCACGTGGTGACGATGGTCGGTGGCGTCCACATGACGC
The DNA here is from genome assembly GCA_007126575.1 of Gemmatimonadota bacterium. Taxonomy (GTDB): domain Bacteria; phylum Gemmatimonadota; class Gemmatimonadetes; order Longimicrobiales; family Gaopeijiaceae; genus SLBA01. The sequence goes on along the minus strand of SLBA01000068.1, from coordinate 18,015 downwards.
TGCGCGCGGCGGACCAGGAGGGGCCGGTCTACGAGCCGGTCGACGGGGCTCGGCAGCGAGAGGCCGTGGCCTTTCTGGCCGAGCAGCTCTTCGATACGCCGAGCTGGCTGAACGAGCCGGCGATCCTCGCCCGCATCGAGTCGTCGGGCGCCGTGAACCGGATCCGGCAGCTCCAGACCACGCGGCTGCGGCAGCTCATCGACGCCAACCGGATGCTCCGGATGCAGGAGGCCGAGTTGATGGCGATGGCCAACGGGGCTTCCGGAGAGGGCCTCTACACCCCGTCGGAGCTCCTGGCGGATCTGCGGGCGGCGGTCTGGAGCGAGCTGGGTTCGGCCCAGTCGATCGATCCGTACCGGCGAAACCTGCAGCGGGCCCACGTGGAGCGGCTCGGCGAGTTCGTCTCGGATGACGACAGCGCTCCGAACGATGCTTCGGCGCTCGCCCGCGCCGAACTGCGCCAACTCCTGCCCCGCGTCGAGACCGCCGCCGCCCGCTCGGGGATCGACGCCGTCACGCGCGCGCACCTCGAGGATCAGGCGGCCCGGATCCGGTCCTTCCTCGAAGGCTAGAACCACCCTGCCGGAATAGCCTGCGTTCGACCGGGATCGCCCCCGGTCGAATTCCGGCGTGACGTTTGCACCCTGATCTCGACTGAGGTTTCGTGGTCCGTGGGCCGCCTGGCGCGTTTCGACGCGTCGGCCCGGCTCGCGACCCCATTGAGGTCAGGGAGGATCGTGATGCGAAACACCCGGAGTCGCAGCCGGCGACCGGCCAGAATCCGTAGCCCGAACCGGGGCAGCGCGAGATGATCAGCCCCGCCCTGCTCGCCATCGGCCAGAACGTCATTCTCCTCCTGGCGGTGGCCGTGATCTACGATCTCGCCTCCAGCGATCGTCCGGTCTCCGAGAAGCCCGCGCGCCAGCTCCTGACCGGACTGGTCCTGGGTACGGTGGCGGTCGTCATCATGATGACCTCGCTGCAACTCGGCCCCGGGCTGATTTTCGACGCACGGTCCGTCGTGCTTGGCATATCGGGGCTCTTCTTCGGCGGGATCGCCACCGTGGCGGCCATGGCGGTGGCCCTGCTGTACCGAATGATCCAGGGGGGTCCGGGCGCCCTCACCGGGGTCCTCGTGATCCTCGGATCGGGACTCCTGGGGATCGCGTGGCGCCACCTGAGGAGGGGGGGCTCGGCGCCTCCCGAGCTTCGCGAGCTGTACCTCTTCGGGCTGTGTCTGCACCTGCTGGTACTTGCCCTGTTCCTCACCCTTCCCGACGGGATCGCCTTCGAGATCCTGCCGCAGGTCGCGCTCCCGATCCTGATCCTTTTTCCCCTCGCCACGGTGGCGCTGGGCCTCCTGCTGGTCCGCAAGCTGCGCCGCGATATTACCGCAAAACGCCTTGAAGAGAGCGAATCGCGATACCGGAACCTGTTCGAGGGCGGAAGCCAGGCGATGCTGGTGGTCGATCCCGAAGACGGTCGGATCGTCGATGCCAACGCTCCGGCCGCCGCACTGTACGGGTACCCGAGGGCCTCCCTGCGAAAGATGAAGCTCACGGCGATCGATACCCGACCGGAGTCCGACGTCAGGGAATCGATCGAAGCGGTCCGCAACGGCCGGCAGAAGCGCCTCGAGCTCGAGCATCGGCTCGCCAACGGCTCGACCCGGCGGGTCGAGGTCCACTGCGCCCCGATCACCATCGGGGGACGCACCCTGCTCCATGCGATCATGCAGGACGTCTCCGAACGGCACCGGGCCCAGGCCGAGGTCCGAGCCCGGGACGAGGCGCTGCGCCTGCAGGGTGCCGCCCTCCAGGCGGCGGCCAACCCGATCGTGATCACGAACAGCGAGGGGACGATCGAGTGGGTGAATCCGGCCTTCACCGAGCTGACCGGGTTCGGATTCGACGAGGCGGTCGGGCAGGACCCGGGCGCGCTGATCAACTCGGGCTCGCACCCCGACGAGTTCTTCGAACGGATGTGGTCCACGATCCAGGACGGCAGGGTGTGGGAGGGCGAGGTGGTCAACCGCAAGAAGGACGGGTCGATCTACCGCGAGAGCCAGACGATCACCCCGGTGCGCGGGGCCGGCGGCGAGATCACCCACTACGTGTCGATCAAGCAGGACATGACCGCCCAGCTCGAGCTTCAGTCGCGGCTCGCCCAGGCGCAGAAGATGGAGGCCGTGGGGCAGTTGGCCGGAGGGGTCGCCCACGACTTCAACAACCTGCTGACGGTGATCAACGGGACGGCGCAGCTCGCACTCGACGAGGGAGTGGAGCAGGGATCTCCGGGCTACGAAGCCCTTGTAGAAATCTTCGACGCGGGGGAGCGGGCGTCCCGCCTCACCCGTCAGCTCCTGACCTTCAGCCGGCGCAGTCCGATCGAACCGGAGCTGCTCGACCTGAACCGTGTGGTTGGTGAGACGGCCGAGATGCTCCGGCGCCTCCTGCCCGAGGGTGTGGAGCTGGTCCTGGAGCTCGACGACGACGCCCCGACCCTGATCGAGGACCCGAGCCGAATCGAACAGGTGGTCATGAACCTGTGCGTGAACGCCCGCGACGCGATGCCCCACGGAGGCGTGATCACGATTCAGACCGAGTCCCGTCCAGATGTGCCCCGGACCCTATTGAACGGACGGTTCCCCGAACGCTCGAACGGCGTCGCACGCCCCTCGCACGGGCTTGCGGTGCTCCGGGTGATCGATACCGGACAGGGCATGTCGCCCGAGATCCAGAGCAGGATCTTCGACCCCTTCTTCACCACCAAGGCCGAAGGGCAGGGTACGGGGCTGGGCCTCGCCACCGTCTACGGCATCGTCCGGCAGGCGGGCGGCGAGATCGCGGTCGAAAGCGAGCTCGGAGTGGGCACCACCTTCGAACTCCACTTTCCTCGCGCCGACGGCCGGATTGCCGACTCGCACCACGAGGAGTCCGGGACCCCGTGGGCCTCGGCCGGCACCCGGGTCCTGGTGGTCGAGGACGATCCGACGATCCGGAAGGTCACCCGCCGAATCCTGGAGCGGGCCGGCCTCGACGTCACCGACGTGGGCTCGGGAGACGAGGCGCTCACACTCCTGTCGGCCAACGGCTACGCCCCCGATCTAGTCCTGACCGACGTGGTGATGCCCGGAATGACCGGTCCCGAACTGGCCCAGAGACTTCGGAGTCGCGGATCGCCGGTTCGGGTGCTGTTCAGCTCCGGCTTCGCCGAGAGCACCCTGGAAGAGCACGGGCTCGATCCCGCCGAGTACCCCTTTCTCGCCAAACCGTATACCGTTGAAGGGCTCACGGAAAAGGTCCGTGAGGTACTCGGCTCCTGATCACGGGCGGTATCTGCGGTGCAGCGACTCGACGTCTTTCGGCGCGATGACTTCACCTGTGTCTACTGCGGCTCCGATGGCCGCGAGGACCCCGAGGTGGAGTTGAGCGTGGACCATGTGGAGCCGCGGGTGAAGGGCGGGGACAACAGCAGCGGCAACCTCGTGACCGCCTGTATCTCCTGCAACCGGGCGAAGGGGGGGCTGGCCGCCTGGGCCTATCTCGAGGGCCGCGACGAGGAACGGGCCCACTTCCTGGCTCGCACCCCGTACCTCTGGCCCCGCCTTCGTACCGCGATCCGGGAAGCCGCCGAGAAGGCGCGGCGTTGATGGAGTGGAGCCGCCGTATCCAGGAGACCTTCTGGCGGCTGGCCGCGAGTGGGCTCGTGCCGCGCCGCTGGGCCCTGGGACGCCTCCCTCGGCTCCCGAGGTCGGCCCCTGCGATCGATCCCCCGGATCGTCCGCTCGAGATCGAGATCGTGAGCCACTGCTGGCGCTACCAGCACCTGCTCGGCTACCAGCTCTCGTCTCTGGTGCTGTATCCTCCCGAGCGGTGCCGGGTGACCATGACCGTCTTTCACGCCCCCGAGGACTCCGGCACGGTCGAGGCGCTCGATTTCTTCGGCCGCCAGGCGGCCCCGAATGTGACGTGGAACTGGGCACCGCTTTCCCGCGAGGAGCTCTTCCGGAGGGCGATCGGGCGCAATCGGGCCGCGCTCGAGACCGAGGCCGACTGGGTCTGGTTCTCGGACTGCGACGTGATCTTCCACCGGCGCGCACTGGACACCGCCGCCGAGCTCCTGCGGGGCCGCGACGACCTCCTCTGCTTTCCGCGGGAGCACGGGGTGACCGACCTGCTCGAAGCCGACCACCCGCTCCTGCAGGAGGGATCCGACTCCGTGGGGCTGATCGAGATCGACCCGGAGTCCTTCACCCCCGAGACCCGCCAGAAGGCGGTGGGCGGATTCCAGATCCTGAGGGGCGACGCGGCCCGGGCCTTGGGCTACTGCGACCCGGTCTCCTTCTACCAGAAGCCGGTAGCCAGCTGGCAGAAGACCTACGAGGATCGGACCTTTCGCTGGATCCTGGGCACCCACGGCACCCCACTCGACATTCCCGGGCTCTACCGGATCCGACACCTGGTGAAGGGGCGCAAGACGGGGTAGCCGGGGCCGGGGGTCAGCCCCGGTAGTGCCGGTGCTCTCCGGAGCCGCGCGGGTCGGCCCAGGCCCGTTCGTAGCCGCGCCCGGTGAGCCACTCGTCGATCGTGGGAGCCGGGCCCCCTCCGGGCGCGGCGACCGCGGGCATACGGTCCTCGTCGCCCTTCGCGTGGATCTCGAGGAAGATGTCGCGGGGGCGACGCTCCTCGATCAGGGAGGCCATTCCGGCGAGCACCTGACCCTCGGCGCCCTCGACATCGATCTTCACCACGTCGGGCCAGCGGTCGTGCGTCCGGGCGAAGGCCGAGGCCGTGCGCACCGGCACCCGGATCGAGCCGGTCGAACCCGAGCGGGCTGTGAGCGAGTGGCGTCCCTCGCCCGGTCCCCCGCGAATGAAGAGGTCGGCCTCGCCCTCGCTCGCCCCGAGCGCCATACGGTGCGGGGTGACGCACGCGCCCAGGTCGTTCAACTCCACGTTGCGCTCGAGCTGCGCGAAGTTGCGGGGCTCGGGCTCGAAGGCCGTGATCCGTCGATCCGGGTCGTTTCCGTGGCGGGCCATGAGCAGGGTGAGCACCCCGATGTTCGCCCCGATGTCGAAGATGTGGTCTCCGGGCTGCATCGCCTCGAAGATCCGGCCGATGAGGGGGGCCTCGAGCCCCACCTCGTGCGCGCGGCGGATCTCGCGCCGGCCCGCGATCGCCAGGCGCAGGGGGCGCTCGCCCAGGGGCGAGATCTCGAGGATGGTTTCGCGACCCCGCAGCCGGTCGGCGAGGAAGCGGAGGGTGTCGACCGTGCTCAACCGAAGACCCGGCCGGCCCGCCGGATCAGCCAGCGGAAGACCCGTGCGAGCACGGCGAACACGATCGTCTTGAAGATCCAGCGGAGGAGAGCCATCGGAGATCACCCACATTGAGAGGATCGGGGCTGCGCAACGCACTCCCTCCTACGCCCCGCAGGCCGGTGGGGTTTCAGTCGCCGGGCCGATGGGCGATGGGTCGCCGGGCCGATGGACCGCCGGGCCGGAGCGTCGGCATCCCCGCCCGGGGGCGCCTCTTTGCGCTCCCCGGCGGCACATCGCAGATTCGGGAGCAGGAGGGAGATCCGATGCCCGAGCGTTCCACATCGCCCTGTTGCACCGTCGCGAGTCCCGTCGAAGCCTGCGGGCCGGGTCGAGGGTCGTTGCGGTGCGGGGACGTGCGGCCCGGGACCGGACGGTTCGCGCAGCTCGGGTTCGCCCTTTTCGTCGGCCTGGCCCTGGGACTCTTCTTCCCCCCTGCGTCCTCCCTGGCCCAGACCCCCTCCGAACCCGACCGCTTCGTCTCGTTCTACTTCGAGAACGACACGTTTCTCGACACCGACCAGTCCTACACGAACGGGGCGCGGGTGAGCTGGGCCACGCGCCTGGAGCCCGACGCCGATCGCTGGTACCTGCCCTCCGACCGCCTGGAGCGGCGCTTCCGAAGGGATTGCGACTTCGACCCCACCCAGTGCTGGGAGTGGTGGGCCGGATGGCAGATGGGGCAGAGCATGTACACGCCGCAGGATCTGACCGACCCCGAGATCATCGACGACGACCGGCCCTACGGGGGCTGGCTCTACGCCGGCCCCACCTTCACCGCCTCGCGCCCGGGCCAGCACACGCAGAAGGCGAGCGAGCACTCGCTGCAGCTCCTGGTCGGAGTGCTCGGTGCCCCCTCACTCGCCGCCGAGACCCAGACCTTCGTGCACGAGCACATCGCGACCGGCGCCGCAGAGCCCATGGGGTGGGATCACCAGGTCGCCACCGAGCCCACGCTCAACCTGTTGTACAGCGGGCGCCAGCGGCAGGTCGAGGCCTTTCGGGGCGGGGGCAAGAGCAGGGTACTCGACGTGATCGGCGAGTGGACCGTCGCGGCCGGAAATGTCTTCACCTATGCGGGTGCCGGGGGCACGGTGCGTCTGGGATGGAATCTCGGCGAGGACTTCGGGGCCTCGCGCGTGGAGCCGGTCATCGCGATGGCCGGTCGGCAGCACACCCGCGAGGCCTACATGTTCGGGCGGATCGGCGCCCGCTACACACTGCACAACGCCTTTCTGGACGGAGGCTGGCTCCGCCGCTCACCCCATACCGTCGAGGGGGAGCCCGTGGTGGCCGACCTGGAGGTAGGGGCCACCCTGCGCATTCGCAGGATCGTGGGGAGCGTGCGCTGGGTCCGGCGCACCCCCGAATTCACCACTCGCCTGATCTACCAGGAGTACGGGTCGATCAGCCTGACCTGGCTCCGGTAGGCCCGCGCCGTGGCCGGGGTCGCGATCGAGCGCATCGGGGTGACGCCCCTTCATGACGCCGGCTTTTTCGGGGAGGGCCAGCTCGTGGCGCTCTGCGACACCGGGCTCGATCTGGGCGATGCGGCCAATCTCCACCCGACCCTCTCGCACGCCCCGATCCAGGCGGTGAGCTACCGCCCCTCGCGGCGCTGGGACGACCCGCACGGGCACGGCACCCACCTGGCGGGATGCCTGGTCGGTCGGGGCGATGGGCCCGAGGGGCCCTGGTCGGGGAGTGCGCCGGGTGCCGGGCTCTACCTGCAGTCGACCTACCGGAGCCACAGCCAGCCCTTCGGGAACCGACCCCCGCGGATCGAGGGACTCCTCCGGACGGCCTGGGCGGCGGGGGCCCGGATCCACGCGCACGGATGGGCCGAGCGCTCCGGGGGTGGGGTCTATTCGATGGCCGCCCGCGAGATCGACCGGGTCGCCGCGGAGCTCTCCGAGCTGCTGATCGTGGTGGCGGTCGGCAACGAAGGGCGCTACGGCGGGCCCGAGGACGGCCCGGCCCCCGGAACCCTCCGGTCGCCCTCGACGGCCCGCAATGCGCTGTGCGTCGGGGCCGGCAAGAACCACCGCCCGGAGCACTCCCGCCCCTTCCGGGAGTTCTTCGAGGCCCGTCAGGGGGACTCGAGCCACGCGGTGATCCACACCCTTCCGCCTCCCCTGCTCGACGATGGCTGGTCGCTCGGCCCCGACGCCGTGGCGCCCTTCAGCGGACGGGGTCCGACGCAGGACGGGCGGATCAAGCCGGACCTGATCGCCCCCGGGACCGCGCTCCTGGCGAGCCGCAGTCGTCACCCCTCGTGCATCTTTCCCACGGAGTGGGGAGCGTCGACGGACCCCGATCTGGCCTTTCTGGGGGGAACGAGCGGGGCGGTTCCCCTGGTGGCGGGGGCCGCGGCGATCGCGCGGCAGGTGCTGATCGACGAGATGGGGGTATCCGCCCCGAGCTCGGCACTCCTTCGGGCGGTGCTGCTCAATGGCGCCGACCTGCTCCATGGTGCGCGGGTGCCGAACCGGAACCAGGGCTGGGGACGGCTGAACCTGGCGGGATCGCTGGCGCGGGCTCCGGACCGTTCGCTGCGGGTGTTCGAAGAGGAGATCCGCGAGGGGGATCGGTTCCGGATCGACCTCCCCATGAGAGACGGCGGTGGACCCGCGCGAATCACCCTGGCCTGGACCGACCCGCCGGGCGAGACCCTGATGTCGGACCTGGACCTGGAGGTGCGCGGAGATGACGGCGTGCTGCGGGGGAATCAGCCGGTTGGAGACGCCGAATTCGATCGGCGGAATCCACAGGAGCGGGTGATCGTGAATCGACCGGGCCGGGAGCTCGAGGTCGTCGTTCGGGCCCATCGGCTCGACGCCGGACCCCAGCGGTTCGCGCTCGCGGTGATCGGGCCGCTGGCGTGAGTTGCGAACGCTGTCGGAGGTGAGGTGCGGGGGCTGCCGACGCGGGACCGCGACGAGAGCGGGGGAGCCGCTCAGAGAATCCGCTTTCCGAGGGCGCTCTCGATCAGGCCGATGCCCACCTTGGCGGTGCGGTTGCCGGCATCGAGGACCGGGTTGAGCTCGACCAGTTCGAACCCCCTGAGTCCGCCAGAGCGCGAGAGCTTTTCGCAGATCAGGTGCGCCTCGCGGTAGGTGATCCCACCAGCCACCGGCGTCCCCACGCCCGGCGCGACCATGGGGTCGATCACGTCGAGGTCGAAGGAGACGTGAAAGCCCGCAGTCCCCTTCGAAGCCCGGTCGATCGCCTCGTTCACGCACGCCGTAAGCCCGCGCTCGTCGATCTCGGAGATGGTGAAGACGCGGATTCCGGCTTCGCGGACGGCATCGCGCTCCTTGTCGTCGATCTGCCGGGCGCCGAGCACCGAGACGTGCCGGGGGTCGAAGGCCGGACGATGGGACGAGAGCCCGAGGAGCTCCTCGGGGCCCGAGCCGGTCAGGACGGCCATGCTCATCCCGTGAATGTTGCCCGAGGGGCTGATCTCGGGGGTGTTCATGTCGGTATGGGCATCGACCCAGATGAGCCCGAGTGACTCGTCGCGGGCGTGGAAGTGGTCGGCCATGGCGGCGCCGGTGCCCATGGTGAGCGAATGGTCGCCGCCCAGGACGAGGGGGAAACCCCCGTCCTGGAGCGCGCTGCGAACCAGCTCGGACGCCTCGCGGCAGACCTCGGTGATCTCGGAGAGGTAGCGGGCGCTTCCCTCTCCGATCGAGGCGACCTCGGGGCCCGAGGCGGTGACCGTCCCGACCTCGCGGACCGGGTATCCGAGCGCCTCGATGGCTTCGGTCAGCCCGGCAATGCGGAGGGCCGAGGGGCCCATGTCGACCCCACGGCGCCCGGCCCCCAGGTCCATGCTCACCGAGATCAGGGCCACGGGGTCGCGCGTCTGCTGGTCGGTATTCACCCTTCGTCTCCTCGATTGAGTCGGCGCTGCTCCTCGCGTCGCAGCCGTTGGTCTTCCTTGCGGCGGCGGCGAGCCTGGCGGGGGCTCTCGCCCGCGTAGCGACAGGTCACGTCGACGCCTCCCAGAAATGCGAAGCCCGAGATCCGGATCACGGGGGCGTCGGGCTCGGCGGCCTCGAAGATGTCCACATCCTCGTCGAAGCCCCCGAGCAGGGCGAACCCGTCGGTTTCGACCCGCACCCCGGGGGGCACGACCACGTCGACCCCGCCCATGCAGGCCATGACCACCACCCGGGTCTCGCCCGGGGGGAGCTGGGCTTCGCGAAAATCGAGCTCGACCCCGCCCATCATCGCCAACCCCAGGATCCGGCGGGCTGGGATCCAGCCCCCTTTCCGCACCCGCCCGCTGAAGATGGCGATCTCGGTCTGCCGTTCGGGGACGGGGATCCCCGGATCCAGCGCGATCCAGCTGCGGGGGTTCTCGGGCGCGTCGGTTCGGGCCACCCCGGTCCCGCCGGACGTCCCTGCGGTTCGGGGGTCGGCCGGTACCCCGGACGCTCCGGCGCTCCCGGAACCGGTCAGGGCAGGAAGCCCGGAGAGGACCTCGCGCAACTCCGCGCGGGTCCGGGCGCGGTGTGCTCGATCCACCCGCCGTTCGAACTCGTCCATCGCCAGATGGTCGCGGGCATAGTGGTCGCACAGCGCCTCGACCACCCGATCCCGCTCGAGGGGGGAATCGGGGCGCTCGGCTCCGTCGGATGCGTGTTCAGTCATTCTCGTCTCTCACTCCAGGCTCGACCGTGGCTTCGGGACGACTCCAGACCAGAGCGCCCGCGGTGAAGGTCATGGCCACCTCGCTCTCGCGCAGCCCCTCTCCGGGCTCGCCGGTGAAGGGCGAGGGCTCGAGGATGGCCAGATCGGCCCATTTCCCCTCCTCGAGGGTCCCGGTGCTCCGGCCCCAGGGTCCGGCGAGCGCGCCTCCCCGGGTGTGGGCCCGCAGGGCGTCGTCGAGGCGGATGGCCTCGTGCGTGCCGAGGTGCCCTCCTGCGCGATCCCTCCGGGTGATCGCGGCCTCGATCGCCACTCGTGGGTCGAGGGGGGCGACCGTCCAGTCCGACCCGAACGCCACCGATGCCCCTCGGTCCAGCAGTGTTCGAAAGGGATAGGCTCCCTTCATACGCTCGGGACCGATGCGCTCTTCGATCCAGGGCCCGTCGTCGACCATGTGGGCCGGCTGCATCGAAAGATACACCGGCGCGCTTTGGAGTGCGTCGAGCGCCTCGGGCGAGAGGTGCTGTGCGTGCTCCACTCGCGGTCTCAGGTGGGGGCCGGGGGTCGGCTGGTGCAGTTCGGCGTACACCCCCAGGAGCCAGTCCACCGCCCGATCCCCGATCGCGTGGTTGATCGGCTGCAGGCCGAGCGCGGCGGCCTCGAGGATTCCGCTTCTGAGCTCCTCGAGATCGGTGATCGGCCCCCCCGCATGCGCCGGGTGGTGCCGGTAGGGCTCGCGAAGCCACGCGGTCGAGGCGCCCAGGGAGCCATCCACGAACCCCTTCACCCCACCCCAGCGCAGGCGCTCGCCCCCGTGTCCCTCGTCGGCGATCATCCGGGCCAGCCGGTGCCGTTCGTCGAGGGGCACCTGGGCATAGACCCGCAGCGGGAGCCGCCCCTCGCGCTCGAGCGATCGGAGCCCTTCGAGCGAGGCCCAGCTCTCGTCGGCGCTCTGCAGGGCGCCCATGTCATGGACCTGTGTGACGCCGTGCGCCAGGGCGTGCCGGGCCGCGGCCTGCAGGGCGGCGTCGCGATCCTCGGCCGAGGGGGGAGGAAGGGTGCGGGCCACGATCTCGAGGGCCCGCTCGCGCAGAATTCCGGTGGGCTCGCGCGTGGCCGGCTCCCGGTCGATGGCGCCCAGCTCCGGCTCGGGGGTCGACTCCGTGATCCCGGTCCTGCGAAGCGCCTCGGAGTTGACGAGCCCCGCATGCAGGTCCGTCCGCAGGAGGAAGACCGGGTGGTGCGGCGTGACCCGATCGAGCCAGCTTCGGTGCGGCATGGGGCCGCCCCACGCGTTCTCGTCCCAGCCCCCGCCCAGGATCCACTCCCCGGGGGGTGTGAGGCGGGCGCGGTCGGCCACCCGCTGCACCAGGTCTTCGGGGGAGCGGATCCCCCGCAGCTCCAGGCGGAAGAGGTCGAGCCCGCCCGAAAGGAGGTGAAGGTGGGCGTCGACGAAGCCGGGAATCATGGCGGCGCCGCGAAGCGACTGCACCGAAGTGTGGGGGCCGCGCAGGTTGAGCAGCGCCTCGCTCGGTCCCACGGCCAGGATGCGCCCACATCGCAGCGCCACCCCCCAACCGGTGCGCGGGGGAGCTCCGGGAACCCCGGTCCAGACCTGGGCGTCGATCAGGAGCCGATCGGCGCTTGGGCGGGTCAGCGGTCCTCCCGGGCGAAGGCGGTCTGCAGGTAGCGTGTGAGCGCGCGAACCGCGCTCTCGAGCTCGGCGATCGGCACCGACTCGACGGCGGTGTGGGCGAGGTCCAGAGACCCGGGACCGAAGCAGAGGGCCGGGATTCCCGCCTCGTTGAACCAGGCGCTCTCGACCCAGGCGGTCATGCCGCTGAGCCGGGGGGTGATCCCCTCGGCGCTCAGGGCGGTTTCGAGCCCCCGCACGAGCGGATGGTCGCTCGGGATCTCGGCGCCGGGTCGCGAGAGGCCCTGTCGAAGCTCGACCTCGAGCGGCCGGTCCCGGCCGATCTCGGCCAGGATCCCCTCGAACCGCTGGAAGGCCAGCTGGGGACTCTCGTCGGGAAGAATCCGTGCTTCGAGTATCAGGTCGCACCGGTCCGGATAGACGGGTGGGGCGGTCCCTCCGCGGATCGTTCCCGCGTGGATCGATCCTCGCCCCAGGAGCGGGTGCGGGCCCTGATCGGCGAGCCGCAGCTCATAGCGATCGAGGGCGGCCAGGATCCGACCCGCGTCGCGAATCGCGTCGCGCCCGAGCTCCGGCCGGGAGCCGTGGGCGGCGCGCCCCTTCACTTCGAGCTCGAGCCAGGTGAAGCCCTTGTTCGCGGGCTGGATCTCGAGCCCCGTCGGCTCGAGCACGATCGCCTCGTCGGCGGTGAAGCCCCCGTCGAGAAGTGCCTTCAGGCCCACCGAGGCGTACTCCTCGTCGGCGGTGAAGGCCAGGATGAGCTCTCCGCGCTTCGGACCCCCGGCACGCGCCAGCTCGCGGGCCGCCACCATGGCGGCGGCGAGCCCTCCCTTCATGTCGGCGCTCCCCCTTCCGAAGATGCGGTCGTCGCGTACTTCGGCCGCGAAGGGATCGACCTCCATTCCGGACACCCCCACCGTGTCCATGTGCCCATTCAGGACGATCCGGGGGCCCGGCTCGGTCGTCGCCAAGCGGGCGACCAGGTTGAAGCGCCCCGCGACCGGCTCGGTCACGGAAACGTCGAAATCCCAGGCATTCAGCCAGACTTCGATCCAGCGGGCGAGGGGGCCCTCGGCGTCGCCACCTTCTTCAAGGTCCGGGTTGACCGAAGGGATGGAGACGAGCGCCCGGGTCAACTCCGTGACGGTGGACTCGGAATTCTGAAGGGGGGAGCCCGCAATCGGCGCCGGGGAGTCGGGAGGGGTCATGGAGGGAAGGGTCCGGGTCGGAGGGACTGGAGACCGGTCGGGCGGGACGGACCCGCTCTCTACCAGAAAGGGAACGGAAATTGCTGTGTTATCGGGGCACGAGCCATGCGCTCCTTCCCCAGCCCGGAGGTCCCGATGAAGCCTGCTCTGTCCGTCTCGCTCCTCGGCGCCGCCGCATTCGCGGTCGGTGCCCTCGCCTTTCGCCTGGGGCAGAGCCGCTGCGCTCCCGCCCGGGCGATGGCCGGTGTTTCGTCTTCGGGAAGGGAGCCGACGGGACCGTCGCTTCCCGACCCGTCCGAGACCGTGACTTCGTTCCTGGAACGCCTTCGTACCCAGGGCTTCTGAGTCCGATCATCGCACGACGAACCCGCCGCGCGGGGTCCACTCGACCCGCGCGGCACCCGTGCGCCCTTCTGTTGAGTCGCGAAACCCTCCGGACTCAGAAGAAGTCGCGGTTCTTCTCGATGTAGCTGGTCCACTCCGGCGGTACGTCGGTATCCGGGAAGATCGCCTGCACCGGGCACTCCGGCTCGCACGCTCCGCAGTCGATGCACTCGTCCGGATGGATATAGTACTGATCGTCGCCCTCGTAGATGCAATCCACAGGACAGACCTCGACGCAGCTCGCGTCCTTGGTCTCCAGGCAGGGCTCGGTGATGATGTAAGTCATGTATCGTCCTTCAGACGGCAGTTGGGAACCGGAAAATCCGGGCCTTGAACGCCCTAACTATGCCGGAACCCCCTGGGACTCGCAAGGCCGCCCGGGAACTCAGGGGAGGCGGTACGCCTCGAGGTGCCGGAGCCCGATTTCGTCGTCTTCGACCATGACGACGAGCTGAGTGTCCGAGGCGGCGAGCGAGCGGATGCGGTGGTCCAGTGTGTGCCGCACCAGATAGTGGCCGTCGGAGTCGAGAACGTGGAGCGTGGCGGGGCCCCCGCCCAACGATTCGGGAATCTGCTCCAGAAGGAGGATCCGTGATCCCGACGTCGAGCCCGTAACCATGCTGATCACCGGCGTCCATGCGTACTGCTCCCGAAGTCGTTCCTCCTGCTGGGTCATGAGCTGGTCGATCATCGCCTGCGGAACTTCGTCCCCAGATATCCTGATGTTCCCCGCCAGGCCGTCGATGGCCTGCTCGATGCGCTCCTCGGGAGTGCGCTGGGGCGCGCGATCGATCCGGTGTTCACGAACCACGTTCCCACTCGTGTCGACGAGCCGGACGAGGGGAAAGCTGCAGTCGACCTGGACCAGATTGGGGCCGGCGGTGCCCCGGCGCCAGCACCCATCGCCCCCATCGGCCACGTGGGGCTGCATGGGGTGATTGCCCGGAAGTTCGAAGGGGTGGCGCTCGTCGCCCAGATCCACGTACTCCCAGCTCGGCCCGGACCCACCACCCCCCATCATGAGGACCTGGCGGAGGATTCCCTTACCGGGAAGGAAGTGGGCCGCAGCCATGACCCCGGCGCCCTGGCCTCCGGCGTGCCCGCGGTAGCTTCCGTCGAGCCCGAACCACTGGAGCGCGGGCGTGCCCATCATGCTCGCCACCAGGATCGAGTCCCCGTGGATCCCGAGCCCCGTGGGGTTCGAGAGTTCGCCGGGACCCTCCCCCGATCGACCGAAGCTTCCGTTGCGCTGCCCCTCGGGGGTGAACAGGTGGACTCGGGCAGTCTGCGCGTCGAGGACCGCGATGTGGTCCTCGCTCATGGCGATCTGCATGGGGTTGGACCAATCGGTGCCCTCGAAGACCGTCGCCTCGTCGGGAGCCCTCCAGAGGAACTCGAGGCCCTCGTCCCCTCGCTCCGGATGGGCATCGGCCACGGTATGCTCGACCCCGCCCAGCGTGTCGACCCGGACCGTCGGATCGGGGTCGGCCTGTTCGGCGCAGGCGGCCAGGAGGAGAGCCAGGGCCAGGAGCGAGGGCACCTTCGAGGCGTGCGGAAGACATGCGGATCGAGGGCGCATGGGGAGGGTCTCCTTTCCGGGGGAAGAGACGGTACGAGGCCACAAATACGAAGCTTGCGGTACTTGTCGGATGGTAACCTGCGACTCGGACGTGCGCAATGCGGAGGGTCGCGGTCGGAGACCGGTGGGTGATCGAAACGAAGCATCGGGGTCAGCCTTGGGAGGTAATCGTTGAGCCGGATGCAGAGGAATTTGGAGACCGGTCGCCTCACGAGCGATAGCGAGGGGACGTTCAGTTCTCTCCAGGTCGGGCTCCAGGCGATGTGTCCCCGCTGGCTCGGTATGCGCCTTTCCGCTGGGGTCCATCGGTCCCGCCACTACCTCCGGGCTCATTACAACGAGTGGTTGGGGTTTGACGGCTACCGCCATACGCACGACCAGGACGGACGCACCGGGTACGGTTGGAGCCTGGGCCTGGAAGCTCCGCCGATAGTGGGAGACCTGATCCGGCTCGAGGCGGGGTTCAGCGATACAAGTGGGGCTATCCATGTAACCGGAGCGCCGTGTCCGCCCGCAATGAGGTCGCCGGCTACCCATCAAGAGTCTTTCCCATTGTGGGTTGACCCGGCGTGGGGAGGAGGTGTACCTTCAGCGTGAACCACTTCCCCCACGACCTCTGAGGTTCCGCTATGGCAGACGTGATCAAAGAAGTTGATGTCAAGAAGGATGGTCGGAACCGGGTGACTCTCCCGGACGCCGCCTTCGAGCACTACCATGTTCGCGTCTTCGCCGACGGGCACTACGAGCTCTACCCCCGCGTTCTAACCGAACCTCTCATCTCAGCTCGAACGCTCGAGATGATGGATGCCTCGATGGCAAATCTCGACGAGGGAAAGGTGGGGGGGCTGCTGGATCCCGACGCCATGCTGTCCGCCTTGGATGAGGCCTGACCACGGGCGATGTCCAAGTCAAAATTCAAGGTCCGTCCAGGCGTACCCGAGATCCGGGATCTTTGGAACCGACTGTTCAAGGGCCTCAAGTCCGACACGTTGGATGGGGATGACCGTGAGCTCGCGAAGCAGCTTGCCAAGGCCGTGAAGCATCTGGCCCGGGACCCCCGCCATCCTGGGCTCCAGTCGCATGAAATCGACAAGCTGACTGAGCGCTACGGGCAGAAGGTCTTCCAGTCCTACCTGGAGAACAACACCCCAGCGGCTGGCAGGGTGTTCTGGGTGTACGGACCCAATCGGCGGGAGATCACTCTCGTGGCGATCGAGCCACATCCAGAGGACAGCAAGCGAGGTGCTTTCGATCGCATTCCGCTTTCCGACCTTCCGTCGGAATAGCCGCCCGCGCCACACCTCCGTTCGCGCCGAGGGGTCCGTCCGCTTCAGGGGTTTGCGTCGGCCAGCCAACCATCGACCCGATGCTCGGCCGGACAATCGCCCCTGGCGGGAAGCTCGAACTGAAGAAGCCAACTCTCGGTGTGGGTGCCCGGGAGCCTCCGGTCGAGTGCGTAGAGATCGTTGTCCTGGACCGTGAAGATGGCCCGGGCCTCCTCTCCGACCGGAACCTCGAGATCGACGCACGCTTCGTCCGTACTCGGGTCGAGGATG
Organism: Gemmatimonadota bacterium; assembly: GCA_007126575.1. GTDB lineage: Bacteria > Gemmatimonadota > Gemmatimonadetes > Longimicrobiales > Gaopeijiaceae > SLBA01. The sequence goes on along the minus strand of SLBA01000068.1, from coordinate 1,658 downwards.
GTCACGAAGCTCTGGGCTTGCAGCAGGGTTCTTCCGGGGCCACCGACATCGACGGTGTCCAGGTGGGCGATCGCCACCCGGCCATCATTCAGTGCCCATGCGCCCCACATCGATGAGTAGGCTTCAAACGGGGACCCGCAGTCGCTGAGGTCCTCGTGATGCCCCCGGAGCACGCATTCACCATCGACGCCCCGACGGAAGCGCACAGGAACGGTCCCCAGGTGTCGGGAGGTGCGAGCCTCAAGGTCGTGGACCAGGAGCGTCTCGTCGCCGCCGAAGACCGTGAGAACCGTCTTGGGCTCGAGCTCGACGAGCGCTCCGGCGCCGAAGAAGGAGGTGAACCAGATCGCATTGCGGGCCGGAGCCTCCCGGTGACGCTCGGTGAGTTCCCCGAAGCGCTCGACCGTTCCCCTCTCCGGGTCCACCGCCGCGAGGGAGGTCTGGGTCTCGGCATCGAGTAGGAAGAAGACGTACAAGGGTTGCTCCCGCTCACGCTCGACAGCGAGGGGGACCGAGATACCGATCATGCCTGTGTCGTATCGCAGGGTCGTGTTGAGCTCTCCGGTTTCAGCATCGAACCACTTGAGTGAGCGCTGCCGGAAGTCGTCGGCTACGACCTGCTGGTCCTCCGTCCGGAACACAAAGCGCGGCATGTCGAATTCTGCAGGACCTGGACCCGGAGACCCTACTCGCTTGACGAACTCCCCGTCTCCATCGAAGTGCAGAAGAGATTTCGAGAAGAAGTCCGAGACCCAGATCTCGTCTAAGCCCGCACCCCTGGCACCTTGGACCAGAACCATGTTGAAGGGGTCGCCGATGTAGGCGTGCTCGCCCTCGTTGATCAGAATCGAATCGACCGCTGACAAGACTTGCCAATCTCGATCGGGGTCCCCCTTCCCCCTCTCCGCCTCCATGCCCTGCTCACCGCAGGAGGCCAGAAGGAAGGCACAGAGCGCAATCGCAAGCGAGCGGAGGGGCTTCACGGGCTTGCTCCACGTGGATCGTGGTGGGCAGGGTACAGGCACAGGGGGCTCCCGTTTCGTCTGGGTCGAGAACCATAACGACCTTTTCGGAGGCGTTCCCGGCGAGGGGATCAAGCGTCTCGTCTCGAGACTGACTTCCTGAGTTGAAGTGCATCCGAGTTTCCCCAACGTACCGCAGGGTTGGTCCCTTGTCTACGTATCAGGTAGTCTGCACCTCTCCTGCTCCCGCGCTTTCCGGTCGCGACACCACAAGATGCGCCTGCGGACTTGAGTTGGGAGTCTATTCGGCTGATTCTCGGCGAAGTCGGACGGGGAAATGGAACTACCTGAGCTGACAGATATTGGACCACACCATGGTGGCCCCGGGTCGAAGAGCTTATGCCGGCTGCAGACAACCCTCCGTCCACCAGGTACGGCCGCCCTGCCTAAAGGCCGCGTCCGTCAGCACTTGGACCGATAGTAGAACGGATCTTCAGGAATCCGGTTCGATCACTCGGTAGACCCGAACCGTCGCCGCGCCGGTGTCGGAATCCGTCCAGACGCCGGCGAGACGTCCCGACGCGACCGAGAAGTACGGAGCCTGCCTGACATCCTGCGTGCCGCGCGGGAATCCCGCGGGCATCTCCACGCGACCGATCCATGTGCCGTCACGTTCAAAGACCTCCCAGCGGCTCG
>SLBA01000099.1 GCA_007126575.1 Gemmatimonadota bacterium | reverse complement strand
GTAGGCCGTCACCGTCGCGGTACCGGTCTCGCTCGAGGTCAGCGTCGACGTGAACTGGCCGTTCGTGCTGGTCCCCGACTGCGGGGCCACGTCCCCAATCGAGGTCGTCAGGAAAACCGCGTCCCCGTCGGTCGTCAGGTCGTTGCCGTTCGCATCCCTGAGCTGCACCGTGACCGTCGACTCCCCATCGGTCGTGATCTCGGTCGGGTCCGCGGTTATCTCCGACGTTTCCGCGGAAACGCTTCCGGGCTCGATCGTGACCACCGCCGTGCCGATCTCGTTTTCGGCCACCGCACTCGTGCCCAGATATGCGGTGATCGTCGCCGTGCCCGTGTCCTCGGACGTGAACGTCGATAAGAAGAGACCGTCATCATCCGTTGTCCCCCCCGTCGGGCTCAGCGCCCCCAGGTTCGAACTCAGGAAGACTTCATGCCCTCCCGTGGTCAGTGGGTTACCCGCCGCATCCCGAAGCTGGATCGTCACCGTCGATTCTCCATCGGTCGTGATCTCCAGAGGATCCGCCTCGACGGTCGACGTCTCCGCAGAGGCCTCTCCGGGCTCCACCTCGACGGTGACGGTTCCGATCACCTCACCGGTCGCATCGGCCCCGAGGTAGGCGGTGACGGTCGCGGTGCCCGGTTCATTCGAGGTGAGCGTCGAGGCAAACCGGCCATCCTCGTCACTTTCTCCCGACTCGGGGGACAGCTCACCGAAATCCGTCGCCAGGAAGACCTCGGTTCCACCGGTGCCGGGCGGGTTTCCCGCCGCGTCCCGCAGCTGTACGAGGAGCTCGGAGGCACCATCCGTCGTGATCGACAAGGGATCGGCCTCGAGCGTCGACGTCTCCGCGGAAACGTCGCCGGGTTCGACATCGATCTCCACGGTCCCGATCACCTCGCCCGACGCATCTTCGCCCAGGTAGGCAGTCACGACCGCCGTACCCAGTTCAGCCGAGGTGAAGGTGGATTCGAAGCCCCCGCTCCCGTCGGTGGTTCCCGACGCCGGGGAAAGGACGCCGATCGAGCGCTCGAGAAAGATCGCATCTCCCCCGCTCGTCAGATCGTTCCCCGCCGCATCCCTGAGCTGGACTCGAATCTCGGAGGAGCCATCGGTTGTGATGGTCAGCGGTTCGGCCTCAACGATCGACGATTCCGCGGAGACGTCTCCGACGATGAACTGGACCGAGGTGTCGTCTTCGAGCGGCTCACCATCAACTCGGCCGGTCACCACCGCAGTCTCGACATCGGTCGACGAGGTCAGGGTCGCGAGGTAGGTCCCGTCCTCCCGGTCCGTCACCTCCGAGAGCGTACCTGCGGTCGCCGACAACTCGACGTCGGCGCCGCCGATGCCCACCAGGTTGCCGAAGGCGTCAAGGAGCCGGACCGTGATCTGAGAGGTCGAGCTTCCGTCCGCGGTGATGCGGGTCGGCGACGCCGAGAGCGTCGAGGTCTCGAGGGAGGCCTCCCCGGGCCAGAACCGAACCTGAGCGGTGTCGGCGATGGCCTCGCCGCGAAGTCGGGCCGAAAGCACCGCCGTCTCGAGCGAGGTCGACGCGGTCAGGGTGGCTCGATATCGACCATCCCCCAGGTCGACCAGCTCTGACAATTCACCCGCCGAACTGCTCAGCTCCACATCGTCTCCTCCCCGGGTAAGGAGGTCTCCCCGGGCGTCTCTGAGCGACACCGTCACGGTCGAGGTGCTCGACCCATCGGCCGTGAGCGAGTCCGGATCGACGGTGATGGTCGAGGTCTCGGGATCGGGACGTGCGAGTACCTCGAGCCCCAGGAGCACAGAGGCCGGAGAGTTGATGGCATCCTCTGATTCAACCAGTGCCTCGGCCGAGTAGCCGCCCGGGAGGAGCCCGTCGGAGTCGAAGCTCACCAGGAGCTGGGTGGGAGCGGTCGTCTCGACGAGCTCCACCGCGGCCCAGCCGGAGGTCGGTCCTGTAAACTCGACCTCCGCCGAGATGTCGGTGATCTCCCCGCTCCCCGCGTTCGAGATCTGCACCCCGACCACGCCGGGCGATGGATCCCCCTCCTCGATGGTTCGGTTGATGACGGTCGGCGACAGTTCGAACTGCGGGGGCGGCTCCCCGAAACGGTAGCGAACCCGAACGGTTGCACCGTCCCCCTCGACCACCGGAGAACCCACGTGCACCTCCGCATCATAGATCCCGGGTTCCAGCCCGCTCGGATCGACGTCCAACACGAGCTCCGTGGGAGTGGACGAGCTCCCGAGTGACGCGGTCAGCCACCCCGAAACCCCACCCGCCGTGTAGTCGATGTTAAACTCGAGGCCGGTCAGGCTCCCCCCGCCGACATTCGTGACACTGACCGACTGGGAACCGGGTGCGCCCTGTCCTTCGGACGATGCGAAACCCACCGCCTCGGGCGATATCCCGATGGCCGGGGGAGCATCGTCGACCTCGAGCACGACACGCAGTGTGGCGGGGATCACCCCGGAGCCCACACCGGTCACCGTCACATCGGCCTGGTAGCGCCCGGGAGAAAGGCTCCCGGGATCCGCCACCAACCGAAGCGTGCCGGGGGCCGTGCCCTCGGTCAGCGAAACCTCGAGCCAGCCACCCGTGCCCTCGACGGCCGAGATCGACCAGTCCAGGCCGGAGAGCGTGCCTCCCCCCCCATTGGTGATCCCGACTTCGACCTCGTCGGAAGGCCCGGTGCCTGCCGTCAACGAGAACTCGACCGAGGAGCGGCTGAGCACGACCTGCGGAGGCTCGCTGACCTGGATGGTGGCGGTGCCTGCGACCCCCCCTGCCTCGGCCCGAACCTGCGCAGTCCCGGGGGCCACGGCGCGAACCAGACCGGAGCCGTCGACGGTCACGACCTGAGGGCTCGCAGACGACCACTCGATCGACCGGCCCGTCAGTGAGGATCCCGAAGCGTCACGGGGAGTGGCCGAGAGCTGCGCGGTCTCGTCGGGGACGAGGGTGACGCTCCCCGGCGATACCGATACCGATGCCACTTCCACCTCGGACACCGAGACATCCTCGCACGCGACGGCTCCCAGAAGGAGGAGGGCAGCAACGCCCATCGTGAGCCGGGTCGCCGACGTCAGCCAGGCACGCAGGCGCATGACTCTAGTCCTCCCGGCTGACGTTGAAGGTCACTTCGATCTCCGCGCTCGCGGGAGAGGCGTTCGGAGCGCTCACCCGGACCACCGCGCGGTAGACCCCTTCGGAGAGGTCCCGGGCACTGGCTTCGAGTTCGACCACGGTGGGAGCGTTCATGGCGCCCAGGTCTGCCGACAGCCACCCCGACCGTCCTTGCGTATACACGACCTCGACCCGGAGTCCATCGAGTTCGCCGCCACCTTCGTTCGTCACACTCACGTCCTGGGAGGCCGGCTCCCGCGACCCGGCCGATGACGTGAAGGCCAGGCTCGCCGGAGAAAGGCCGATGACCGGCGGTGGAACGGCCACCTCGAGGTGAACCGGAAGGCGTGCGGGGCTGTTCGGAGCCACCGGGGACTCGACGAAGACCTCCGCTTCGTAGATCCCGGCAGGGAGGTCCTCGAGCAACGCACGAACGGTGAGCTCCGCGGGGGCCTCGGTCCCGGAGACCGATGCCTCGAGCCACGAGGGCGCCGCGGTGCCATCCCCCCCTGAAAGGCGAGTCGTGAGTCCGGCGAGCGAGCCGTTTCCACTGTTCATGATCCCGACCACGAGTTCGGCGGGGCTGGGGTCGCCCGCGAACCCCGAGAGCCGTGCGTCGGCCTCCCCGAACTGGATCGTCGGGCCCTGACGAACGGTCACCGGCACGGTCCCCTCGACGCCGTCCACGGCAGCCCGCAGCGTGGTCTGACCCACGCGCAGACCGACGAGGGTGGATCCCTCGAGGCGCACCATCGAGGCATCGTCGACGCTCCAGGTCAGGTCGCGCCCCCCCAGCACCTGCCCCTGCGGCCCCAGCACCACCGCCGAAACCGCCTGCTCCTCAAGCTCGAGCAGCTCGATCGGATCCGGCTGGATCTCGATGTCCGTCACCGGAAGCGCCTCGACCACGAGCTCCTCACAACCCGGAAGTGCCAGCACGAGGGCGAGCCCGAGTGCAGCGGCCGCAGTCGCCACGGCGCGGGGGACACCGGAACGGTACATCAGAAGCGGACCCTGAACCCGGCCTGAACCCCGGAATCCCCGCGGACCCCGCGAGGTACGAATTCAAGCGCCGAGCTCCAGTTCGGCCCACTCAACGGGTCCACGACGACCTCGACCCCGCCGTCGGGTCGGAGGGCCATACCGCTTCGGTTGGAACGCGCCCCCCGAAAGGCATGGATCGCGCCGACCACGGTGATCACTCCCGCCGTGGCGAGACCGGGCACCAGGAGCGGACGCGACTCGACGCGCTCATCCACCTGGCCCGCCGGACATTCGCCGTCGATCGGGGGGACTCGGCATCGGACCTCGACCTCGGAGTAGAGGAGTGCGGCCCCGATCCCGGCGCCCGCCCCCGCAAGTACGAGCATTCCCATGCCGGGCCTCCCGGAATAGAAATGTCCCATCCCGGGAAAGATCAGACCCGTCACGAGGGCCGTTCCGGGGCTGTATTGGGCCACCGGAGTGGGGGCGAGCTCGAGCATGCGGGCCTCGACCCTCGCGCGATCGGCGGCATCCGGACTCAGCTCCAGATATCGCTCCAGGTCCGCGACGCCGGCGCCCACCCGGCCGTCTCCGATCTGTGCCACGCCTCGGTTGTAGTAGGCGTCGGCCCATCCGGGGAGTTCCACCAGGGCCCGGGAGAAATGGAGCACGGCGGCCTCGAAGCGCTCCTCGTCGAACGCCGTGAGTCCCTGCTGGAACGCGACCCGGGCGATCGCGGGAAGTTCGTCCTCGTCCGGGCCCGCGATCGCCTCGACCCGGGTCTCGACATCGTCGACATCGGAGCCCTCCGGATCCAGGAGGAGGTACCGGCAGTATTCGAGCAGCGCCGAATCCTCGGACCCCACCGCTTCGAGCAGGCGCCCCAGTCGATAGGCGATCTCGGAGGAGGTGGGATCCAGCTCCGCCGCCTCGCGCAGGAGCGTCCGCGCCCGCTCGTCCTCTCCGAGAATGGCGGCCTGATTCGCTTCCGACAGGAGGGCCTGCGCCTCCCTCTCCTCTTCGGCGGACGGGGTCCGCTCCAGTGCGGAGAGGAGCGCTTCGGCCCCGCAGGGTCCGGGTGCCGGCGGGGGAAGCTCCACCTTCAGGGGAAGCTCCTGGCCCTCGGTGGGTACTGGGAACCACACAGACGTGACCGCGGTCAGCAAAAGGACGATTGTCGAGATGCGCACGGGGTTCAGAGTCTCCTTCAAGGACCACGACGAACGATTCGATTGGGCTTCAAGAATGGTAATTAAGCTGCAAGGGTCCTGCCATCGTCGGGACCCCGGCCGGTTTGACGTGGGAGCCCCGGATCGAGAGGATACAGGATGTGTTTTCAGCTCGGCCACGCGACTCCTTTCTACCCATCGAGGTTGAATGTTTTTCAAACTCTTTGACCGATCCATCCGGGGTCGGCCCCTTTCGAGACGCACCTGGCGGATCGGCCGGGCCGGCGCATCGGTCGTGGCCTGTGTTCTGGCCATGACCGCCTGCGAGCTCGAGGTTAGGGAGCCCGGCTCGAACGCTTCGGTGGACACGCTCCAGAACCCCGAGACGGTCGTCGAGATCGTGACCGCGCGGGCTCCGGAGGCCATCGGCCCTTACTCCCAGGCGATTCGGGCCGGGAACACCGTGTACCTCTCCGGCCAGATCGCACTCGACCCGGAAACCGGGGAGATGATCGAGGGCGGAATCGAGGCGGAGACGCGACAGGTGATGGAGAACCTGCGCGCTGTCCTGGAGGCGGCCGGTGCGGACTTCGGACATGTGGTGCAGACCCAGGTGTTCCTCGCCGACCTCGAGGACTTCGGGGTCATGAACGAGATCTACGCCGGATACCTCTCCGAACCGACCCCGGCACGCGCGACGATCCAGGCGGCCCGGCTCCCTCGTGATGCCCGGGTCGAGATCATGATGACCGCGGTCATACCATGACGAATCCCCATAGAACCCAGTCCTCCGGAGGACCTCGATGCGAACCCTGACCTCATTGGCACTCACCCCACTGATCCTTGCCGCGCTTCTGGCCCCCCCGCCCGCTCAGGCGCAGACCATACCGACCCCTCTCGAGCACTTCGGTCAGGAGATCGGAGCGGAGGGCCACCTGGCGGACTGGCACCAACTCTCGGCGTACTACGAGCGGGTGGCCCTGGCGAGTCCGAGAGTGCAGATCGATACGCTCGGGCCCTCGACCCTGGGGGAGCCCTTCGTCAAGCTGATCATCACGAGCGAGGCGAACCACCAGAACCTCGACCGCTATCGCGAGATCCAGCACCTGCTTTCCGATCCCCGCCGAATCGGGTCGGACGCGGAGCGGGACGCCCTGATCGCCGAGGGACGGACCGTGGTCCTGACCACCAGCCACATCCACTCGACCGAGGTCGGAGCGGGTCAGATGCCGGCTCGGCTGGTGCACCGGCTCGCGACCTCGGATGAACCGGACATCCTCGAGATCCTCGACGAAACCATCCTGATCCTGATCCCCTCGCTCAACCCCGACGGTACCCAGATGGTCTCGGAGTGGTGGAACGAGTGGAAGGGCACCGAGTTCGAGGGGGCTCCCCTGCCCCGCCTGTATCACCACTACATCGGGCACAACAACAACCGGGACTGGTTCTTCTTCGCCCAGAAGGAGACCCGGATGACGGTCCTGGGCGCGCACAACTCCTGGCGTCCGCAGATCGTGCACGACGTGCACCAGATGGGCTCGAACGGCGCACGGCTCTTCGTTCCGCCCTACATCGATCCGGTCGAGCCCAATGTGGACCCGCGGCTGATCGCGGGGCTCAACCAGCTCGGCACCTGGATTCGCGCCGACATGACGCGGGACGGGTACGACGGGATCGTCACCGACGCGATCTTCGACATCTACACCCCGGCCCGGGCGTACATGCACTACCACGGGGGGGTCCGAATCCTCTCGGAGACCGCCAGCGCCAGCGGGGCCAACCCCATCGAGATCGACTTCGACGACCTCGGGGGCGATGGGAACTACGACGCGCGGGTCATGAGCTCGAACTTCCCCTCTCCCTGGATGGGAGGCCGATGGGGGCTCGACGACATCGTGGACTACATGGAGACGGCCTCGATCTCGCTGCTCAGGAACGCCGCGGCGAAGCGGACCTTCTGGCTCGAGAACTACTATGAGGTTCACCGGGCCGCGGTCGAGGGATGGGACAGCTGGCCGGCCGCCTGGGTGGTCCCCGGCGATCAGGCATTCGAGGCCGGCATCGACCAGCTCCTGCGAGTGCTGACGACCGGAAACGTCGAAGTCCACCGCACCCGGGACGCCTTCACCAACGGCGATCACACCTTTCCCGAGGGGTCGTACGTGATCCCCATGCAGCAGCCCTACGCCGCCTTCGCGCAGACGATGCTGGAGCCGCAGGAGTATCCGGACCTTCGCCAGTATCCGGGCGGTCCCCCGATCCGACCCTACGATGCGACCGCGCACAGCCTGCCCCTGCTCTTCGGGATCGAGGCCCATGCGCTCGACCAGCTCCCGTCGGTCGAGCTCTCGGAACCGATCCCCCGGTTCGAGGAGTTCAGCTTCCCGGTCCCGGCTCACCTGCTGGCCGAAGGCCCCCCTCGCATCGGGCTCTACCGATCCTACAACGAGCCGATGCCGCAGGGATGGACCCGCTGGCTCTTCGACCTGGCCGGTATCCGCTACTATCCGCTTCGCAACGACGACATCCAGGCCGGTGACCTCGCGGATCTCTACGATGTGATCATCGTGCAGGACCAGAGCCCGAACGCGATCCGAAACGGGTACCCCGCGGATCGGATGCCCGAGCCCTTCGCCGGGGGAATCGGAGAGACGGGAGAAGCGGCGCTGCGGGCCTTCCTCGAGGCCGGCGGGCGGATCGTGGCGATCGACCAGGCGACGGACTGGGCCATCGACGCCTTCGACCTGGGGGTGGCCAACGCGGTCACCGATCTTCCGGGCCAGGACTTCTACATCCCCGGCTCGATCCTTCGGCTCGACCTGGATCCCACGCACGAGATCTCACAGGGGGTCCCGACCGAGAACTTCGCCTGGTACTGGAGGACCAGCCGGGCCTTCGATGTCACCGATCCCGACGCCCGCATCGTGGGCCGGTTCGGTGAAGGGGACCCCCGTCTGGCGGGATGGGTGCTGGGCGAGGAGCATGTCGCCGGAAAGCCCGCCCTGGTCGAGGTACCGGTGGGAGCGGGCGAGGTGATCCTCTTCGGATTCCAGCCGAACTTCCGCGGTCAGACCGTCGGGTCGTGGCCGATCTTCTTCAACGCGCTGCGCTGAGGACGCTCAGACCTCGCGGGCGGTGTTGATCACCGTCTGGTCGCGGTGCCGGGTGGCGGGGCAGCCGTGCGTGATCGCATTCGATTGCGCCGGCTGCCCCTTCGCGTCTCCGATCGTCCCGTAGCGCTCGTAGGTGCCGGGTCCCCCGCAGAGGTCCATAGCATTCCAGAACTCGGGAGTCCGGATCTGGTAGGCCACATCCTTGAGCATCCCCACGACTCGGCCGTCGCGGATCTCGTGGAACACCTGGCCTCCGTACTGCGAGTTGTAGCGCTGCTGATCGATCGAGAAGGACCCTCGCCCATCGATCATGATGCCGCGCTCCACCCCGTCGATCAGCTCCTCGAGCTCCACATCCCGATCGGGGTGCGGCATCAGGTTGATGTTCGGCATCCGCTGAAACTGCACATCGGCCCACGACTGGGCGTACGAGTTGCCGTGGGAGCGCACCTCGCGACCCCGGCTCTCGTACCAGTCCGCCAGCCAGAGCGCCTGCTCCCGCGTCGTCTGGAGATCATCGAGGACTCCGTCGCGCACGATGTGGTAGTCCTGGGGCTCGACGCCCTCGTCGTCCCACCCCACGGTGGCCAGCGAGCCGGGGGTCGAGCGCTCCCCTACCACGTTCATGAACTCGGGCCCGTACTGGAACCGACCCAGGTACTCCTCGACCGGCGAGATGAACGAGGTGCCGGCGTAGTTCGCCTCGAAGCCCATGATCCGGTCCAGCTCCGTCGGGTGCGCGATGGTCTCGTGCAGGGTGAGCCCAAGGTGGGACGGCAGGAGGATGAGGTCGTAGAGACCGGGCTCGACCGAGCGGGCCGAGAGCTTCTCGACCGCGTCCTCGGCGAAGCGGGGCGCGAGTCCGACCAGGTCGGAGTCCACGACATGCTCCCATCCCAGGGCCAGGGGCGGGATATCGGTCGAATTGCGCGACTGGAAGTCGGACCCATCGGAACTGACCGCGGTCACCGAGAGGGTCGGATACGACTGGTAGACGATCTGGTCGGTGACCGTGCCCTCGGAGTTCGCGTAGAACTTGTCCTCGCGCAGGAACCGCAGGTTCGAGGTCACGAGCCGGGTGCCCGCCACCCCCAGCGCCGCCTCGTTTGCGCGCAGGAGGAAATCGACCTTCTCCTCGATGGCGACATCGAACGGATCCACCTCGATCGGGCTCCGCCAGACCCCATCCGTCACCACCGGGGCGGGAGCCAGTTCCACCGGCTGGCGCTGGGCGACCCGGTTCGCGCGAGCCTGCGCCACCGCCCGGCGCGAGATCCGGACCACCTCGTCCCGCTCGACCCGTCCGCTCGCCGCGAAACCCCAAGTCCCCTCGACCAGGACCCGAACCCCGAACCCCGACGTGATGTTGTCCGAGACCCCGGTGATCCTGCGGTCCCGGGTCGAGATCCCCTGCGAACGGTTCGTGTTGATCCGCACGTCGGCCCATTCGGCCCCCGCATCGGAGGCGACCTCGAGGGCGAGCATCGCGAGTTCGCGGCGCTCGGAGTCGACGACGGGCCCGACGGCGCGCGGCGTTAGGATTCCGTGAAGGAGCTGGGGATGCCCGACCAGGGAGATCCCGGCCGCAGCCACGGCGGAAGAGCGGAGAAAGTCGCGACGTTTCATGGTCATGGTACCGATGCGAGAGGCAGGAGAGTCACGGTGAACGTAGGGGCCCGGGCAGAGGCGGGCAACGGGAGCATCCCTTGCTCCGACCGGGGCCCGCCCCCTACTCTCCGGCCATTCCCGGACCGCCCCCCCCAACGCCCCTCGCCCCCAATGAGCG
>SLBA01000149.1 GCA_007126575.1 Gemmatimonadota bacterium | reverse complement strand
GTCCGGGCCGCAGTCTGAGTCTCGAGGGAACCCGGCGGCCTCGGGCGGAATAGAAGGCCTGATCCCGCCCTCCTGACGCCGTGCCCATGAGCCCACTTAGATTTCTGACCTTCCTTCCGGTCCTCGGAGCCGCCGTCTTCCTTCTCGGGTGTGCCTCCTCCGAGACTTCCCAGGCGCCATCCCCCACTCCCTCGGAAGCCGAGGTCCAGCCGGCAGGTGGGGCCGTCCAGCCGGGCGCTCCCGGGACCGCGACCCGACGACTGACGCCGGAGGAAACGGTCCGAAGCGTGGATCTGCCCCATACGGCGGCCGACGTGCGCTTCATGCAGAACATGATCCACCACCACGCCCAGGCGCTCGAGATGAGCCGGCTGGTACCCGACCGGACCGACCGCGAGGACATCCGTCTCCTGGCCCGCCGGATCGACCGCTCGCAGATGGACGAGATCCGGCTGATGGCGCGCTGGCTCGAGGTGCGCGGCGAAGAGGTCCCCCGGATCGACCTGGGTGACGAACACGCCGGGCACGGGGATCCGATGGGGCACGACCACCATGCCGACCATGCAGATCATGCGGACCACGCGGACCATGCCGACCACGCCGACCACATGGACCACGCCGACCACATGGACCACGCCGACCACGACCCGCTCATGGCGGGAATGCTCTCTCCGGAGCAGATGGAAGAGCTGGCGGCGGCCGAGGGAGAGACCTTCGACCGACTCTTTCTCGAGGCCATGATCTATCATCACGAGGGCGCGATCGATATGGTGGAGGAGTTGTTCGCCTCGCCGGGAGCGGGGCAGGACTCCGAGATCTACCAGTTCGCCTCGCATGTCGATGCGGACCAGCGGATCGAGATCGGGCGGATGTACCGGATGCTGGCGGCGGGGGGCTGACCTCCGACGCCGGGGATCAGTACCGGGGGGGCACCGCCTCCGGCAGGTACACAGCCAGGCTGGTGCGAACGTCAAGCGAACCTTCAGCAGACCCTCAGAACACATGGGAACGAGCATGCGAAAGACAGCGATCATGGGTGCCCTCGTCGTGGCCTTCGCCGCGATGGGGATGGGACTCGGCAGCAGCGACGCCGCCGCACAGCAGAATCCGGTCTTCGGGCCCGACGACGACCCCCGCGTGGGCCTCGGGGCGGGGTGGCTCGACGCCGAGGAGGCCTCGTGGAACATGAACCTTCTGACCGCGATCACGCGGCCCGAGGGCTTCTACAACCCCGACACTCCGGGTGACGGCCGCTTCTCGAACACCGACATGGGCTTCCAAGGAGAGCTGGCCTTCGTGGGCAACTACCACGGGTTCAACGTCTACGACATCTCGGATCCGGCGAACCCGCAGCTGAGGACCTCGGTGGTCTGTCCGGGAGGGCAGGGCGACCTGTCGGTCTTCGGCAATCTCGTCTTCATGTCGGCCCAGGAGACCCGGGGCCGGGTGGACTGCGGCACCCAGGGGGTCGACGAGTCGGTGAGCCCGGAGCGGTTCCGCGGGGTGCGGATCTTCGACATCAGCGACCTGGACAACCCGGTGCAGGTGGCGGCGGTGCAGACCTGCCGCGGCTCGCACACGCACACCCTGGTCACCGACCCCAACGACGACGCCACCCTGTACGTCTACAACTCCGGCACCAGCGGCTCGCGCTCCGGTGACGAGCTCGAGGGCTGCGTCGACGTGCGCGACCCCGACGACCCGACGACCGCGTACTGGAGCATCGACGTGATCCGGGTCCCGCTCGCCGCACCGCAGAATGCCGAGCTGATCGACTCCCCCCGCGTCTTCGCCGACGAGTCCACCGGCCGCGTGGCCGGGCTCTGGGAGGGCGGCGACCATGGCGAGGGCACCCAGTCGACCCGCGACACGAACATGTGCCACGACATCACGGCCTATCCCGAGATCGGGCTGGCCGCGGGCGCCTGCTCGGGCAACGGCATCCTCTTCGACATCTCGAACCCCGCGGTTCCGGTTCGGATCGACGAGGTCGTCGACCCGAACTTCGCCTACTGGCACTCGGCCACCTTCAACAACGACGGGACCACTGTCATCTTCACCGACGAGTGGGGTGGGGGCGGCGCGCCGCGCTGCCTTGCGACCGATCAGCCGGAGTGGGGCGCGAACGCCATCTTCGACATCGTCGACGGCAGGATGCACCTGGCGGGCTACTACAAGCTGCCGGCCCCGCAGACCGAGCTCGAGAACTGCGTCGCCCACAACGGCTCGCTCGTGCCGGTGCCGGGTCGCGACATCAAGGTGCAGGCCTGGTACCAGGGGGGCGTGTCGGTCTTCGACTTCACCGACTCGGCCAACCCCTACGAGATCGCCTTCTTCGATCGCGGCCCTCTGAGCGACGAGGAACTGTTCACCGGGGGCTACTGGTCGACCTACTGGTACAACGGCCGCGTCTACGGCTCCGAGATCTCGCGCGGCCTCGACGTGCTCGAGCTGACTCCCAGCGAGTTCCTGAGCCAGAACGAGCTCGACGCCGCCATGCTCGTCGAGTTCGACGAGTTCAACCCGCAGCACCAGCCGACGATGCGCTGGCCGGCCGTCATGACGGTCTCGCGCGCCTACTACGACCAGCTCGTCCGCCACGAGGGGCTCCCCTCGACCCGCGCCACCGAGGTCCAAAGAGAGATGGACCGCATCGACGCGATGTCGGACGGCGCCGAGAAGCGCTCCGCCCTGCAGGAGCTCGCCACCGAGCTCTGGATGGACGCCCGCGGAGCCGACGCCGGAATTCACGCCGGAGACGCGCACCGGATCCGTACCCTGGCCGGTTCGCTCCTGGATATCGCCACCACCATGAGGTAGGCCGACGATGAAACGACGCGACTTCCTTCGACATTCCACCGTGGCGGCTGCCGGGCTCTCGTTGATCGGGCGCCCGGAAGCCCTCCACGGGATCCTGAGCCCCACGGCGCTGAGCCCGGTCCTGAGCGATGACCGCCGGGACCTGGCGATGCGGGCGCTGAACGCCGCGCAGCTGGCCGGCGCCGACTACGCCGACGTGCGGATCAACACGAACCGAAACCAGGGGATCTCGACACGCGAGCGCCGGCTCCTGGGGGTCTCCGACAACGTCACCTCGGGCTTCGGGATCCGGGTGCTCGTGGATGGCACCTGGGGCTTCTCGGCCAGCAGCATCGTGACCCCTTCCGAGGTCGAGGAGGTCGCCCGGGTGGCCGTGGCCCAGGCCCGCTCGAACCGCGCCGCGCAGATCGAGCCGGTGCGGCTGGCGCCCTACGAGATCGAGACCGACGGGCGGTGGCAGAGCCCGATCGAGATCGACCCCTTCGAGATCCCCATCGAGGAGAAGGTGGCCTACCTGTTCGACGCGAACGAGGGAGCCCTCGGGGTGGCCGGGGTCCGCTTCGTGAACTCTTCGATGTTCTTCCTCAGAGAGGACAAGTTCTTCGCGAATACCGACGGGGTGGTGACCGACCAGACGATCTTCCGCTGCCTCCCGTCGATGAATGTGACGGCGGTCTCGGACGACAACTCCGACTTCCAGTCGCGCAACTCCACCGACATCGCGCCGATGGGGCTCGGCTGGGAGCACGTGATCAACTCCGACCTGCGGGGGATGGCACCCCGGCTGGGCGAGGACGCGGTCGAGAAGCTCTCGGCTCCCTCGGTCGACCCGGGCTCGTACGACCTGGTGCTCCTGCCGACCCACCTGTGGCTCACGATCCACGAGTCGATCGGGCACCCCACCGAGCTCGACCGGATCTTCGGCATGGAGGCCGATCTGGCCGGGACCTCGTTCATCTATCCCCTCGAGGACTACCTGGGCTCCTTCCGGTACGGGGCCGACTGGATGCGCGTGGTCGGGGAGCGGTCGTCCTTCGGAGGGCTTTCGAGCGTCGGATGGGACGACGAGGGCGTCCAGCCCGAGGACTACGACATCGTTCGCAACGGGATCCTCAACGACCTGCAGACCACCCGGGAGCAGGCGCTCTGGCTCGAGGACTGGTACGAGAGCCAGGGGGTCGAGGTGCGCTCGAAGGGGAATTCCTACGCGCAGTCGTGGGCCGACGTGCAGTTCCAGCGGATGCCGAATGTGAACCTGATGCCGTACCCCGAGGGCGACGTGAGCGTCGAGGAACTGGCCGACGGGATCGAGCGGGGTATCCTGATCGACGGGCACGGCTCCTTCTCGATCGACCAGCAGCGCTACAACGCGCAGTTCGGGGGGCAGGTCTTCCGCGAGATCCGCAACGGGCGCATCGGGGGGATGCTCAAGGACGTGGCCTACCAGCTGCGCACTCCCGAGTTCTGGAACTCGATGGACCTGGCGGGGGGCGAGAGCACCTACTTCATGGGCGGCGCCTTCGGAGACGGAAAGGGCCAGCCCGGCCAGTCGAACGCGATCTCACACGGATGCCCGGCGACCCGGCACCGCGACGTCACCGTGATCAATACCGCGAGGAGTGTCTGAGCCATGAGCGATCGCCGATACCTGAGTGAAGCCGAACTCCGTGAGATCACCCAGCGGGCGCTCTCGTTCTCGCAGGCGGATTTCTGCCGCGTGAACGTGAGCAGCGTGGTCGACGGGAACACCCGATTCGCCCGCAATCAGATGAGCACCTCGGGGGACATCCTGAGCAACACCCTGACCGTGACGAGCGCCTTCGGGCAGAAGCTGGCCTCGTCGTCGGCCAACCGCTTCGACGACGAGTCGCTGGCCGAGGTGGTCCGGCGCTCCGAGGAGCTGGCCCGCCTGGTGCCCGACGACCCCGAGTACCTGGGGGAGCTGGGGCCGCAGGACTACCCCGAGAGCGACTCCTTCTACGAGTCCACGGCGGACCTGACGCCGGATGAGCGCGCGCGGGCCGTGGCGACGGTGACCGAGCAGGCGCTCGCCGAGGACCTGATCTCGGCGGGCTTCCTGCCCCACCGGGCAGGGGCGAACTGCGTGGCGACCTCGGAGGGGCTCTTCGTGTACGGGATCGACTCGCGCGTGGGCTTCAGCACCACGATCCGGACCCCCGACGGGACCGGGTCGGGCTGGGCGGGGTCGGGTGCGAACGACTGGGCGGAGCTGAGCGTGCCCGAGCTGGGGGCGATCGCGGTGCAGAAGGCGATCCAGTCGCGGGAGCCACGCGACGTGGAGCCCGGCCGCTGGACGGTGATCATGGAGCCCACCGCCGCCTTCAACATGGTGAACCTGATGGTCAACCAGCTGGCGGCCCGCCCCGCCGACGAGGGGCGCTCCTTCTTTTCGGCGCCGGGCGGGGGCAACAAGATCGGGCAGCAGTTCATCGACGAGCGGGTCACGATCCAT
This sequence comes from Gemmatimonadota bacterium, assembly GCA_007126575.1. Lineage (GTDB taxonomy): Bacteria > Gemmatimonadota > Gemmatimonadetes > Longimicrobiales > Gaopeijiaceae > SLBA01. The sequence goes on along the minus strand of SLBA01000149.1, from coordinate 23,466 downwards.
TCGGACCCCGAGGACCCGCGGATCCATTCGAACGCCTTCAACGGAGAGGGCCTCCCCAACCGGCGCGAGGTCTGGATCGAGGACGGGGTGCTCCGGCAGCTCAACTACGACCGCTACTGGGCGCAGGAGAATGGCCGGGAGCCGACGGGATTCCCCTCGGGCTGGTACATGGCAGGTGGAAACGACACCCTCGAAGAGATGATCGCCTCGACCGAGCGCGGGCTCCTCGTGACCCGCTTCTGGTACATCCGGTCGGTCGACCCGCGCACCCTGCTCTTCACCGGGCTGACGCGCGACGGGACCTTCCTGGTCGAAAACGGGCAGATCACCCACCCGGTCAAGAACCTGCGCTGGAACGAGACCCCGATCTTCCTGCTGAACAACCTGGAGATGATCGGTCAGCCGGTGCGGGTGGGCTCCGGGCTGGGCTCGTCGGTCTGGGTGCCGCCGATGAAGGTGCGAGACTTCGCCTTCACATCGACGTCGGACGCCATCTGAAGGATGAAGAGGAGGGTGGGGGGCCGGTCGGAAGCGCCCGGTCCCCGCTCTTCTCGTCTCCCTCGCGGTCGCGCCAGCGCAGGAGCCGCAGCCCGTAGAGGGTCACCACGATCGTGGCACCCACATCGGCCAGGACGGCCATCCAGAGGGTGCCCATTCCCGCCAGCACCAGCGCCAGGAAGGCGACCTTGATCCCGATCGCGAAGGCCACGTTCGCCCGGATCGTGCGCATGGTCGCGCGGGCCAGGCGCAGGGTGCGGGGGAGGGTCCCCAGGTCGGGGCGCATGAGGGTCACCGCGGCCGCTTCGCGGGCCTGATCGGTCCCTCCCAGGCCCCCCCCCACGGCGATCCCGACATCGGCCACCGCCAGCGCAGGGGCATCGTTGATCCCGTCTCCGACCATCGCGACCGGGCCCCGCTCGGCCTGCAGGGCCTCGACCCGCGAGAGCTTCTCCTGCGGAAGCAGGTCGCCCTCGGTGCGCGAGATTCCCACCTGCCGGGCGACCGCCGCCGCCGCGGCCTCGGAGTCTCCGGACAGGAGGATCGTCTCGATTCCCATGCGGTGGAGCCGGTCGACGGCTCGGCGGGCGGAGCCCCGCGGGATGTCCGAGAGGGTGATCGTGCCCAGCCGCTCCTCGTCCATCGTGACCAGGACCGGCATCTTCCCGCTCTCCTGGGCGGCCAGGGAGCGCTCGTCGACGTCGCCGAAGTGCCGGGGGCTCCCGATCGTGACGGTGCGACCGTGGAGCTGCGCGGTGATCCCGCGCCCGATGAGCGCCCGGTGCTCCGTGGCGATGGGGATCCGCTCCGGGGGAAGCCGATGGCGGGCCGCACCCACCACCGCCCGGCCCACGGGATGCTCGCTGCGGGCCTCGACCGCCGCCGCCACCGCCAGGAGCTCGGTGCAGGGCTCGCAGGGCTCGTCGGAGTGATGCCGGGCGGCGTGCGTCGCCGCGGCCACCCGGTCGGGGTCGTCCAAACGGGTGCCGGTCTGGTGACAGTCCACCGACTCGACCCCGACCACGGTGAGCGCCCCCTCGGTCAGTGTTCCGGTCTTGTCGAAGGCCACGACTCGAATGCGCGAGAGCATCTCCATGTGCGCCCCGCCCTTCACCAGCACCCCGGCGCGGGCCGAGTTCGTGAGCGCGCTGGCCACGCTCACGGGCACGCTGATCACCAGGGCGCAGGGGCAGGCGATGACCAGGAGCGCCAGCGATCGGTAGAACCAGCCGAAGGTGTCGGGGTCCGGGTTCCAGAAGGGGGCCCCGAGGAGGAGGGGAGGCAGGATCGCGACCGCCGCGGCCAGCACCACGACGGCCGGAGTGTAGACCCTCGCGAACCGGTCGATGAAGCGCTGAGTGGGAGCCCGCCGGCTCTGGGCCTCCTCCATCAGCCGAATCATCCGGTGCAGGGTCGTCTCCGAGGCGTGCCGGGTGACCCGGACCTCGAGCGCGCCCTCTCCGTTGACCGCCCCCGCCATGACCTCGTCGTCCTCGCCCTTTTCGCGGGGGATCGACTCGCCGGTGAGCGCGGACTCGTCGACGGCTGAATGTCCGGTCCGCACCACCCCGTCCATGGGGATGCGCTCCCCCGGACGCACCACGATCGTGTCGCCCGGGTCCAGCGTGTCCACCGCGACCTCGTGGGTGCTCCCGTCGGGGTCGAGACGGAGTGCCCGGTCGGGCGCGACCGTCATCAGCCCCCGGATCGCCCGGCGGGCCCGGTCGGCGGCAAAGCCCTCGAGTGCCTCTCCGAGCGAGAAGAGCACCATGACCATTCCGGCCTCGACCCAGGCCCCGATCACGACCGCGCCGACCGCCGCGATCGTCATGAGCGCCTGGATGTTGAGCTCGCGGTTGATCCGCAGCCCCCGCCAGCCCGAGCGCACCACGGGGCCTCCGGCAAGGAGCAGGGCGACCAGCGCGGGCAGCTCGATCCAGAGGGCCTCCCAGTGGAGGATCTCGTGGAAGATCAGCCCCGGCAGGAGGAGGACGGCCCCGGCGAGCGCGGGCCAGCTCGATCGGCGGCCGAGGAGCCAGGGGATCAGCGAGGGGGGCTCGGCGTCGTCGGCCTCCGGGTCGGACGACTCCGCCGGGGTCGCGCCGAAGCCGAGCGCCTGGATCCGCTGCACGATCTCGTCTGCGGGAGCCGCGCCTCGCACCTCGAGGATCCCCGCGGGAAACGAGATCTCGCACGCCGCGATGTCCGGAAGGGAGCCCACCCCGCGTTCGACGGACCGGGCGCACCCGGCGCAGTCCATTCCGGTGATCTCGAATCGGCGGGCCGGGAGGGTCGTGGTGTCGGGGCCTTCGGGGGAGCCGGAAGCCCGGCGGGAGTCTCGGCTGGAGCCATGTGAAGGGGCGCTCGTTTTCATGCCCGTCGATACCCGTCAGGACCGGGCTCGATCCGGCCAGACTTGATTCCGAGGCGCGGGGGACGTCAATTGCCGGGGACCGGGGTGTGGTTCGCCCCGGGGTGGATCGAGGCGGTGGGGTCGGAGTACAGATAGACGATCCGAGGGTCGCCGGAGTGGTGGCCGGAGCGCGTATGCGAATTCAGGGAGGTGGGTGTGGAGGAGAAGAAGAACGTGCTGGTTCCGGGAGCCATCGCCGGTCTGATCGGCGCGGGAGTCGTGGCGGTCTGGTTCCTCCTGGTCGATCTGGCGGCGGGCGATCCCTTCCGGACGCCCGCGATGATCGGGGGGGCGCTGATGGGGCGCGAGGACCTGCAGGCGAGCCCCGGGCTGATTGCCATCTTCAGCGTGGTCCACTTCCTGGCCTTCGCGGCCGTGGGTGTCGGGGCGGCGTGGGCACTCTCGCAGCTCGAGCGGTCTCCGAACGTGCTCATGGGGATGGTCCTCGGATTCGTGCTCTTCAACGGGGTCTTCTTCGGGAGCGCCGCGGTGACCGGGATCGACGTGGTGGGCCAGCTGGGCTGGGTCGAGGTGCTGGTCGGCAATCTCCTGGCCGGCATCGTCATGGTGAGCTTCCTGCACCAGGCCGGCGTCACGAAGCGGGTCGACTGGTCCGAGGCACTCAAGGAGGGCACGGTGCTCCGGGAGGGCCTCATCGCCGGGATCGCGTCCGGGTTTCTCGTCGCCACCTGGTTTCTGGTCGTCGACACGATTCAGGGTCGCCCCTTCTTCACCCCGTCGGCGCTCGGCTCCGTGCTCTTTCTCGGCGCGACCGACCTGAACCAGGTCGAGGTCTCGATGTGGGTGACGGCCGCCTACACCCCCGTCCACTACGCGATCTTCATCCCGATCGGGATCCTGGCGGCGGCGGTGGCGCAGCAGGCGGAGCGTCAGCCCCCGGTACTGATCGGTGCGATGCTCCTCTTTGTGGCCTTCGAGGCCTTCTTCCTGGGGCTGATCGCGGTGGTCGCCGAATTCCTCCTCGGACCCCTTGCGTGGTGGAACATCGCGATCGGGAATCTCGTCGCGGTGCTGACGATCGCCGGATACCTCTGGCGGAAGCACCCCAAGCTGGCCAAAGTGATCGCCTCGGACCGCCTCGAGCGTCCGGCCTGACCCCTCGCCCAGATGCCCGGAGGTCCCGGGCACCGGCGGGACCCGTACCCGAACATGCTCTCTTCCCCGGATGGTGATTGATGCTCCAACGACACCGCGTCTCCCCGCTCTCCCTGCTGGTCGCGTTCTTCCTCGTTCCGGCAATCGCGCCGGCCGGGATCGCCGCCCAGTCCTCCGCCCATTCTGCCGTGCAGAGCGAGGATCCTCCGGTGACCGCGAGCCTCGAGGTCTGGTCGGATCTCTCCTTCGGGAGCCCCGATCCGGACGGAGTGCGCGACGCAAGAGTGCGCGAGATCGACCCTGATTCCGACGAGGCCGAGCGGCTCGCCGAGGGGCTCCCTCTGAAGCCCGGACGGATCCTCGAGATGACCGTGTCGGAGGGCTCGTGGATGTCGGTGGATGTGAGCCCGGACGGGCAGACGCTCGTCTTCGACCTCCTCGGATCGATCTGGACTCTCCCGATCGAGGGGGGTGAGGCGACCCCGCTCACCCAGGGGATGGCCTTCGACGCGATGCCCCGCTTCTCTCCCGACGGCGAGCGGGTGGTCTTCGTGTCGGACCGCACCGGCGGCGAGAACCTCTTCAACCTGGCGGTGGATCTGAGCGACACGATCCAGGTGACCCGGGGCAACAACAACAGCTACCAGTCGCCGACCTTCTCGCCCGACGGGATGTACATCGTGGCCACCCGGCAGGGGGGCGCCGGACAGGGCAAGCTCTGGATGTACCACACCGAGGGGGGAACGGGGACCGCGCTCATCTCGGAGCCCGCGAACCTGCGCACCACCGGGGCGGCCTTCACCCCCGGCGGCGAGGAGATCTGGTACGGGCGGCGGACCGGCTCGTGGACCTACAACTCCCCGATGCGCGAGTACCAGCTCGCGGTCTACGACATGGACACCGGCGAGACCCGCACCATGACCAACCGCTACGGGGGCGCCTTTCGGCCGGTGATCTCGCCGGACGGTCGCTGGCTCGTGTACGGGTCGCGGCACGTGGCCCACACGGGGCTGCGAATCCGTGACCTCGAGACCGACGAGGATCGCTGGCTGGCCTTCCCGGTGCAGCGGGACGAGCAGGAGTCCCGGGCCACCCGGGACGCCTACCCGGGCATGGCCTTCACGCCCGATTCCGAGGACCTGGTCGCCACCTACGGGGGAAAGCTCTGGCGGATCCCGGTCGATGGGGGGGATCCGATCGAGATTCCCTTCACCGCGCAGGTGGAGCTCGCGATGGGCCCCGAGGTGGACTTCGACTATCCGATCGAGGACACCCCGGACTTCACCGTCAAGCAGATCCGCGATGCGGTGCCCTCGCCCGACGGGGAGCGGATCGCCTTTTCGGCGCTGGGCCGGCTCTACGTGAAGGAGCTGCCCGACGGCCAGCCCCGCCGGATCAGTGACCTGCCCGGCAACCAGCATGCGCCCGTCTGGTCCCCCGACGGGGACTGGGTGGCCTTCGTGAACTGGGACTTCGACGAGGGAGGCCATCTCTGGCGGGTGCGGGCCGCGGGGGGCAGCCCTGAGCGCCTCACCACCGAGAACGCCTTCTACCAGCAGCCGGCCTGGAGTCCGGCCGGCGACCGGATCGTGGCGATCCGCGGCCCCGCGCGGGCCTACCGCGAAGCCCTCACACAGGGTGTGCCCTTCGGGTCGCAGGAGCTCGTGTGGATCCCCGCGGGCGGGGGCGAGGCGAATCACATCCGCAGGGTGCAGGGCTTCTCGAACCCCCACTTCGCGGCCGACGCCGAGCGCATCTACGCGCACGGAGGGGGGCGCGGCCTGATCTCTTTCCGCTGGGACGGACTCGACGAGAGGGTGCACGTGCGGGTCGTGGGGCCGAGCGCCCCGGGCTCGGCGAACAACCCGCCGGCCTCGCTCATGATGATCAGCCCCACCGGCGATCGGGCGCTGGCGCAGGTCGGGATGCAGATCTACACCGTGCACGTGCCGCGCGTCGGGGGTGACGGGCCCACGATCAACGTCTCGAACCCGTCGAACGCCGCCTTCCCGGCGCGGCACCTGACCGACATCGGGGGCCAGTTCCCAACGTGGAGCGCCGACGGGGAACGGGTGCACTGGTCGCTCGGAAACGCCCACATGATCTACGACCTGGCCGACGCCCGTGCCTTCGAGGACTCCGTGAGGGCCGCGCGTGAGGAGGCGGACGAGGACGAGCCGGGCGAGCCCGACGAGCCCGGAGACCCGGACGACCCCGATGCGGACCCCGAGGCCGACGAGGACGTGGCCGACGAGGATCCGGCCGACGAGTACCGGCCGACCGAGATCCGCGTCGAGGTGACCGCGGAGCGGGACCTCCCCAGGGGAACCGTGCTCCTGACGGGCGCCCGACTGATCACGATGAACGGCGACGAGGTGATCGAGTCCGGAGACCTGCTGGTCCGCGACAACCGGATCGCGGCGGTCGGCGCCTCGGGCTCGCTCGACGTGCCCGACGACGCCGAGGTGATCGACGTGTCCGGACACACCATCGTGCCCGGCTTCATCGACACGCACGCACACCTGAGGGCCCCCTTCAACATCCACCGCGACCAGCCCTGGTCGTACGCCGCGAACCTGGCCTACGGGGTCACGACGACCCGGGATCCGCAGACGGGAGCCACCGACGTCCTCTCCTACGAGGACATGGTCCGCGCCGGCCGCACCCTGGGGCCGCGCATCTACTCGACCGGTCCGGGGGTCTTCTCGGGTGAGGCCATCTCGAGCCTCGACGACGCCCGCGACGTGCTCCGGCGCTACGCCGAGTTCTACGACACCAAGACGATCAAGATGTACGGGGCGGGCAACCGCCAGGTACGGCAGTGGATCATCGAGGCGGCGCGAGAGCTCGAGCTGATGCCCACCACCGAGGGCTCGCTCGACCTGATGCTCAACATGACCATGGGCCTCGACGGCTATTCGGGTGTGGAGCACAACATGCCCGGCTTCCCCCTCTACGGAGACGTGGCCGCGCTCGTGGCGCACTCGACCATGGCGTACACCCCCACGATCCTGGTGACGTACGGAGGGCCGTGGGCCGAGAACTACTTCTACGCCACCGAGGACGTCCTGGGCGACGAGAAGCTCCAGACCTTCACCCCCTTCGAGGAGATCCACCAGAAGGCCACGCGCCGCAATGCCGGATGGTTCCACCCCGAGGTGTATCCGATGGACCTGCTGAGCGACTTCGTGGGCCAGGTGGTCCGCATGGGAGGCCGGGCCGGGGTGGGGAGCCACGGACAGCTCCAGGGGCTCGGGTACCACTGGGAGCTCTGGGCCACGCAGGCCGGTGACCTGACCGAGCACGAGGCCCTTCGGGTGGCCACCCTCCTCGGGGCCGAGTCGCTCGGGCTCTCGGGTGACCTGGGATCGCTCGAAGAGGGCAAGCTGGCCGACCTGGTGATCCTGCGCGACAACCCCCTCGACGACATCCGGAACTCCAACTCGGTCGAGTACGTCATGCTGAACGGACGCCTGCACGAGGGGGCGACGCTCAACGAGCGGTGGCCGCTCCAGCGAGAGGCCGGGCCCTTCTACTGGCAGCTCGACGATCCCGTGCTTCCCTCGACCGCGGCCGGGGTCCGGTAGGGGGGGCGTCACAAATGGCCGGCCCCGGTCGTTCCCCCAAGTGAGACCGGGAAGGGGAGGCCCCGTCGGGGTGTCCCGACCTGCCACCGCCCAATGAAGAGGTCCGTGGACTTCGACGCGCTGTTCGACGACGTGTATCCCAGGCTGCACCGATACTGCCTTCGGATGGCCGCCGACGCGGACATCGCCGAGGACGCGGCGCAGGAGGCCTTCGTGCGCCTGCTCGATCACCGGGTGCGCGGCGAGCTGCCGGGGCTGAAGGCGTGGCTCTTCAAGGTGGCGACCCACATCCTGCGGGATCGGGCGAAGGTCGAGCAGAACCGGGCACGCCTCCTCGAGGTGAATCCGGTCCTTCCGGGGTCTCACTCCACTCCCGACGAGGAGCTGGAGCGAAGGGAGCGGGTGCGGCGGGTGCGACGGGCACTCGCGCGGCTCGAGGAGAGGGATCGAACCCTCCTGCTGCTGCGCGAAGAGGGCTTCACCTACCGCGAGGTGGCGGGCGCGATCGGCGTCCAGGCCTCGTCGGTGGGGACTCTCCTGGTCCGGGCCCGCCACCGCTTCGAAGAGGCCATGAGCGACGAGGAGGGGGAGTGAGCGATCACGTGGAGGCCGGAGAGATCCAGGCCTGGCTCGACGACGAGCTGCGGGGCGACGGGGCGGAGCGGATCCAGGAGCACCTGGAGAGCTGCGCCCGGTGCCGCGCCGAGGCCGAGGCGCTGCAGAGATCCGGGGCCGGGGTCACCGATGCCCTGCGCCTGCTCGACACCCCTCCGCGGCGGACCCTCGACGAGGCCCGCTGGGAGGTCCGAAGGGAGTGGGCCAAGTCCCGGGGTCGCGGCTCGCGCAGGAAGAGCGTGGTCGCCGCCGCTATGCTGGTGCTCGTGGCCGGGGGGCTGGCCGCGGTGATGCCGGGCTCGCCGCTGAGGAGCCTCTGGTCGAACTCCGGGATGGATGTCGTCCCCGCCACCGAACTCGTGGCCGAGGGCGAGACCGATCGCATGGGCGTCGCCGCGGCCTTCCGCGACGGTCGGCTCGAGGTCCAGCTCGAGGACGCCCCCGAGGGCTTCGCGGTCGAAGTGAGGACCGGCTCGGGGGACCGGGTCCAGGTGCGTGCGCACCCCTCGGCCCGTTTCGGCTCCGCGGCGGGCCGGGTGACGGTGGGGCTGGAAGGGGAGGCCGCGAACGACGTCCTCGAGATCCGGGTGCCCCCGGGCTCGGGCGAGGTCCTGGTCCGGACCGGCCCCCGGATCCTGTTGCGATGGAGCGAAGGGCGATTCGAGCTGGCCGAAGGGCTCGTGGCCGAACCTCTCCCCGACGGGGTTCGCCTGCAGGTGCCGGGTGTGAGCGAGGGGCCGTGATGTCCGGAATGTCCTCGTTGCCCACGCTGCCCTCGCTGCCCGTGACGTCCGCGATGTCCGGATGGATCGGACTCGGGCTGGCGCTGGCGCTCCTCGGCGCCGCCCCGGCCGAAGCCAGTCCGTCCGAGGGCCCGTCCAGCGACCGACCGGCCGCGACCGGCGGCTTCGGCGTGGATCGTGCCGACGCCCCGAACCCGCGGCCGGACACCCTGACCGTGGTCGTCGAGGGCCAGATCCGCATGGAGGCCTATCGCGGGGGCCCCGGTCTTCCCGGTGCGATTATCGAGCTGCGACAGGGGGACCGGCTCCGAACCGCGGTCTCCGATTCCAGCGGTCGCTACCGCGTCGAGGGTCTGACGGGGGGCGGCACCGCGAGCCTGCAGGTGCGGCACCTCGCCGCCGAGCCGCATGCGATGGAGCTGCTCCTTCCGGCGCGCGGGGCGATGCCGGTCGATGTGGAGCTGGAGCGCCGTGCGATCACCCTGCCGGCGATCCGGGTCTTCTCGCCCGGCTGGCGCGAGGTCGCCGCCCGGCCCGCGGCTCCCTTCTCGACCGCCGACCCCCGCCACCCCCGGGTGCGGCTCGTGGTCATGCAGAGCACCTCGGGGCTGGTCGAAAGTGGGCTCGTGGGCCGCGCGCGGGTCGACGCTCCCGGCGAAGAGAACCGGCCTCCGGAGCAGGCGCTGTTCATGCGGGGCTCCACCGTCGACAGCCGCATGGTCCTGCTCGACGGGGCGCCCGTGCTCACCCCCTTCCACCTTGCGGGGCTCGTCTCGTCCTTCGACTCCCGGTCGCTGGGCGAGGCCGCCGTCCACCTGGGCGGCGCCCCCGCCCGGTTCGAAGGCGGCCTCTCGTACGTGCTCGATGTCGAGAGCCGACGGGCAGAGCCCGACGCGCCCCGCTTCGAGGCCGCCCTCGATGGGCTGGCGCTTCGCGGCGGCCTGAACCTGGGGGGGGGAGAGCGGGCCGGGCTGGCGGTGACCGCCCGCCGCTTTCACGGGTCACAGGCGGCGCTGACCCCCACGTCGACGCTGCCCTACAGCTTCGACGACCTGCTGGCGCGCGGCGATCTCTCGCTCGGGCGGGCGGGGGAGCTGCGGGCCACCCTCTTCCGGAACCGCGAGGGGGTGCGCCTGGACGCACACGCCTCCGCTGCCGGGGCAGGGGGCGGGTCGAGTTCGACCGGAGTGCCCACGGGGGGCAGCGGGGTCGAGGGTGCGGGGGATCGAGCCGAATGGGGCAACGATGCCGCGTCGATCCGATGGCGGGCCGACTGGGCGGGGACCCGGGTCGAGCTGTTGGGGGCGACGGCCCGCTACCGTGCCGCGCTCCCGATCGAATGGGACGACCCGGTCTTCGCCCGGACCCGTACCGACCGACACCGTCTCGAGCTGCAGGTGGAGCGCCCCTGGGCGGATGGTCTGCTTCGGTGGGGAGGCTCCCACGAGCGGCAGCTCCTCCGATACACCCTCGACCTCGTGGCGGGGGACCTGGCCGAGGGGCTGGCCACCGCCCGACTGGCCGACGGCCCCGACGAACTCCGGGCCGACCGGACGGGCCTCTTCGCAGAGGCCGAGATGCCGGTCGGCGAGCGGGCGCGGCTGCGGACTGGCGGCCGGGTGGACCACTTCGACGGCGAGGGCTCGGTGCGTCTCTCGCCCCGCGCTTCGCTCGCGGTCGCGCTGACCGACGACGCCCGGCTCACGATCTCGGGCGGCACCTTTCACCAGTACGTGCCGGAGCCGGGCCTGCAGGAGGACGCGAGAGAGGAGGGGCTCTCGGAGCTACGCTGGAACGCGCATCTCGGGGTGACCTCGGCGACCCACCTGGTGATCGACCTGGACCAGGAGCTGTCTCCCGAGTTCTCGCTGGGGGTCTCGGGCTTCGTGAAGCGATTCCAGGAGCGGGGCGAGCGAGGAGTGGGGAGGATCAACGCCTCGGGGACGGACCTGCGCGTGCGCCGGCAGGGCGATCGGGTCGAGGGCTGGGTCGGATACGCGCTCTCGTGGTACTGGGAGCCGGGCCCCGGGGCCGCCCCGAGCTCCGGACGCGGATCGGGCGCCGAGTTCTCGGGGCGGCACCTGCTCACGACGGGGGCCCGCTACGACGACCCGTCGGGCTTCCAGTTCGGCCTCTCGCTCGAGTACGGGGCGGGGCTCCCCCTGACCGAGGTGCCGCTCGTGGCGAGTCCCGAGCAAGCCGGACCCGTGACCGGGGTCCGGAACCTGAGCGGGGCCCCGCCGATCGACGACTACGCCCGCTCGAGCACCGACAACCCGCTCGACCTGGTGCTCGAAGACGACTTCCTGAGACTCGACTTCGAAGCGTCGTGGGTCACCCGCCCCGTCGTGGCCGGCCGCAAGACCGAACTGCGCCCCTACCTGAGGGTCCTGAACGCCCTCGATCGCCGCGACGCCCTCTTCTACTACTTCGACCAGTGGCAGGATTCCGAGCTCCGCCCCCTGGCCGAGCGCCCCGTCGTGCCCCTCATGGGGCTGGAGTGGCGCTTCTGACGGTGGGAGGGGCGATCGGGGGGTGAGGCTTGCGAAGGCAGGCCCGTGATGGGAGCTTTCAGCCATTCCCTTCGATGCCCCCCGCGAGGGGCGAACGGTTCCCCTCAGCCACACCCCGCCCATGCCCGCTCGGCTCCCCCGTCCGAATTTCGAGTTCCGTTCCCTGATCCCGGCCGCCCTCCTGGCGGCGTTCGCATGGATCGCCCTCGCGCCCGAGGGTGCCGACGCGCAGCAGCGTCCCGCTCCCGAGCTCCAGGAGGCCTACTTCGCCTGGGACGAAGGCCGGTACATCGAATCCATGGAGGCCTATCTCGGCGTCCTCAGGGGCCCGGACGGCGAGGCGCACCGGCGGGAGGCGGCGCTGCTCACCGGCGAACTGCACCCGGTCCGTGAACTCGACGACGATGGCCGCCTGATCCGGATCTCGCCCGACGGGGAATGGCTCGCCTGGTCGCGTCAGCTCGACGGGGAGTGGTTCAGCTACGCGGAGCCCGCGGCGGGAGGCGAGCGACGGAGCTTCCCCTCGCAGCTGATCGCGCTGTCGGGCTCGGGCCTGGCGGCCCACGCGACGGACTCCGAGATGGTGGTGACCACCCTGGCGTCCGGAGAAGAGAGCCGGATCGGGCTCGAGGGGCTGCGCCCCGCCGGGCTGGCCTTCCAGCCCGATGCCGACCTCCTGTACCTGGCCGCGGCCCGCGAGGGCGAAGGGGATCGGGTCGCCCTCTACCGGGCCCAGGCGCCGAACTGGAGCCCGGAGAGGGTCGACCTGGAGTACCCGGTGGCCGTCGACCCCCAGCCACTCCCGGGGGGCGAAGTGCTCCTCTTCACGGTGCCGACCCGCTCGCCTTTCTCGACTTCGCAGGCCGACGCCACCCCGACCGGGGGGCCGGGGCTGGGGCTGCTGGACCTGCGGACCGGGGCGACCTCGATCCTGACCGCGTCGGATGTCTCGGTCGCCCGCGACGGGAGCTTCGTGGCGCTCTACCGGGCGCCCTCGGACGGTGAGCCCGGCCGCATCGTGGGGGCCTCGCTCACCGAAGGGATCCCCTCGGGCGACGACGAACTGATCACCCTGGTCGAATCGGAGCTCCGGATCGGCGATCCCGCCGTCTCACCCTCGGGGGATCGTCTCGCCTACAAGGCGATGCCGCATACCGACTGGGAGATCTTCCTGGTGCCCACCGACGGTTCGGCGGCCCTCTCGCCGGGGACCGCCGCCGATCCGGCCGAGGGGATCGAGCGGGTCACGCGCGAGATCCAGCACGACCAGTTTCCGGACTGGATCGACGACGACCGGCTCCTGGCCCTGAAGGGCGAGTTCCGGCACCGCCGCTCCTACCTGTACGACCTGGCCGGCGACCAGGAGTACCGGATCTTCCACAACAACACCCTGCGCACGATCGCGCCCGAGTACGAGTGGGTCCCGAGCCCCGACGGCTCCGGGATCCTCCTGACCGCGGAGCGCGATGGCGACACGATCGATCCGCGTCGCGCGGTCTTCTGGGTGGAGCTGAGCGCCGAGGTGACGCTCGACGCGCTGATCGACCGGCTCGAGGCCAACCTGGACTACGAGCGCGAGCTCCTGGCCGAGGGAGAGGCCCGCTTCGCCCCGATCGCCGACGAGGCCGCGATGATCACCGACCGGATCCTGCCGGGCCGGATCTTCCACTACGCCGATCACCTGTACCGGATGGGATCGAAGTTCATCGGGCAGCCGGGGAACCTGCCGGCGGTCGAGTACCTGGCCGAGACGCTCGAGTCGTGGGGCTACGAGGTGGAGCTGGAGTGGTTCGAGCCGCGCGGGATCCGCTCGGCGAACGTGGTGGCCCGGCTTCCCGGGACCGAGAACCCCGAGCTCGTCTACGTGATCTCGTCGCACTTCGACTCGGTGCTCCCGAGCCCCGGGGCGGACGACAACACGTCGGGGACCACCGCGCTCCTCGAGGCCGCCCGGGTGCTGGCCGACCACCCCCGCAAGGCGACGGTGGAGTTCGTGCTCTTCACCGCCGAAGAGGCCGGCCTGATCGGGGCGCGCGAGTACGTGGCGCGCGCGGCGGAGAGCGGCAAGCAGATCGTGGGGGTGCTGAACAACGACATGATCGGATGGACCCGCAGCCACCGGCTCGACAACACGATCCGGTACTCCAACCCGGGGATCATGCGGATCCAGCACGCGGCCGCCCACTTCTTCTCGGATCTGATCACCTACGACGCCCTCTACTACCGGGGCACCGACGGGGCGGTCTTCTACGAGGCCTACGGGGACATCGTCGGGGGCATCGGGTCGTACCCGGTGCTGGGCAACCCGAACTACCACCAGCGCACCGACCAGGTCGAGACGATCAACCACCGCCTCGTGGCCGAGGTGAGTCGGACCACGGCCGCGAGCATCATGCTCCTGGCCGACAGCCCCGCCCGACTCGGCGAGCTGAGGGTCGAGGGGCGCGACGGCGACCGGGTGGAGCTGGCCTGGGCTCCGGCGCCCGAGCAGGGGGTGACCGGCTACCGGGTGCAGATCCGCGCCGAGGACGGCACGGTCCGCCAGCTCGAGACCGTCACGGAGCCGCGTGCGGTGGTGACCGGGGTCGAGGCGGGCGACGTGTTCGAGGTCCGCGCGATCCGCGACAACGGCACCGAAGGGTGGGATTGGGCGCGCCAGCCGCTCTGACCGCGGGGTCCGGAGCGCCCGGGCGTCAGACCATGTCGAAGACGCGGCAGAGCACGCGCAGGAAGTGCACGCTCTCGCGGGCGCGGTCGAGCGGGCCGAGCTGATTGCCCCCGGCCGAGTGGGCGAAGAGCCCGGTGAGGCCGGTGCGCAGGTCGTCGGTGCGAGGCTCGAGGCGGGCCGCGAGCGCCTCGAGCTGGGTGTACGGGATCAGGACGTCGTCGCGTCCGTGCATGAGTCGCACGGGACTCGTGAAGGGGTCCAGGCCCGGGATGGGGTCGAGCAGGGGAAAGTTCGCCCGCGCCGCGCGACCGAGCTCGGCAATCATCTGGACCGCGGCCTCGCGCTCGGGGCGATCACCGGCGGGGGGGGCAAAGAGGTCGAAGATCTCGGTCTGGGGCGCGTTCAGGGGCTCCCGAAGGCGGCGCTTGAGCGGGTCCAGCGCGGGGAGCCGGGAGTCGATCCCCTGGTCCCCGGCGAAGGCGGCGAGCTCGTGCAGCGCCGAGGCCACCCCGTCGAGGTTCCCGTATCCGGTCAACCGGGGCAGGCAGTTGTGCCCGAGGACCCACCGGCCGTAGGGATCGGGTACGTCCCGCTCCCCGTCGCCGTGCTCGCCGGTAAACTGGAAGTGCAGGGTGGGCTCGAGTTCGGCGTAGCTGCCCCAGGCCAGGACCCCGCGAACATCCGCCCCCGCCTCGTTGGACTGCGCGGCGACGAGCGCCTGGGGCCCCCCGAACGAGAACCCGGCGACGATCACCCCGCCCGCCTCGACATCGGGTCGGTTCGCGAGGACCCGGATCGAGCTCCGGATGATCTCCTGCGCCCGCTCGGGGGCCAGGTCGAGCCGGGTCCACTCGGCGATCTCGGGCACGAGCACCCGTGCGGGGGTCGCGGCGAGTGCCTTGATGAACTGCCGCAGGGCCGGATGCGTGCGGCCCTTGCGGGTGATCCCGTGCAGGACGACCCACCCGGGAAGGGGCTCCGATCCACGCGGACCCAGCAGGGTGCCGAGGGTCGGCTCCCGCCCGCCGGGAGAGGGGATGTGGATCTCCTCCTCGCCCAGATCGGTAGGAGGAGAGTGCCAGCCCCTCGCGAATCGAAGGGCATGCAGGAGGGGCAGGCGCATACGGTCGGAATCCGGATTCAGGCGAGCGTCACCCTCAAGAGATAAGACATGCGCTCCCGGTTTGGAAGCCGCTCCCCGAGCGCGGGCCCTCGGTGGACGATCCGGGCGAGCCCCTTCCGCTGGACCGGCTCCGTTCGTATCTATGGTGGCTGGCCCCCGTCGATCGGGGCCCCCGACGCACGGTCACCCCGACCCACCCTCTCAACCCCACGGATGCATGGAGTACCGTCCTCCTTACGGTCACGCACTGGCCGCCGGCGCCGCCGCGCTCCTCCTGTACGTCGTGACGCTGGCGCCCACGACCTGGTTCTGGGACACGAGCGAGTACATCGCGACGGCCCACATCGTGGGGATCCCCCACCCTCCCGGCAACCCGCTCTTCGTGGTGCTGGGCCGGGCGTGGAGCCTGGTGCTCGGGGTCTTCGGGCTTCCGATTCCGGTACGGATCAATCTGCTGGCGGCGGTGACGTCGGCCACCGCCTCGGGGTTCCTCTTCCTGATGGCGTGGCGGGTCCTGCGCGGCTGGACCGACACCGACAGCTCGCTCGGCGAGGAGTGGCGTCGGCGGCTCCCGGTGATCGGGGCGTGGGCCGGGGCGATCCTGGGGAGCACCGCCTACACGGTCTGGAACCAGTCGAATGTGAACGAGAAGGTCTATACGGTCAGTGTTCTGACCATCGCGATCGTCTCGTGGCTGGCGATCCGGTGGCGGGATCGCAAGGAGGACCCCGCCGCCGGATGGTACCTGGTGCTGGCGGTCTACCTGATGATCCTGGGCTCGACCAACCACCTGATGTCGCTGCTCCCGGCCCCGGCGCTCCTGGCGCTGGTCCTGACCGAGAAGCCGCAGGTGTTCCTGGACCGGCGGATTCTGACGCGGGGGGTGCTCGCGGTGGTCCTGGGGCTCTCCTTCAACTTCTTCCTGCCCCTGCGCTCGGCGCAGCAGCCGATCATCAACGAGGGGGAGCCGATCTGCGAATCGATGGTGGGGGCCGCGGTGGCCATCTATTCGAACGCGAACATGGGGTGCGAGGCGCTGAGGGCGAACCTGGCGCGCGAACAGTACGGAAAGCCCTCGATCTTCACCGACCCGACCTCTCCGGAGCCGTGGAACCCCGAGACCCGCTCGCTCTCGCTCGTGGTACACCAGTATTACAACTACTTCCAGTACTTCGACTGGCAGTGGGCCCGGGGGCTGGCCACCTCGCCGGTGCCGGGCAACTCGCGCCTTCCGGTCACCTTCCTCTTCCTGGGGCTCGGGGTCTGGGCGCTGGTGATCACCGGCCGATCCGAACGGGGGCACCTGGTCTACCTGGGCACCCTGACCGCGACGGTCACCCTTGGGCTCGTCTTCTACCTGAACTTCAAGTACGGCTACTCGCTGGCGCCCGAGATCACCGATCGGGCGATGCACGAGGTGCGAGAACGCGACTACTTCTTCATCGCCGGCTTCCACCTCTGGGGCTTCCTGGCGGGGATGGGGCTGGTCGGCGCCTGGCGATGGGCCGCCGGACGGACCCCGACGCCGCGATCGTTCGCGATCGGGGCGCCGATGCTCGCCGTGGCCTTCATCCCCCTGGTCTTCAACTGGGCCTGGGCGGACCGGTCGGGCGACTATTCGGCGCGCGACTGGGCCTGGAACCTGCTCCAGAGCGTGGAGCCCTACGGGATCCTCTTCACCAACGGCGACAACGACACCTTCCCCCTCTGGTATCTGCAGGAGGTCGAGGAGGTCCGGCAGGACGTGTCGGTGGTCGTGGTCCAGTACCTGTATACCGACTGGTACCCGCGGCAGCTCACCCATCACACCGATCCGGCGCGCCAGCGTCCCTTCGACGCGGAAGGGCACGGGGGGCTCTGGGAGGCCCCGCCGGAGCCCCCATCGCGTCCGCTCACGATCCTCTCCGACAGCGACCTGAACTCGATCCAGAGCGGGTACCTGCGGGAGCCCACCACCTTCAACCTGGGTGAGGTGGCGCTGCAGTTCCCCGAAGGAACTCTGCTGGGCCGCGGGGAGCGGGTTGCGCTGGCGATGATCCGGGACTCGCAGGGGCACCGCCCGGTGCACTTCGCGAGCACCGGGGGGCTGGCGCAGCAGCTGGGGCTGGACCGGTGGGCGGTGCGCCAGGGCCTCTCGTCGCGGCTCCGGATCGAGGACCTCGACGAGGTCGAGGGGGTCGTGCGCGTGGATCCGCAGGTGGGCGGGGAGTGGGTCGACGTCGAGACCTCGCTCCGGATGTCCGAGGAGGTCCACATGTACCGGGGGCTGCGGGAGCGCGAGATCTGGTCGGATCGGGCCACCCTGAACATCCCCTTCCAGTTCTACTACTTCTACATGCAGCTGGCGGACGCGGCCCGGCGCACCGGGGCCGATCCCGCCCGGGTCGAGGCGCTCTACGACCGGGCCGAGCCCTTCCTGATCACCGCACGCGGCGGGACCCGGGGGGCGCCTCCGACGCAGTGACCCCATGAACCGAACCCCGAAGGACTCCGGCCCGAACGAAGACGCACCGCTCGACGCGGGGGAGGCGCGCCGCGGGGATCCATTCGCGGCCTTCGCCCCCGACGAACTCCACCGCTACGCTCGCCACTTCGCGCTCGGCGAGGTCGGGGGCGAGGGGCAGCGCCGGATCCGCGAGTCGAGTGTGCTCGTGGTGGGCGCCGGGGGGCTGGGGTCGCCGGCCGCCCTCTACCTGACCGCGGCGGGGATCGGGCGGCTGGGGGTGATCGACGAGGACCGCGTCGAGCTGTCGAACCTGCAGCGACAGATCCTGCACGGCACCGGCGACGTGGGGCGACCCAAGGTGGAGTCCGCGGGCGACCGTCTGCGCGAGATGAACCCCGGGGTCGATCTTCGGCTCCACCGGGAGCGGCTCACCTCGGCGAACGCCATGCAGGTGATCGCCGACTACGACCTGGTCGTCGACGGCTCCGACAACTTTCCCACCCGCTACCTGGTCAACGACGCCTGCGTCCTGCAGGGCAAGCCGTGGGTGTATGGCGCGGTCCTGCGCTGGGAGGGGCAGCTCGCGCTCTTCGGCGCCCCGGACGGTCCCTGCTACCGCTGCCTCTTCCGGGAGCCGCCCCCACCCGGGACCGTGCCCGGCTGCGCCGAGGCCGGGGTCATGGGAGCGCTGACCGGGATCATCGGCTCGCTCCAGGCGCTCGAGGCGCTCAAGTGGATCCTGCAGGTCGGGGACTCTGCCGCCGGCCGGCTCCTGCGCTTCGACGGGCTGGGGCTCACCGTGCGCGAGGTGCACCCCCGCCGCGATCCGGGGTGTCCGGTGTGCGGCGACGCCCCCGTGATCGACGAGCTCATCGACTACGAGTGGTTCTGCGCCACGGGGGGGACACGGACCGCTGGGGCGGCCGGAGCGGACGGGATGTCGGGCGCGGATGCGCCGGGACGCCCCGACCCGGAGGACGGGGGGCCCCGCGAGCAGATGGATCCGGAGACGCTCCGGGCGAAGATGGCCTCGGCGAAGCCACCCCTGCTGATCGACATTCGAGAGGACTGGGAGTGGGCCGCGGGCAACCTGGAGGCGATGGGGGCGCGGCACGTTCCGATGGATCGGCTCGAGGCGACGCTTGACGAAGCGGTCGATCGGGAGCTCGGCCGGGGGCCGGGAGACGAGCCGGACGAGGTCGTGCTCTACTGCCAGACGGGGGTGCGCAGCGCGCGGGCGATGGCGCAGGCGAGGGAACGGATGCGCGCCCGGGGGGTCGAGGTGCGCCATCTCGAAGGTGGGTACGAGGCATGGACGCGGGCGATGGAGGAGCCGTGAACGGAGGGTCCGAAGGAGAGAGAAGGCCTCGCGTGGTGGTCGTGGGCGCGGGGTTCGCCGGACTCTGGGCGGTGCAGAGGCTGCGCCGCGAGCCGGTCGACGTGCTCCTTCTGGACCGGCAGAACTACCACACCTTCCTGCCCCTGCTCTACCAGGTGGCGGCCGCCGAGCTGGGCCCCACCGACATCGCCTACCCCGTTCGATCGATCCTGCGGGACCAGAAGAACGCCACCTTCCGGATGGCCGAGGTGGTCGAGGTCGACCTGGAGCACTCCGAAGTGGTGACCCCCGTGGAGCGGATCCCCTACGACCACCTGATCCTGGGGATGGGGGCGACGACGCACTATTTCGGTGTGGAGGGTGCCGAGGAGTATGCCTTTCCCCTGCGCACGATGGACGAGGCGATTCCGCTGCGGCACCACGTCCTGTCGCGCTTCGAGGAGGCCGCGTACGAGGCCGACGCCGAGCATCGGCAGCGGCTCCTGACCTTCGCGATCGTCGGGGCCGGTCCCACGGGAGTCGAGTTTTCGGGGGCGCTCTCGGAGCTGATCTACGGTCCGCTGCAGAAGGACTTCCCGATGATCGACATGGCGACGGTCCGGATCCTCCTGATCGAGGCGATGGACGGGGTGCTGCAGGGGATGCCCGCCGAACTGTCGGACTATGCGCGCGACCGGCTGGAGCGGCGGAAGGTCGAGTTGAAGATGGGGAGCGCGGTGGCGCGGGTCGGCCCCGACTGGGTCGAGATCGAGGGGGGTGAGCGGATCGGGACCGAGACCATCGTGTGGACCGGTGGGGTGCGCGGCGCCCAGGGCCCCCGGGACTGGGGGCTGCCGGTGACCCGATCCGGACAGATCGAGGTTGAGCGGACGCTCGCCGTGCCGGGCCGTCCGGGGGTCTGGGCGGCCGGAGACCTGGCCTACCTGGAGGAGGACGGAGAGCCGCTGCCGGGGGTCGCGCCGGTCGCGCTGCAGCAGGGCACTCTGGCGGCGGACAACATCATGCGGCAGATCCGCGGCGAGGAGCCGAAGGCCTTCCACTACCGGGATCCGGGGATGCTCGCGGTGATCGGACGCAATGCCGCGGTGGCCCGGCTGGGGGGTCGAAACTTCAAGGGGTTTCCAGCGTGGGTGGTCTGGCTCGTGGTGCACGTCGCCAAGCTGATCGGCTTCAGGAATCGGGTGCTGGTGCTGGTCAACTGGGCATGGAACTATCTATTCTTCGAGCGGGCCGTACGCCTGATTCTTCCTTTCGCACGGCGAAGTGCGGGGGATCGGCCCCGCCCGGAGCGGCCTCGGCCCCTCCCTCGCGGAGGTGGCTCCGGGGAGCCGGTCGGAGAGGAGGGCGTCGCAGCGGATGAACCTCGCGGCGGGTAGGGGGTTTCCTCCTTCGGCCCGCGGCGGAGCCCGCGTTCACGTCGGGGTGCCTCCGCTCGACCTGCGGCCCCTCGGGGGGGCTCCGGGGCGTAGGCCGCGGCGAAACAGATTTTTCTTACACAGTGATGCTTTCATAGGAGCAGTATTGTGCCACCTTTCGGAGTCCTGTATATTCTCCCCCGATTTGACCGGTGAGGTCTGATGGGGCTCCCGAGTACAGGATGGGACCTCTTCATGCCTCGTGCCCCCGCCGGGATGCAGGATGCTCGGTCGGGGGGCTGAAAAGAGCGGATCTCCACTTACTCAGAGTCCCTACCATTCAGGAGGATTCATGAAGGTACGTTACATCCTGGCGCTGGCGGCAGTCGCTGCCCTTCTCCTTCCGGAGATGGCAACGGCCCAGCGGGCCGGGTCCATCGAACTGGGAGCAGTTGGAAACTTCATGCTCTACGACGATGAGATCGGCATCGAGAACGCCCCCGGGATCGGCGGGCGGGCCGGACTCTACATTCTTCCCAATCTCTCTGCCGAGGTCGACTGGACCTACGGCGAGCCCGATCTCAGTGATCCTCCGGGATACCAGGGTCGGACGCAGGTGGTGCACGAGCTGATCCAGGCTCGCCTCCTGTACAACCTGTGGTTTGGCGAGAACACCGCGCTCCTGCTCGGTGGCGGATACACCTACGACAACTACTCCACCCCCCGACGCCTCGCGGCTCGTGGTGGTGGCCCCGGTGGTCTCGTGGGTCTCCGGTACCGCTTCTCGGAGCGCTTCTCGATGCGCCTCGAGGGCATCGGGTACTATGTGAGCGCCGATGACGCCACCGAGGGGATCGCGCGTCCGGAGACCTTCAACCTGGGAGCCCAGGCCGGTCTGTCGCTGATGCTGCGGGATCGCACCACGACCGAGATCGTCGAGCTTCCGGCTCCGCCGCCGGACACGATCGTGGTGGAGCGTGAGGTCGAGCCGGATCTGCCCGAGGGCACCCCGACTCAGATCTGTCTCGCCACGGGTGAGAACGTGACGGTCTACATCACGCCGCAGGGTGACACCCTCGTGGGTCCGCGCCGCGTGTCGGTGCAGAACCTCGGGCCGGGCGTCGCCTTCGCCGGTGAGTATGCCGAGGGTCGGAGCTGGTTCGTCAACGACGAGCCGGTCGAGTTCGAGGAGATCGAGTACCTCCGCTCCGGTGGAGAGGTCTCGCTCGACTGCGCCAACATCATGCGGGTCGGTGAGTTCGGTGGCGTGCCGCTCTTCGCGAACGTCGGCTCCGAGCGTCCCTTCGAGACGCTCTACGTACCGGTTCGCCCGGGCGTGTGGCAGGCGTACCAGACCGACCTCGCCCAGGTGCGGGGGAACTGAGCCGCTGACCCCCCCAGGGGGAATTCGGTACCCGTCGACACTCGTCGGCCAAATCAGGGAGGGCCCGTTCCGGCAGAGCCGGGGCGGGCCCTCCGGTCGTTCCGGGGGCACGCCAGTAGGGAGTGGGAGCGATGTTTCGAGCCTCTGCGGGCCCGCGTTCGGAAATCTGAGAGACCGGTAGACTTTACCGGGTCACCGGGGGGTTGTTTTTCGCGATGCACCCCCCAAAAGCGTTGTCGCACAGGGGATGTTCCATTGTTCCCTGCGTGGCATCGACCTTGCAATTCAGTTCAGCGGAGTTTCCGGGTTCGTCCGTGTGCGCACGGCAACCCGAATGGCCGAACGGGCCAAACCATAAACAAGAGGCGTCACCGACGGCGCCCACTCAACCCCAAGGGGGAGTGAATGAGGAAGCTGTACCGCACCGCTCTATTCGCCGGAGTTCTGGCGTTCGGAGTAGCGGCTTGTGGAGACGATGTTCAGATCATCGATCCCGAGCCGACTCCGCCGCCACCGCTCCAGGTAACGCTCACACCGTCGAACGCATCGGCGACCGTGGGTGAGACCGCTACCTTCGCGGTCGGCGTGTCGGGTGGGGATTCCGCAGTGGATCCCACCTGGACCTGCGCCTCTTCTAACACCAGCGTCGCCACCGTGTCCACCACGGACGCGGGCTGCTCCGCCACCGCCGTTTCGGCGGGCAACGCCTCGATCACCGTTACGGTGACGCGCGGCGGGCAGAGCTCGAACGCCGGTGCCCAGCTCACCGTCAGCGCGGTTGCCGATGATCCGGCAACCCTCTCCATCCAGAGCGTGACTCAGGGTGGAACCACCAACCCGGTGGACATCAGCAACGTGCAGGGACAGATCGACGTTACGCTGAACCTGCGTGACAACGACGAGACGCCGACCCAGGTCGACGTGCTCATCGACGGTCAGGTTGCCGCGTCCCAGGTCTTCACTTCCGCCATGCTCGCCGAGATGGCTGAAGAGGCCGAGGCCGCCGGTGCCGACGTCCAGCAGATCACTCTTTCGATCAACACCGCTCGCTACGACGTCGATTCCGACGCGTACACCGCGACCGCCCGGTACGAAAACGGCGACCGCGTGATCGGTGCCCAGGTCCATGTCGAGGAGCGCGAAGCTCCCCGTTCGGCCAACAACACGGTCGAAGTGATGTTCAACAACTCGAACACCTTCCACGTGCTCGCCAGCCGCGACGGCATCGCAACCGCGATGGACTCGAACGGCCTGCGCTGGTACGGTGGTCCGGACTTCGAGATCACGGTCTACCCGATCCCCGTCATGTATGATGGCCAGGTCGTGGCGTCGATGACGGCGAACCTCACCAACGGTACCGTCAGCTGCGGATCGCAGACGGACGCCGAGGCTCCGTTCTCGTTCACCTTCGGATGTGGTGGTGTGGAAGCCCAGGGCTTTGTCCCCGTGGTGACCTCGACCGTGACCGAGAGTGGAGAGAATGGTCCGACCAGTGGTCTCGGTGCCGACCTGAACATTGCCAACGTCGCTGTTTCGGCGGACCATCCGTTCCCGATGCGGATCGACGTGGCTGCCCCGACGGGTGGATCGATCGCCATCGTGCGTCAGTCCGGCCTGAACAACGTGGGCAACTGGGTCAATGACCAGTACAACTTCATGCAGTCCT
>SLBA01000100.1 GCA_007126575.1 Gemmatimonadota bacterium | reverse complement strand
GTCGTCACCTCCGGCCGCGTCGCGCACCCCACCGCGCCAGTCGTCACCTCCGGCCGCGTCTCGCACCCCACCGCGCCAGTCGTCACCCCCGGCCGCGTCGCGCACTCCGCCGCGCCAGTCGTCGCCCCCGGCGGCGTCGCGCACCCCGCCGCGCCAGTCGTCGCCTCCGGCTGCGTCGCGCACACCGCCCAGAGGTGGACCGCCGGGCGGACGCTGATCAGTCGGGCACGAACACACCGTCGGACACGGCCAGGGCCACCGCGGTGAGATCGGGAGCGGGGGGTCGATCCTCCCCGAGGGGCTCGACGAGACGTCGCAGGGCGCTGTGCGCCGATTCGACCCCGATGCCACCCCTGAGGGGACGCCGGAACTCCATTCCCTGGGCCCCGGCAATCAGTTCGGCCGCCACCACCACCTCGAGCAGCGACACGGCCCGCCGGGCCTTCCGCGCAGAGGCGAGACCCATCGACACGTGATCCTCCTGGTTCGCCGAGGTCGGGACCGAGTCGACCGACGCCGGATGGGAGAGGACCCGCAGCTCGGCCAGAAGGTCGACCACCGTGACCTGCAGGATCATGAATCCCGAATGCAGGCCGGGCTCCGGGCTCAGAAATGCGGGGAGGCCCGACAGGTCCGGATTCAGGAGCCGCTCCAGGCGACGTTCGCTCACCGCCGCGAGGTCGGCGATCGCGATACACAGGTAGTCGAGCGCCTGAGACACGACCTGCGCATGGAAATTCCCGGCGCTGATCACGGACCCGGATTCGGGAAAAATCAGGGGATTGTCGGTGACGGCGTTGGCCTCGCGACTCAGGATGTCGCGCACGTAGGCGAAGGTCGAACGGGCCGCCCCATGGATCTGGGGCATGCATCGCAGGCAGTAGGCGTCCTGTACCCTGGGATCGCCGTGTCGGTGCGACTCCCGGATCTCGGAACCGGCGAGCAGCGACATGAGTCGCGCCGCACTCTCGATCTGGCCGGCCTGCCCTCGCGCCTCGTGGACTTCCGGCCGGAAAGCCTCGGGCGTCCCCTTGAGCACCTCGAGGCTCATGGCACCCGCAACCTCGAGGGTCTCGAGCACGCGGGCGGCCCGCAGCAGGGCGAGGATGCCCAGCGCCGTGGTGGCCTGGGTCCCGTTGATCAGGGCCAGGCCCTCCTTCGCTTCGAGCTGGATCGGATCCAACCCGTGTTCCGCGAGCACCGCGGCGGCCGGGCGGGTCGTACCCGGGTGGCCCGGATCGAGAAACTCTCCCTCACCGATGATCGGGAGCGCCATGTGCGCAAGGGGCCCGAGGTCGCCACTCGCGCCCACGGATCCGGTCTCCGGGACCGCCGGGTGCAGCCCCAGGTTCAGAAACTCGAGGAGCCGGCGAATCACCCCGGCGCGAACCCCCGAGAAGCCACGAGCGAGCGCATTCGCTCGAAGGAGAAGGAGGGTCCGGACCTCGGCCTCGGCGAGGTGAGCCCCCCATCCAGCCGCGTGACTCCGGAGCAGGTTTCGCTGCAGTGCGATCTGGTCGTCTTTCGGGATCCGGATGTCGGCCAGGCGACCGAAGCCGGTCGTGACCCCATAGACGACCTCGTCCGAGTCCGCTTTCTCCCTGACCAGCGCGCGCGAGCGCTCCACGGCCGCGAGGGCGGTATCCGAGATCCCCACGACCGCACCGCTCCGTGCGATCGATTCCACCTCTTCCAGGGTGAGTGAACGTCCGTCGAGTTCGATCATCGGTCACTCCGGGCTTGAGCAAACAAAAACAGCGGTGAGGAGCCCGGGTCGGGAGCCCTTCACCGCTGGAGCGTCCGCAACGGTCTCGCGGAGCACGGAATGCAACAAGGCGCCGGTCGGAATCGAACCGACGATGGAGGATTTGCAGTCCTCTGCCTTACCACTTGGCTACGGCGCCGAAAGGAAGGGGGAGGCCCGGCGGATCATCGCCAGACCTCCCCCCGTCCGACAAGAGCGGGAAACCGGACTCGAACCGGCGACCCCCACCTTGGCAAGGTGGTGCTCTACCAACTGAGCTATTCCCGCAAACCCCTGGTTGGACCCCGTCGCCACTGACTTTCGGCATGCTCGTGGGCCTCCAACTGTCGGGGAAAAAGTCTATCCGAACCGCCACGCGGTGTCAAGGTGATTCGTCGAGCCGTCGGGCCGCCCGATATGGGTCGGAGGTCCGGGTTCGCCGGCCACGACCGGGAGTTCACGGGAAGGGCTTGTTGCCCTTATCTTCCAAGGTCCGCCCATTCGGCCCGTGTCCGCCGCGAAGTCGCATCCGGCCGCGTGTGCCCGACCGACCTCCAGTCCCGAAGCCGAGACGCATGTACTCACCCTTCAGACGCCGACGCCACGCCCGATCCCGAGTCGCCCTCGCACTTTGTGCGGGCCTCCTGGCCGTCTGCGCGAACGGGCTCGACGCTCAGTTCGTCGAGAGCCCCGTGCTCCCCAGGGGAGCGATCCTCCTCGAGGCCGGCTCCGCCCATTCCCAGGCAGCTCGCGTCTTCGATGGCGAGGGCGACACCCGAAGCTTCTCGGCTGCGCTCCTCGGCGCTCCCCTCTCGAGCGGGACCTTTCCCGGGCTCGCGGCCGAAGAGGCGCGACTCCGGGCCCTGATCGACGATCCCGGCCGGACGCTCTCGATGGGTGTCCTGCGTGGGCGGTTCGACGTCGACGAGCAGCGCACCCCGCTGCGGCTCGGGTGGGGAGTCCGTAACCGGGTCACGATCGGCGCCACCGTTCCGCTGGTCCGGCGTCAGCACAGCTCGACCGTCCGAATCGACCCGGAGGGTGGGAACGTCGGGCTGAATCCGGCGCAGGGCACGGGGTCCGGCACCGTGAACACCTTCCGCTCCGAGGCGAACGCCGCACTCGCCGAGATGACGGCGAGTGTGGAGGCCGTCTGTGCCGAGGACGGCGAAGACTCCTCCTCGTGCCTCGAGGGCCAGGCTTCGGTCTCGTCGGTCTCGGCCTTTCTCGATCTCGTGGGGTCGGCCTGGGACGACGCCCTCCTCTTCCCCCTCGCCGGCTCCGACGCGGGGCAGGCGCTCGCCTCCCGCTGGGCCCAGGTGCGATCTCAGCTCGACATGTGGAATGCCGAGGGACCGGAGTCGCTTCCCCTCTCCACGCGCCCCATCTCCGCCAGTGCCTTCGAGGCCGAGTTCCTGACGCCGACCTGGGGGTCGAGCGGGTTCCCGGCCGAGGGCGACGAACCTCTGGTCGAGATCGGAGACGTCGAGCTCCACCTGGCCATCGGGCTCCTCGACGGGGGTGAGCTCGGTGAGGACACCCGCTTCCGGGTGCGCAGCGCCCTCGAGATCAGCGCCCGGCTTCCGACCGGGCCGGTGGACTCGATGTCCCTCGTCACCCCGATGGAGCCCATCCGAGGGTACGGGGGGGCCGGACTCCGATGGATCACCGACATCCTCATGGACGAACGGATGGCGCTCCTCTCGGAAGTGGAGTGGTGGAGCTTTCAGGACCGCGAGCTCCTCCTGCTCGGCACCGATCCCACCGCGCCGTGGAACCCCGAGGCGGCCCGCCGGATCATGTCCGGGGCACCGGGAAGTCTCATGCGGATCCGGCTCACCCCCCGGGTGATCCTCGCACCGGGACTCTCGCTGGGTGCCGGATGGGAGCTTAGGAGCACCGGAGAGAGCCGCTGGGACCCCGTCGCGACCGGCGACGCCGGGGGGGGGCCACCCGCCACCCTTGAGGGAACGCAGCGACAGCGGGCATCGGTCGAGCTCCGATTCGCGGGGTGGGACCATGAGCGGTTCCCCTCGCTGGCCTTTCCCGTCGAACTCCTGGGGCGTGCCAGTATCGCCTACTCCGGCTCCGAGGGCGCGCCCCGGGACCGTCGCTTCGAGATCGGGGCCCGCGTCCTACGGGGCGCTCGCTGAGGGCGAGGGGAAGCCGAGGAGCTCCCGGGCATGCTCCCTCGAGGCGCTGGACTCCGGATCGCCCCCGAGCATCCTCGAGATCTCGAGCACGCGGGACTCCCCGGTCAGATGCGTGAGGTGCGAGGACGCGAGCCCTCCCTCCTGGTGTTTTTCCACCCTCAGGTGCTTCGCTCCCCGCGCGGCCACCTGCGCCAGATGGGTGATCACGAAGACCTGGTGCAGCCCCGAGACCTCTTCGAGCTTTCGCGCCACACCGGCCGCGACCTTCCCGCCGATCCCGGCATCGACCTCGTCAAAGACCAGGGTGGGCACCTCGTCGACCTGGGCGAGGATCGCCTTCAGGGCGAGCATCACCCGTGAGAGTTCCCCGCCGGATGCGATCCTCGCCAGCGGCTGCGGGTCGAAGCCCGGATTGAGCGAGGCCAGGAACTCGATCCGCTCCGCCCCACCGGCGCCGACCTCGTCGAGGGGACGCAGGGCGATCTCGAAGGTCGCCCCCGGCATCCCGAGATCGGGAAGGACCGCCTGCACCGAAGCTGCGAGCCGGCCCGCCGCCTCGCTCCGGCCCGCGCTCAGCGTCGCCGCGGCCTCGCCCAGCGCCCGATCGGCCCGTACGAGCTCCCGGTCCAGCTCGTCGAGCGTCAGCGAGGCCTCGTCGAGCTCCTCGAGCTCCTCGCGGATCCGGGCGGCGGTGGCGAGAACGTCGACGAGCTCCGGCCCATACTTCCGCTTGAGCCGGAAGAGGAGGTCCGCACGCTTCCGCAGCTGCTCGGCGCGGCCCGGCTCCACCTCGATCCGAGAGGAGTAGTCACCGGCCGCCCGTCCCGCGTCGACCACCTGGTGGTAGAGGGAGTCGAGCTGGTCGCGCAGCTCCTCGAGACCGGGGTCCAGACGTGCCAGTCGCCTCAAGCGGTCCCGGGCATCGGCGATCACCTCCGAGACGGCGCCGTCCCGGGCGTAGAGCGCGCGGTGCACCGCGTCGGACTCGCCCGACAGCTCCTCGGCGTGATCGAGGCGTCGGAGCTCGACGTCGACCTCGTCGTCCTCGTCGGCGCGCAGCTCGGCATCCTCGATCTCCCGCAGCTGAAAGCGCAGGAAGTCCGCTCGGGTCTCGATCTCGCGTGTCCGCTCCTCCCGCTCCCGTTTCAGCGCGCGCAGCCGGGAGCGCTCGGAGTGGAGTTCGCGGACCCGCTCGGCCTGGTCGGCCGTATCCCCGAAGGCGTCGAGAATCACCCGCTGCTCTTCGGCGGCGAGCAGGTTCTGGTGCTCGTGCTGGCCGTGGAGGTCCACGAGGGCCCGTCCGAACTCGCCGACACTCGCCGCCGTCGCGGGCGACCCGTTGATCCAGGCCCGGTTGCGGCCCTCTGCCTGCACCTCCCTGCGAAGAAAGAGGCGTGCGCCCTCGACGGGGAGCCCGAGTTCGTCGAGACGCGCCCTCAGGCGTTTACCCAGCCCGGGTCGTCCCTCGAGGTCGAAGACCGCCTCGACGGTCGCACGCTCCGCCCCGGCCCGCACCGCCTCGGACGAGGCCCGCTCCCCCAGAAGGAGCGAGAGCGCGCCCACGATGATCGACTTGCCCGCACCGGTCTCCCCGGTGAGGACATTGAGCCCTTCGCCGAGTTCGACCGACAGATCCTCGATGACGGCCAGATCACGGATACGAAGTTCAGAGAGCATGGCGAAAAGGTAGGGGAACGGGTCGGGCCGATCCATGGGGAACGGGGCGGTGCTCGGCCCCGACGGGCCCTCCGGCCCGTGACGATGTCGTCAGATGGCCCAGTTGAGCTTCCGGCGGAGCGTCGAGAAGAAGGTCTGGCCTTCGAATCGGACCAGGGTGACCGGCCGACTCCCACGGCGGACCACCACCCGGTCGCCGGGTCCGAGTGGAATTCCGACTTGCCCGTCCGCAGTCACCACCAGCTCCTCGACCCGATCGACGGCGCGGATGGTCAGGACGCCGTCGGACGGGAGCACCAGGGGACGCATGGCCAGGGTGTGCGCCGAGATCGGGGTGACCACGATGCACTCCATCGAGGGGGCGATCACGGGCCCTCCGGCCGACAGGGAATACGCCGTCGATCCGGTGGGGGTGGCGACGATGACGCCGTCTCCCGAGAAGCTTCCGATCTCGTCCTTCGTGCCCTCCGAGCCCACCAGGAGATCGAGCCGCACCACGCGAGCCACCCCGCCCTTGTGCACCACGAGGTCGTTCATGGCCCAGAAGGTGCCGCCCCGGGATCCGTCCGGGCGATGCACGGTGCCCTCGAGGGTGAAGCGCAGGTCGAGGAGGAGTTCGCCGCGTCCGAGGCGCTCGAGGCCCTCCTCGACCTCGTCGGCCCCGAGGGCGGTCAGGAAGCCCAGGAAGCCCAGGTTGATCCCCAGGATCGGGATCTCGAGGTCGGCCACCATCCGGGCACCCCTGAGCAGCGTCCCGTCGCCCCCGAGCGTCAGAAGGAGGTCGAGCGACCGGAGATCGGCGGTTTCCAGAGGGGGGCCACCTCCGGGGAGCTGCGGGGCCAGATGGTCCTCCCCGATCAACTCGATGTTTCGGGCGCCCGCGAACTCGACGATCTGCGAGACCACCTTCGGCACCCCGTCTCCGGTCGAGCGGGCCACGAGCCCGATGCGCCTCAGGGGCTCGGCGAGGGTGGGAACCAGCCCATCCCCCACTCGGGTCAAACCGCCTCCCCCGTCTTCGCCGTGGCCACACGACCCATCAGGGTCCGGGCACGGGCCGCAATCCCGGCGGAGTCGAGCCCCAGCTCCTCGAGGAGGATGGCCCGGGGACCATGGTCGATGAAGCGATCCGGAATCCCGAGGGTGCCGAACCGCTCCGGCGAGGGAAGCCCCGGATCATCGGCGATCTCCCGGCCGATGAAGGCGCCGAAGCCGTTGACGACCGCCCCCTCCTCGACCGTCAGGACGGCGCGGGTCTCGGCCAGGACCCGTCCCAGCGTCTCCCGATCGTAGGGCTTGAGGAACCGGCAGTTGACCACGGTCGCTTCGATCCCTTCCGCCGCCAGCGCCTCGGCCGCCTCGACCGCGGGCAGTACCATCGTTCCCACCGCGAGGATCGCGAGGTCGGAGCCTTCCCGGCGGACCTCCCATCGACCGTGGGGGACGTCGGCGATCTCGCTCAGCGCCGGCACCTCGAAGGGGACCGAGGCCCGGGGCCAGCGGATCGAGAAGGGACCGCCCTCGTGCGAGAGCCCGAGTCGGAGGAGCGAGAGCATCTCGGTGCCGTCGGCGGGCGCGGTCACCGTCATGTTGGGAATCCCGAGCATGTACGAGATGTCGAGCATCCCGTGGTGCGTCGGGCCGTCCTCTCCGGCGATTCCGGCACGGTCGAGGCAGAACACGACCGGGAGCTCCTGCAGGGCCACATCGTGCACGATGTTGTCGTAGCCGCGCTGGAGGAAGGTCGAGTAGATCGCCACCACCGGCCGCACCCCCTGCGTCGCCAGCCCTCCGGCGAAGGTCACCCCGTGGCCCTCGGCGATTCCGACGTCGAAGTGCCGCTCCGGGAAGACCTTGTCCATGATGCCGGTGCTCGTCCCCCCCGGCATGCCGGCGGTGATCGCGACCACCCGGGGGTCGAGGCGGGCCAGCTCCGTGAGCCCTTCGCCGAAGACCTTCTGGTAGCGCGGAAGCCCTCCCGCCTTCTTCTTTCCGGCGCCCGAGACCTTGTCGAAGGGCGAGGCCGCGTGCCACTTCACCGGATCCTCCTCGGCGGGACCGTAGCCCTTCCCCTTGTGCGTCACGACGTGCACCAGGATCGGGCCCTCCATCGCCTTGACCCGGGTGAAGGCCTCGACGAGCGCCTCGACGTCGTGCCCGTCGAGGGGGCCGATGTAGCGGAAGCCCAGCTCCTCGAAGAGCATCCCCGGAACCAGCAGGTGCTTCACCGACTCCTCGACCCGCCCGGCCAGCGCCTCCATGACCCCGGTCACCGAGCGGGGTCCCTTCCGCAGGAGCGTCTTGACCTGCTCCCGGACGCGGTCGTAGACCGGGTTGTGCAGAACCGAGGTGAGATATTTGTTCATCGCCCCGACGTTGGGGGCGATCGACATGTCGTTGTCGTTGAGGACCACGATCAGATCGCGATCGGTGTGACCCGCGTTGTTGAGGGCCTCGTACGCCAGGCCACACCCCATGGCCCCGTCTCCGATGATCGCCACGACCTTCTCGTCGGTGCCCCGAACGTCACGCCCCGCCGCCATTCCGAGGGCGGCCGAGATCGAGGTCGCCGCGTGACCGGCCCCGAAGGTGTCGTACTCCGACTCGGCCCGGCGCAGGAAGGGGGCGAGCCCCCGATGCTGCCGGATCGTCGGGAACCGGTCGTTGCGCCCGGTCAGGATCTTGTGGATGTACCCCTGGTGCCCGGTGTCCCAGACCAGCTTGTCCTTCGGAGTCTCGAAGGTGTAGTGGAGCGCCACCGTGAGGTCGGCCACCCCGAGGCTCGCACCGAAGTGGCCTCCGATCTGGGAGACCACGTCGATGTGGCGATCCCGCACTTCGCGCGCGAGCTGCGGGAGGTCTTCGGGGCTCAGCTTCCTCAGGTCGGCCGGCCACTTGATGTCGTCGAGCAGGGTCACCGTAATCTCTCCAGCGTCTGATGATCGAAGCCGGGCGGGGGACCCGGGCGTTCTCGAATTGTCGGCTCACTACCCCGGAGTCCCCGCCCCGGTCCGCGTCGCAGAAATGGCGTGGTTCGGCGCCTCAATGCCCACGCTCCACCACATACCGGGCAAGGGCCCGAAGCTCCGGGGACTCGCCGTCGAGCCGGTCCAGCGCCCGGATCGCGGACTCGACCCGGCGTCGGGCCTCCTCGCGCGCTCCCCCGACCCCCAGGAGGCGGACATAGGTGGACTTTTCGAGCTCGGAGTCGGAGGGGTGCTTGCCGAGCGTCTCGGCGGACTCCGTCGCGTCGAGCACGTCATCGGCGATCTGGAAGGCGAGCCCGACCTCGCGACCGTACTCGACCAGCGCCCCCCGCACCTCGGCCGAGGCCCCCGCGGCCACGCCACCCATCTCGAGCGCCGCGGTCAGGAGCGCCCCCGTCTTTCTCCGGTGGAGGTCGTCGAGGGCCATCCGGTCGAGTGCCCGCCCCTCGGCGTCGAGGTCCAGCGCCTGGCCCCCGACCATGCCCGCTCCCCCCGCCGCGCGGGCCAGGAGTCGGAGCAGCTCCCGCGCCACCCCGGGCTCGATCCCGACCTCGCCGGCCACCACCCAGAGGTGGCGTCCCGCGGCGGGGATCAGGGTGGCCCCGGCCAGGATCGCCTCGGCCTCGCCGTAGACGGCATGCGGGGTGGGCTGCCCTCGGCGAAGGGGGGCGTCGTCCATGCACGGCAGGTCGTCGTGAATGAGCGAGTAGGCGTGGATCAGTTCGAGGGGCGCCGCCAGGTCGTAGAGCTGGCCGGAGGGGCGCTGCGGGCCGCGCGACGCCCGGTAGGCCGAAACGAAGAGGATCGGGCGGAGTCGCTTGCCCCCGGTGGTCACCCCCAGTCGGACCGGCGCCGCCAGGGCGCCCGGGAGACCCGGAAGGAGTCGGTCGAGCGCTCGATTAAGCGCCGCCTCCACCCCCCGTCGCTCCCCGTGCAGGAAGGAGCCGAGCTCGAATTCGGTGGCCGGCACGTTCAGCCCTCCCCCTCGTCGAAGGGACGGGTCCGCAGTTCCCCGGACTCTCCGATGAGCTCCTCGACCCGCATCTCGGCGCGGGAGAGGAGCCGCTCCGCCTCGCGGATGTGCCGGACGCCTTCTTCGAAGAGCTCGAGCCCGTCGTCGAGCTTCACGTCGCCGCCCTCGAGACGCACGACAATCTCGTCGAGCCGGCGAAGGCGGTCCTCGAGCGAGGGGGCCTCCGCACCCTCGGGGGATTCGGAGGTGGGCTCGATTTCTGGATCCGACCGTTCAGTACCGCTCATTCGAAAGGGTCCCTGTTCTCTGGGTTCTGATCGACGTGGCAGCGCACGCGGCCGTCCACGACTCGGAGTTGAAAGGTGGCACCGGGACGAAATTCGTCCAGACGTCTCAAGACCTGCCCGTCGTCCGTCACTGGCACCGCGTAGCCTCGGGCCAGCGTCGAGAGCGGCGACAGGGCTTCGACCTGAGCGGCGAGTCGCCCCACGCGCTGCCGGCGTCCCTCGAGCCAGCCCCGGGTGCTTCGTGCCAGGCGGGTCTCGGCCTGGTTCACCGCGCTCTCGGCCGGACCGAGGAGTCGACGCACTGCCGGAACCAGGCGCTCGCTCCGGCTTTCGAGCACCTGTCGGCGCGGGTTCAGGAGCCCCCGGGTTCCCCGCAGGAGAACCCCCGGCATGTCGCGGATCACCGTGCGCCGCCGGTCGAGCTGCCCGCGCAGCCCTCGCGCCAGGCGGACCCCTCTCGTGCGCAGAAGCTCCCGTAGCGCTTCGGCGTCCTGCACGGCCGCCTCGGCCCCGGCCGAGGGTGTCGGAGCTCTCAGATCGGCGATCAGGTCCGAGATCGTGACATCGGTCTCGTGGCCCACCGCCGAGATCACCGGGACCGGGCACTCCGCGATCGCGCGGGCGACCGGCTCCTCGTTGAAGGCCCAGAGGTCCTCGATCGAGCCTCCCCCCCGCCCCACGATCACCACATCGACCCGTCCGTCCGCCGTCAGCGCCCGAACCGCCCCAGCCACCTCGGCCGAGGCGCCCTGCCCCTGCACCCTCGCGCCCCGGATCAGAACCCGTGTCCAGGGGGCCCGCCGGCGGAGCACGGTGAGGATGTCGCGAAGGGCCGCTCCCGTGGGCGAGGTGACGATCCCGACGGTCGCGGGGAATCGGGGGATCGCCCGCTTGCGCGCGGGGTCGAGCAGCCCCTCGTCGGCCAGCTGACGCCGGAGCCGTTCGAAGGCCAGCTTCCAGAGGCCGTCCTCTCCCTCTCCCTGCAGTTCCCGGACCCCGATCTGGTACTCGCCCCGGGCCTCGTAGAGTGTGAGGGTCCCGAAGACGCGGATCCGCATGCCCTCCTCGGGATCGACGGGAAGCATCGCCGCGCGCGCCTTCCACATCACGCAGCGGATCTGGGCCCGGTCGTCCTTCAGGGTGAAGTAGCAGTGGCCCGAGCGGGCGCGGGTCCAGTTGGCCACCTCGCCCCGGATCCATACGGGGGGAAGGGTATCTTCAAGGAGGGCGCGCACCGCCGCGTTGATCTCCGAGACCCCCCAGACCTGCGGGCGGTCGGGCTCGTCCGGCTCCGGATCGGGCATTTCGGGGACCTCCGACTCCGCCGGCTCCACCTCGGGAGCCCAGGTGAACAGGTCCAGCGGCTCGTCCGCGCTCATCGGGGCCCCGACCGGCTCATCGGGCGAAGTCCACCGCACGTTTCTCGCGAATGACCACGACCTTGATCTGGCCGGGGTACTGCAGTTCCTCTTCGAATCGCCGCGCCACCTTCTCGCTGATCCTCGACATCTCCTCGTCGGACACCTCATCGGGCTCGACCATCACCCGCACCTCGCGACCCGCCTGGACCGCGAAGCATCGCTCGACACCCGGATACTCCATGGCGATCGACTCCAGCCGTTCGAGCCGCTTCACATACGTATCGAACATTTCCCGGCGCGCACCCGGTCGCGATCCCGAGATCGCGTCGGCGGCGGTGACCAGGAAGGCCTCGACCGACTCGTGCGGCTCTTCGTCGTGGTGCGCGCGAATCGAATTCAGCACGACTGCCGGCTCTCCGTGGCGGGCGCAGAGCTCGTAGCCGAGTTCGACGTGCGTCCCCTCGTGTTCGTGGGTCATCCCCTTGCCCACGTCGTGGAGGAGTCCTGCGCGCCGGGCCATCTGGGCGTCGACCCCCATCTCGGCCGCCATCATCCCCGCGAGCCGGGCCACCTCCTTGGCATGCAGGAGCTGGTTCTGCCCGTACGATGTCCGGAATTTCAGCCGCCCGAGCACCTTCACGATCTCGGGATGGACCCCGTGCACCCCGAGGTCGTAGAGGGCTTCCTCGGCCGCCTCCCGCATGGTGGTCTCGACCTCGCCCCGGCTCTTCTCGACCATCTCCTCGATCCGCCCGGGGTGAATCCGACCGTCCTCGATCAGCTTCTCCATGGCGATCCGTGCCATCTCGCGGCGAATCGGGTTGAAGCCGGAGAGGACCACGGCCTCGGGGGTGTCGTCGATGATCACGTCGATCCCGGTGGCCTGCTCGAAGGCGCGAATGTTTCGCCCCTCGCGCCCGATGATCCGCCCCTTCATGTCGTCGGAGGGGAGCTGGACCACCGAGACGGTGGCCTGGGCCGTCTCCTCGGCCGCCATCCGCTGAATGGCGAGGGCCAGGATCTTGCGCCCCTCGCGGGCGGCGGTCCGCTGCGCCTCTTCGCGGATTTCGCGCAGCGTCTGGGACGCTTCGGCCCGCGCCTCGTCCTCGACCTCGGCGATGAGGGTGCGGCGGGCCTCCTCGCGGGTAACCCCTGCGAGCGATTCGAGGCGCGCGCGGGCCTCCTCGATCATCGCGTCGAGCTCGGACTCCCGTTCGTCCAGGGCACGCTCGCGGGCGCGGAGGCCCTCACTTCGGGACTCCTGCGCGGTATCCCGCTCGTTGAGAAGGTCGAACTTCCGGTCGAGCGAGTCGGAGCGCTCCTCCATCCTGCGCTCGGCCCTCTCCAGCTCCTCTCGCCGGCGCGACTCCTCCTTCTCCCACTCCTCGCGGAGTCGAAACGCCTCTTCCTTTCCCTTCAGTTCCTCGTTCTTTCGAAAGCTGCCTGCTTCCTCTCGGGCCCGCTCCAGAATCCGGGACGCCTCGTCCCGGGCGTGGGCCCGCTCTTCCTCGCGGCGTGCGCGCTCCCTGGACCGACCCAGGATCGCTCCCAGGATCAGCCCTGCGAACAAGGCAAGCACCGCCGCCGCGATCCCGATCGCAAGCGGGGAATCCATATATGGTCTCCAGAATCGGGGGACGGCCTGCCCCCGAGGATAGTCTTGGAAGGGGTCGGTGATGCGCAGATTGGAGCGCCGGGGGGTCAGGCCCCCGTCAGCACGACCCGATCGATCACCTGGTACAATAGGAGCCCGGCAGGAGGAACCGCAAGCGCTACAATTCCTCGTCGATTCGTTTCACCAGATTGGTGGACCGCGAGATCACTTCCTTCTTCAGTCGCTCGAGCTCCTCGTTCACCTCGAAGTACCGGTCGGTGATCGAGAGAGCCGCGAGGATCACGGCCCGGTGGTTCTCGACCATTCCCGACAGCTCGCGGATCTCGCGGATCCGGGCATCGAGGTGTTCGGCGCACGCGCGGGTGTAGTCCGGATCCGCCGAGGAGCGTAGCACATGCTCTTCTCCGGCGATCCGCACCGTGACCGTGGTCTTCTGCGAAGGCTCACTCACCGCTCTGCTCCTCGAGGAACCGGATCCGGGCCAGGAGGCGTTCGACCGCTTCCCTGCCCTCCTCGATCCGGGCCCTCATCTCCTCGTTTTCGGCCTGCAGCTCCGTGGCGCGCTTCTGGAGCTGCGCCGGGTCGTCGTCGCCGCGGGTGAATCGCCGGAGGAGGGCTTCGACATCGCGAACCCGGGTCTCGGCCCGTAGCGTCCGGTGTCGAAGTCGGTCCATCTCTTCGAGGAGTCGCCCCACGGCTCCCTCCACCTCGGAGAGGGCCTTGCGCTCCATCGCGTCACTCGCCGCGGATTCCGACACCCAGTTCCTCCTTCAGAGTCCTGGACAGCATTTCGATCACCCCGTCCACCTCGTGGTCGGTAAGGGTCCGGTCATCGGCGCGAAAGTGCAAGCGCACAGCGATCGACCGGGATCCCTCGGGAATGCCCTCCCCTCGATACAGATCGAATACCCGCGCACCGCGCAAGTATTCCCCTCCCCCCTCCTCGAGGTGCGTCAGCACCTCGCGGAAGGGCTGACCATCGGGCACGACGAGGGCCAGGTCCCGGTCGGTCCCCGGGTGCGCCGGGAGGGGCCGCACGGTCCCAGACTCCGGCGCCCGATCGGGCGTCGGGATCTCGAGCTCGAGCCCCCAGACCGTGCCCGCCCAGGGCGGAAGGTCGACCCGAGCGGGGTCGATGGCGCCTCCACGACCCCGCAGATTCCCCCTGGCATCGAGGATCGCCAGCCGGGCATCGGGAACGAAGGCCTCCGCCGGGGCATCGGTGACCAGCGAGTCCGGCTCGAGGCGCAGCTCGCCCGGCCCGACCACGTCGACGATCGCCTCGAGAAGCCCCTTCACATCCCAGAACTCCAGAGCTTCGTCCGGCCGGCTCCAGTGCTCCGGGGCGCGACGGCCGTGCAGGACGGAGGCGAGGTGCGTCCGCTCCTCGGGAGGAGCCCCCGGCTCGCCCGTCCGAAAGGTGGTTCCGATCTCGTAGAGACGCACGTCCCGGTTCCCCCGTGCCAGGTTGTACTCCACCCGTCGAAGGAGCGCCGGGAGGAGCGAGCTGCGCAACCAGCGCTCCTCGGTCGAGATCGGGTTGAGCACCTCGACCTCGCCCTCTCCCTTCGGGGCGAAGGCGGGGGTCTGCGCCTCGTGCAACCCCCACGCCGAGAACTCGGTCCGGATCCGGTCCTCGAGGGCGAAGCGCGGGTCGTCGGGGACCGTTCCGGGCCGGTAGGCCCCGAGGGTGTCGGGGAACCGGTCGTAGCCGTGGGTCCGGGCGATCTCCTCGATCAGGTCGACCTCGCGGGTCACGTCCCAGCTCCGCCACCCAGGAACGCCCACCGAGAGCGCACCGCCGGTGGAGCTCTCGACCGTGAATCCAAGCGGCTCGAGCAGGGAGCGGATGCTGGATTCATCGAATCCCACCCCCAGGACCCGCTCGACCCGCTCGGGCCGCAGGGTCAGGCGGGCAGGATGGTGCCGGTGCTCCGCCTCGTCGAGCACCGGCCCCTCGACCTCACCCCCCGCCACCGCCTGGATCACCCGGGCGCACCGGATGAGCGCCTCTGTGAGTCCGGCGGGATCGGCTCCTCGCTCGAAGCGGTAGGAGGCGTCGGTCGACAGGCCCAGCGCCTTTCGCGTGGCGCGGATCGGCCCCGGGGCGAAAAGCGCGCATTCCAGGAAGACGTCGCGGGTGTCGACCGTGACCTCGGACTCCTCTCCCCCCATCACTCCGGCGATCGCGATCGGACGCTCCGCATCGCAGATCGCGAGCATCTCGGGGGTCAGCGCCCGCTCCACCCCGTCGAGCGTGTGGATCCGCTCGCCCTCGCGGGCTCTGCGAACGACCACGCTGCCCCCCTCGATGCGGTCCAGGTCGAAGGCATGAAGGGGCTGCCCGAGCTCCTGCAGCACATAGTTCGTGGCGTCGACCACATTGTTGATCGGACGGGCGCCGACCGCGCGCAGCCGGGCCTGCAGCCACTCGGGCGAGGGCTCCACCGTGACCCCCCGGATCACGAGGCCGAGGTACCGCGGGCAGCGCTCCGCATCGTCGATCCGGACCGAGGCGCGGTCGGACCGGACCCCGGAGCCGTCCCCCTCGCGGTGTTCGAGCCCCTCGACACGGGCGCGGCCGCCCTCGGACTCTCCCGGGATCGCGGGGAGGCGGATCCCGCCGTCTCCCCCGCGGAGCAGTTCGCGGGCGATGCCCCGGTGTGAGAGGAGGTCGGGTCGGTTCGAGGTGACCTCGACATCGAGTCGATGATCGTCGAGACCGACCGCGTCGACGAAGGACTCGCCGGGCGAGAAGGAGCCATGCAGGGTGAGCAGGCCGTCGGCGCCGGACCCGAGCCCGAGCTCGGACTCCGAACAGAGCATCCCCATCGACACCTCGCCCCGAAGCTTCGCCTTCCGAATCGTCATGCCCCCGGGCAGCGTCGCGCCCACCGGAGCGAAGGGGTACCAGGCGCCGGCCTCCACATTCGGGGCTCCGCAGACCACCTGCACCACCTCGCCTCCGTCGTTGACGTCACACAGCCGGAGCCGGTCCGCGTTCGGATGACCTCGCACGGCTTCGACGCGGGCGACCCGGATCTCGCGGAGTCCCCGGGAGAGGTCCAGTCGGCCCTCGACGGGGAAACCCCGGGCCGTCAGGCGCGCGGCCATCTCGTCGGGGCCGATCTCGAGTTCGGGCGCCAGGTCCCTGATCCATCGGAAGGATACGTTCATCGCCGGGCGAACTGCTGGAGGAAGCGCACGTCGTTCTCGAAGTAGGCGCGGATGTCGGAGATCCCGTACTTGAGCATGCCGATCCGGCCCGGCCCCATCCCGAAGGCGAAGCCGGTGTAGCGCTCGGAATCGATCCCGGCGCTCTCGAGCACAGCGGGATCGACCATCCCGGCTCCCATGATCTCGAGCCAGTCGGTCTCGTGCTCCCGTCCCTCGGCGTCCAGATAGACCCGCTTCACGTCGACCTCGGCCGAGGGCTCGGTGAAGGGGAAGAACGAAGGCCGGAAGCGGATCCGGGTCCCGGGGCCCCAGTATCGACGGGCGAACTCGGCCAGGGTCGCCTTCAGGTCGACGAAGGTGATGCCCTCGTCGACCACGAGCCCTTCGAGCTGCGCGAAGGCCGGGGCGTGGGTGGCGTCGTAGGTGTCGCGGCGGTAGACCATGCCTGGAGCCAGGACCCGGATCGGAGGCGCGTAGCCCTCCATCACCCGCACCTGAACGGGCGAGGTATGGCTGCGCAGCAGATGCCCCCCGGACAGGTAGATCGTGTCCTGCTCGTCGGCCGCCGGATGGTCGAGCGGGGTGTTGAGGGCCTCGAAGTTGTACCACTCGGTCTCGGTCTCGGGGCCGCGCGCCCGGGTGAAGCCCAGCCCGCGGAAAATCTCCCAGAGCTCGTCGACGACGATCGTGACGGGGTGCCGCGCCCCCACGAATCGGGAGCGTGCCGGGAGGCTCAGGTCGGCCTCATCGAGGATCCCCGCCATCTCCTCGGCGGCCTCGAGCTGCCGGCCCCGGGCATCGAGGGCCTCGCCCAGGGTCGCCTTCACCCGGTTGGCCTCGGCTCCCACGGCGGGGCGCTCCGAGGCGTCGAGCTCCCCGAGCCGCCGAAGGATCGCCGAGATCCGCCCGTCCTTGCGACCGAGGTAGGCGACCCGGACCACTTCGAGCTCATCGGCCCCGGCGGTGGCCTCGACGGCCTCGAGGGCTTCGGCTTCCAGGGCACGCAGCTCCTGGATCAGCGTCGACTCCCCGCTCATGTGCTGCCCTCCGTCCTCTGGTCTTGCTGCATCGTCGCCTTCTCGAACCGGTTTCCGGGAATTGTCGTTTGCGGGCAGGCACCTCGGTTTGACCCGGGAGTTGCCCGAAATGGGAGGCGGAAAGCTATCACCCCCCATGCCCGTGCGTACAGAGCCGCCGCCGCCGAAGGGACTCCGATGGGCGGACGCAAAAAGGGACCCCGGGAGTCGATCCCGGAGTCCCCTCAGGTGGCGCCGGATCGGATCGGGCCCGATTCAGGCTCGACCCACCGGCGCCGGACACCGACTCACGATGCCTTCGACAGCGCTTCCTTGGCCTGTGTGGCCAGCGACTCGAAGGCCTCGGGGCTGCGTACCGCCAGATCCGCCAGGACCTTGCGATCGAGCTCCACTCCGGACTTGTTCAGCCCGTCCATGAACCGCGAGTACGAGAGGTCGTTCTGGCGCGCCGCGGCGTTGATCCGCGTGATCCAGAGGCGACGGAAGTTCCGCTTCTTCTTCTTGCGGTCGCGGTAGGCGTGCTCCCATCCCTTCTCGACCGCGTCTTTCGCGGTGCGATAGAGCTTCTTGCGACCCCCGAAGTAGCCTCGGGCTTCCTTCAGAATCTTCTTTTTCCGATCCTTGCGGGCCGGAGATCCGGTGCTGCGTGGCATGGCTGGGCTCCCTTGTCCGTCAGAGGTTCGGCAGAAGGCGGTTCATGCGCTTCTCGTCGGTCTTGTCGACGAGAGTCGCCTTGCGAAGACGGCGCTTCCGCTTCGAGTTCTTCTTGGTGAGGATGTGGCTCTTGTTGGCCCGGCGACGCTTCAGCTTCCCCGTTCCGGTCTTCTTGAGCCGCTTTGCGG
Source organism: Gemmatimonadota bacterium (assembly GCA_007126575.1). GTDB lineage: Bacteria > Gemmatimonadota > Gemmatimonadetes > Longimicrobiales > Gaopeijiaceae > SLBA01. The sequence continues at coordinate 10,912 of SLBA01000100.1, read as the reverse complement.
CGGCGCGATTCGTCTTCATCTTCGGCATGCTGCAACTCCCTTCATCTGTATGTACGAACGGGGCGCGGACCGAGGTTCTGAGAACGCTCGGTCCCGGCCGACCTCCGCACAGGTATGATCAGCTTTCGGTCAGGGGTGAGATCACCATTCCCATAGTCCGCCCCTCGCGGGTCGGACCGCTCTCAACCTTGCCGATGTCTTTCACGGCTTCCACCACCCGCTCCATCACCTCGACCCCGAATTCGGGGTGGGCCATCTGTCGCCCACGGAACATGATGGTGACCCGCACCTTGTCTCCATCGTCCAGGAACCTGCGCACATGGCGGGTCTTGAACTCGAAGTCGTGCTTCTCGATCCCCGGACGGTACTTCACCTCCTTGACCGAGACCGTATGCTGCTTCTTCCGGGCTTCCCGCGCCTTCCGGGCCGCCTCGTACTTGAATTTTCCGTAGTCCATCAGCTTGCAGACGGGGGGCCGAGCCTCCGGCGCGACCTCCACCAGATCGAGTCCGGCGTCCTCGGCCCGCTGCCGGGCCTCGTCCAGGGACACGATCCCCACCTGCTCTCCGTCGCCTCCGATGAGGCGAACGGGACTGATCCGAATCTGGTCGTTGACGCGGACCCTCTGTTCTTTGATCTCTCGATCCTCCGGCGAGGCCCACCTCCGGGCCGGGAAACAAAAAACGGCCCGGAGAGTCTCCGGGCCGAAAGGCGGGCCAGGGTCGAAGAGGATTCCCCCCGACCGGCAGCTCCATTCGACCCGGCGGCGTCTCCACCCCTGCGTCGAGGTGGGCCGAAAGGTGGAGGGACCCTGCGGACCCCTCACTTTTCCGTATTGTCGTAAAAAGATAGCGGAGGCAGAAATTCCGTCAAGCCAGGGCGCGGTCCTCGATCTCCTGCAGCAGCCGCTCGAGGAACACGGTCCGGTCCAGGACGTCCTGCTTCTTCCCCTCGCCCCGACGCCGCACGGCTACCGTGCCGTCTTCCACTTCGCGCTCTCCCATCACGCCCATGTAGGGCACCTTGCGGAGCTCGGCCTCCCGGATCCGATACCCCAGCGTCTCGCGGTCCGCCAGCTCGGCCCGGATGCCCGCCTCCCGAAGCTCCTCGACGTACGCCTGCGCCGCCTCCGAGAACTGCTCGGAAATCGGAAGGATCCGTACCTGCTCCGGAGCGAGCCAGAGGGGAAACGCTCCCGCGTAGTGCTCGATCAGCCCGCCCACGAAGCGCTCCATCGACCCGACCAGGACCCGGTGGAGCATCACGGGCCGATGCCGCTCGTTGTCATCGCCGATGTATTCGATTCCGAAGCGTTCGGGCAGGTTGAAGTCCAGTTGGACCGTGGGCCCCTGCCAGTTGCGCCCGATGGCGTCGATCAGCTTGAAGTCGAGCTTGGGCCCGTAAAACGCACCGCCCCCCTCGTCGACCGTGTAGTCCAGCTCGCGCTCCTCGAGGACCTCGCGCAGGACAGCGATCGATCGGTCCCACACCTCTTCGGACCCCAGCGCCTTCTCGGGACGGGTCGCCAGCTCGATCGAGTAGGGGTACCCGAAGGTCGTGAGCATCTCGTCGACCAGGTCCAGGAGGGCGTGAATCTCGGCCGGGACCTGCTCTTCGGTGCAGAAGACGTGCGCGTCGTCCTGGGTGAAGCCCCGCACCCTGAGCATCCCGTGCAGCACGCCGCTGCGCTCGTAGCGATAGACGGTCCCGAACTCGGCGTAGCGGATCGGCAGCTCCCGATAGGAGCGCTGGGCCGCCTGGTAGATACAGATATGCCCCGGGCAGTTCATCGGCTTGGGCCGGTAGCGGGTGCCCTCGACCTCGACGGCGCCGAACATGTTTTCCTTGAAATTCTCGAGGTGCCCCGAGATCTCGAAGAGCTTCTCGCTCACCATGTGCGGCGTGTAGACGATGTCGTAGCCGTGCCGGATGATGAGTTCCTTCTCGTACTCCTCGATCTCGTTGCGGATGACCGAGCCCGCGGGCTGCCAGAGGATCAGTCCGGAGCCGACCCTGGCGTCGGTGGTGAACAGGTCCAGCTCGCGGCCGAGCACCCGGTGGTCCCGCCGCTTCGCCTCTTCGAGCCGCTCGAGGTGCGCCGCCAGCTCCTTCTTGCGGTGAAACGCCGTCCCGTAGATCCGCTGGAGCATCTGACGCCGCTCGTCGCCCCGCCAGTACGCTCCGGCGGCGGAGAGCAGCTCGAAGTGCTTCAGGTGTCCGGTCGAGGGCACGTGCGGGCCCCGGCACAGATCCAGGAAGGGACCGTCGCGGTAAACGGTGATCACCTCGTCGTCGTCGAACTCCTCGAGGCGCTCCAGCTTGAGCGGGTCGTCGGAGAACAGCTCCCGGGCCTCGGGCTTGTCGACCCGACGTCGCTCGAAGGGGAAGTCGGCCTCGATCACCGCCTCCATCTCGCTGCGGAAGGCCTCGATGTCGTCGGGGGTGAAGGGCTCCTCGACGCCGAAGTCGTAGTAGAAGCCCTCGTCGATCGCCGGGCCGAACCCGATCTGGGCGTCTGGACGCAGCCGGCGGACGGCGGTGGCCAGGACATGGGCGGCGGAATGGCGAAGGAGCTCGAGCGACTCGGGATCCCGTTCGGTGATCAGGCGCACACGGCAACTCCCAGGAAGCGGGCGGTGCAGATCGACCACCTCTCCCTCGACCTCGGCGGCCAGCGCGGCCTTGGCGAGTCCCGGGCCGATCGCGGCAGCCACGTGGTACCCGGTCGAATCCGCGGGAAGGTCGAGCACCTTTCCGTCGGGGAGCGTCACCTGAATCATCTCGGAAGTCATGTCGTCGTTCGCAAAAGGAGCGGGGCCGCACGTCTCGGAGCTACGGGATCCGGAGCCGTGTCGAGGCCCGGACTCTAATGCCGGCGCAACGCGGGGGTCAACGGGCCGGTGTGAAAACCACGACGGGGCGGGAGGCCGAAGCCCCCCGCCCCGCGGGTGTTGCGACTCTCCGGAAATCCGGAGGCGTGGGTCAGTACATGCCGCCCATGCCGCCCATGCCACCCATGCCGCCCATGCCACCGCCGGCATCGCCACCGTCATCCTCTTCAGGATGCTCGACGACCACACACTCGGTGGTGAGAAGCAGTCCGGCGATCGACGCGGCGTTCTGCAGCGCGGTCCGGACGACCTTGGTCGGGTCGATCACGCCGGCCTCGACCAGGTCCTCGTAGACGTCAGTGGCCGCATTGTACCCGAAGTTCTTCTTCTTCGAGTCGCGGACCTTCGAGACCACGATCGAGCCCTCGGCGCCAGCGTTCATGGCGATCTGACGGATCGGAGCCTCGAGCGCGCGCCGCAGGATGTCGACCCCGACCTGCTCGGCCAGCTTCTCGACCTTGAAATCGCCGAGTGCCGACTGCGCCCTGAGAAGCGCCACACCACCACCGGGGACGATGCCTTCCTCGACGGCCGCACGCGTCGCGTGAAGCGCGTCCTCGACACGAGCCTTCTTCTCCTTCATGGCCGTCTCGGTCGCCGCACCCACGTTGATCACGGCCACACCGCCGGAGAGCTTCGCGAGCCGCTCCTGCAGCTTCTCCTGATCGTAATCCGAGGTCGAGTTCTCGATCGCGGCACGGATCTCGTCGATCCGGCCGGAGATCTTCTCGTTGTCGCCGGCGCCGTCGACGATCGTGGTGTTGTCCTTGTCGATCGTGACGCGCTTGGCCTCACCCAGATCCGAGAGGACCGCGTTCTCGAGCTTGAAGCCGACCTCTTCCGAGATTACCTGTCCGCCGGTCAGAACCGCGATGTCCTGGAGCATCGCCTTGCGGCGGTCTCCGAAGCCCGGCGCCTTCACGGCACAGACCTTGAGCGTGCCCCGCAGCTTGTTGACCACGAGCGTCGCGAGCGCCTCACCCTCGATGTCCTCGGCGATGATCAGCAGCGGGCGTCCGGCCTGCGCGACCTTCTCAAGCGTCGGGAGAAGATCCTTCATGTTCGAGATCTTCTTGTCGTGAATGAGGATCATCGGATCCTCGAGCGCGGCCTCCATGCGCTCCGGGTCGGTAACGAAGTAGGGCGAGAGGTACCCGCGGTCGAACTGCATGCCCTCGACCGTCTCGAGCGTGGTCTCGAGGCCCTTGGCCTCCTCGATCGTGATCACGCCGTCCTTTCCGACCTTCTCCATGGCGTCGGCGATCAGCTCACCGATCTCGGTGTCGCTGTTCGCCGAAATCGCGCCGACCTGCGCGATCTCGCGCTTGCCCTTCGTCTCCATCGAAAGGGACTGGAGCTCACGGACCACTTCCTCGACGGCGGTGTCGATCCCGCGCTTGATCGCCATCGGGTCCGATCCGGCGGTCACGTTCTTGAGGCCTTCCGAGAAGATGGCCTGGGCCAGCACCGTGGCGGTGGTGGTTCCGTCACCTGCGAGGTCGGAGGTCTTCGTGGCGACCTCCTTGACCATCTGGGCGCCCATGTTCTCGACCGGGTCCTCGAGCTCGATCTCCTTCGCGACCGACACTCCGTCCTTCGTAACCGTGGGAGCCCCGAACTTCCGGTCGAGCACCACGTTACGGCCCTTCGGACCGAGGGTGACCTTCACCGCCCGGCTGAGCTTGTCGACACCGGCCTTGAGCTTGGTCCTGGCCTCAGTGTCGAATTTGAGATCCTTTGCAGCCATTATCGAACTCCTTCGTTCAATCCGTATGGGATCATCGTCCGGACAGTGTGCCCGGAAAACTGTCTTTCCTGCGTCTCAGAGCCGGAAGCGGGGGGTCCTGGACCCACCGGGACCGGCGTGTAGAGCGTGTCAGCCGGCCGTGATCGCGAGAATGTCGGACTCGCGCAGGATGAGGTACTCCTCACCATCCACGGTCACTTCGGTCCCGCTGTACTTGCCGTAGAGCACGGTGTCCCCTTCCTTCACGTCCGGAGCAAGGCGCTCGCCCTGGTCCGAGAGCTTTCCTGGACCGACCGCGACCACGGTTCCCTGCTGCGGCTTTTCCTTGGCGGTATCGGGAATGTAGAGACCGCCTTTCGTCTGCTGCGCTTCCTCCAGGGCCTGAACCACGACCCGGTCCGCCAGAGGGCGGATCTTCGACTTTTTGGACATAGATATCTCCTCCGCGTGAAACATTGAGTCCGGATGAGGACCCGGTCTGTCAGCACTCGACGTCGGTGAGTGCTAACAACCTGAGCAGAAAGGTACAAGACAACGGGATGGTGTCAACGGCTGGAGCCCGGACTGGCGGGGCGTTTCCCGGTATGCACGGCGCCGCGCCCACCCCCGACCCAGGTGAACCGTCCGGGCCACCGTCCGGTCTAGCTCCCGGACGTCGCCTCGGCCGCGATGTCCTCCATCCGACGGACCCCCTCGAGTCCGACGATCGCGTGCACCACCTCGTCGGCCAGCCGCTCCGGGAACCAGAACCCCAGCTCCGCCAGGAGCGCGAAGCTGCGCCTCGCCTCGGCGTAGGCCCGATCCAGCACCGCCCGCGCGGAGCTCCGGAAGGCGCCTTCCACGTGCTCGGGTCGCGCCTCGGCTCCCCCGAGAAGCTCCCGAAGGAGCGCCTTCTCTTCGGCCGATCCATGATGATGGATCTGAGACACCAACAGATTGTGGCTGCGCCGCCCAACGTCGAACTCGAAGTCCGTCAGGTCGTCGACGATCTGGAATGCGGTCCCCAGTCGGGCCACGGCGGGCTCGGCGGCATTCAGCCGCTCCAGCGCCTCTCCCGTCTCGAGAACCCGGGGGGCGATGAACGAGAGCGCGAAGAGCGCCCCGCCCCGCACCCGGTGTACCGACTCGATCATCTCCTCGGGGGTCGGGATCTCTGTCACCCCTCCTTCTTCGGATCCTTCGAGACGCCCGATGCGGCCCATCATGTCGAGGAGTCCCTTGAGGATCGCGTCGCGCTCCGAGGGGCCGAGCTCCCCTCGATCCAGTCCCCGGTCCAGGCTCCGACGGATCAGCCGCTCGAAGCACATGAGCTGCAGGATCGAGAGGAACCGGGACCCCCGCCCCGTGTCGAGGGGGAGCAGGCTCTTGGCCTGGTCGTCGAAGAGGTTGTCGGCGGCGGTGATCGTCCCCTTCACGCAGAAGTTGACTTCGGCGTAGAGGCGGAGCCGGGTGGGCTCGACCCCGAGCGACTCGAAGAGGGAGCGGAAGAGGATCAGGAAGAAGTACTCCTGAAGGAAGGGCAGAGAGCTCGGTCCGGTCGGGTCTTCGGGGTCCGGGAGGGCCGGAGGTGGGGACCGGAAGGCCTCGTCGAGAAGCTGGGTCAGGTCCCCGTGGATCGCCGCCACCGCTTCGGCCTGCGAACGGATCGCGGGCGCCAGGTGATCCCAGATGCCCTCCTCCTGAAGAAGGCGGACAGCGGACGGAGACCGAAAAACCGGAGAAAGCGTCATGGAATCGTGATGTCTTCGAAGAGGGTGTCGTGGTTCGCGAGCCGTCGCAATCTAGTCAGATCGGACCGGTTCCCGCCATGTGGTTGCCCGCGATCTGGAGCCCGGTAAGCGTGAGGTTCGGCGCGACGTCGGCGATCACCGTCGAATGGTCGGCCACGATGGTGGAGTATCCACCGGTCGCGACCACCCACAGCTCGTCGCCCTGCCACTCCCGTCGGATGCGGTTGACGATCCCGTCGATCGCGTCGACCGCCGAGTAGAAGATCCCGCTCTCGAGACAGTCCTCGGTCCGGCGGCCGATCACGCGGTCCGGAGCGCGAAACTGAACGCTCGGGAGCTTGGCTGTGCGCGCTCCGAGCCATTCCATCCCGGCTCGCAGGCCGGGAGCGATGACCCCGCCCTTGAATACCCCGTCTCCGGTGATCACGTCGTAGGTGGTGGCGGTCCCCAGATCGACCACCACCGTATCCCGCCCATACAGACGTGCCGCGGCCAGGGTGTTGACGATCCGGTCCGGACCCACGGTCCGCGGCTCCTCGACGTCGAGCCGGATCGGAAGCGAGGTGCCGGCATCGACGACCAGGAGTTCGGGGACGGCCCACCGCGAGAGCGCGGTCAGCAACCGATCGGTCGCGGCCGGCACGACCGACGCGATCACGGCCCGTCCGACCCCGTCTCCCGTCACCCCGACCTCGCCCAGGAAGCCCGACAGAAGGAGCCGGAGTTCGTCTCCCGTCCGGGCGATCGGCGTGCTGTAGCGCCAGCTCCACTCCGGCTCCAGCGCATCGGGCTCGGCCAGCCCGACCACCGTCTCGGTGTTCCCGACATCCACCAGCAGGTTCCTCATTGCACTTCCTCTCTCGAGTCATGCTCCAGCGAAGAGAACGACCCCGCGGTCGGGCGAACGCTCCCACTCCAGATCCGATGCTCGCGGCCCGAATCGTCCCGCACGACCAGCGCCCCGTCGGCTCCGATTCCCGAGGCGACGCCTTCGACTCCGACCTCGGACCTCACCCTGCGGCCCTTGAGCAGGTCCCGTCGAGCCAGCGCCTCGTGCATCGGCTCGTCCAACCGCAGCGGAGCATCGGCCGGCACGGGCACGAGAGCCTCGAGGACCACCCCGGCCGCCTCCCGCACGCTGAAGGTCCGAATGGCACCCGGCTTCAGCGCGGCCGCCCCCTCGGGCGCGCCCGTCAGGTTCAGCCCGATCCCGACCGCCACCGCCGGAAGCGCTCGCGTCTCCCCGGCAGCCTCGGCCCGGATCGTCTCGCACAGGATGCCCGCCACCTTCCGCCACTCGGGCCTCGGCTCCCCTCCATCGGGATCCGACGGCACCACCTCGACGAACAGGTCGTTCGGCCACTTCACCATGATCCGGGTCCCGCACCATTCCTCGAGCCCCAGCGCCACGCGAAGCCCCACCACCAGGGGGAAGCCGGCCAGCTCTCCTCCGGGCGTCCGGGCCAGGAGGACCGACATCCAGAGTCCCTCGCCCCCAACACTCACCCAGCCCTTGCCTCCCCTTCCGCGACCCTCCGTCTGCTCCTCGGCCACGACTGCGCTTCCGAAGGGCGCTCCCGACGCCGCCAGGTCGCGAAGGCGATCCTGCGTCGAAGCCAGCCGCGGGTTCCAGTCAATCGGGGGGAGGTCTTCGCGAACCCTCATCGATCCGGAACCTCCGACACCCGTCTGGGAGGCTCTTCCTCCCCCTGCAGGATCGATCGGTACAGGGCCTCGTACACCGGCACCACCCGCTCCGACGAAAAGGACTCGACCGCCCGGGCCCGGGCCGCGTCGGACACACGGACCCACTCCGACTCGTCGGCCAGGAGCCGCCCGCCGGCCTCGCCCATCGCCTTGAAGTCCCCGACCGGGAAGAGATACCCGGAGTGCCCGTCCTCGACCACCTCGGGGATCCCCCCGACACGGGAGGCGATCACGGGCACCCCGCAGGACATCGCCTCGAGGGCCGCCAGGCCGAACGATTCCGATTCCGAGGGAAGCAGAAAGAGATCGCTGCAGGCCAGGAGTTCCTCGACCGCCGCGTGCTTTCCCAGGAAGAGGACGTTCGGCAGGAGCCCCAGCTCCTCGGCCCGCTCCTGGGCACGGGGCCGCTCGGGGCCGTCGCCGACCATGACCAGCCGCGACGGGACCTCGTGGTGGATCCGGGCGAAGGCCGAGACCACGTCCTCGACCCGCTTGACCGCCCGAAAATTCGAGATGTGCATCACGATCTTCTCGCCCCCCGGGGCGAGGGTGGCGCGGTGGCAGGGGTCCCGGCCCCGTCGATACCGCGTGGTATCGATGAAGTTGGGCACGACCCGGATCGAGTCCGCATCGACCCCGAAGTTGACCTCGGTCTCTTCGGCGAGGAAACGGGAGACCGCCGTGAGTCCATGCGACTTGAGGATCGAGAAGCGAGTGATCGACTTGAAGGACGGATGCTGGCCCACGAGGGTGATGTCGGTGCCATGCAGCGTCGTGACCAGCTTGGGCCCATCGGCGCCGTTGAACATCTCGCGAGCGATCCACGCCGAGGTCGCGTGAGGGATCGCGTAGTGCGCGTGGACCAGATCGAGTCCGTTCCGCTCCGCCACCTCGTGGATCGCGACCGCGAGCGCGAGCGAGTACGGCGGGTGATCGAAGAGGGGGTACTGGTCCATCTCGACTTCGTGGTAATAGATCCGCTCACGAAACCGGTCGAGCCGAAAGGGCTGCGCGTACGAGATGAAGTGGACCTCGTGGCCGCGCTCGGCGAGCTCCAGTCCGAGCTCCGTCGCCACGGCGCCGGAGCCTCCGTACGTGGGGTAGCAGGTGATTCCGATCTTCAACGACGGGCTCCTGGATCCCGAACCCGACCATGGGGCCGGCTGGGGATCGTTCGTGGGTTCACAGGGGGGGACTTGGGCACGTTACCCCTGCCCCCGTCCCGCGGTCCCCCGCCACCATTCGACCACCCGGGCGACCTGGTATGCCGGGGGACGGGTCGCGTCCACCTCCAGCACGTCGGCGGGGAGCTGGTGGCGAAACCAGGTCTCCTGCCTGCGAGCGTAGCGCCGCGTCGCCCGCTGGACGGCGTCGATCGCCTCCTCGAGCGACTGTTCACCGAGGAGCACTTGGGCCGCCTCACGGTACCCGGTGCCCGTCATTCCCGGCGCCTCGACGGGAACCCCGGCCTCGAGCAGTGCGCGGACCTCGGCGAGCAGCCCCGACTCGAACATCTCGACGGCCCGTGCATTGATCCGGGCATAGAGCGTCTCGCGGGGCATCATCAGACGCACCACCCCGAACCGGATCGGACGCGACGCGGAGGGGGCATTGGCATGCCACCAGGAGAGCGGTCGCCCGGTGAGCAGTGCGATCTCGAGGGTCCGCCCGATGCGCTGCGCCCCCCCTGCGATCGCGAGCTCGGCCCGATCGGGGTCGAGTCGTCGGAGCCAGCGGGCCCGCTCCTCTTCGGGCCGCTCCGAGAGCCAGTCGCGAAGGCGCCCCCGTCGGTCGTCGTCGAGGGGGGGCTCTCGGAAGATCGGATCGGTCAGCGCCTTCAGGAAGAACCCGGTCCCCCCGACGAGGATCGGAAGTCGGCCCCGCTCGCGGATCTCGTCCATCCAGGCACGGGCATCGGTCGCGAACCGCGCCGCCGAGTATCGTTCGCGCGGATCGATCAGGTCCAGTCCGAAGTGCGGAACCCGGCTCCGGTCCCCGGGGGCCACCTTGGCCGTTCCGATGTCCATCCCACGGTAGACCTGGCGCGAGTCCATCGAGATGATCTCCCCGTCGAGCGCCTCGGCCACCGGGAGCGAGAGCGCGGTCTTGCCCGAGGCGGTCGGTCCCACGATCGCGAGTCCCTCGGGGGGCCCCGTCATCGTCCGAACTTCCGCTCCAGCTCCGCGCGGGAGAGGCGCACCGTGGTCGGCCTGCCGTGGACGTCGTGATACGGGAGCTGGGTTGCGAAGAGCTGGTCGAAGAGCTCCTGGATCTCTCTGGCGCTGAGTTCCTGTCCCGCCTTGATCGCCGCCTTGCAGGCAAAGCTCATCGCCACCCGCTCGTGCTGATTCCGGGCAGATCGAACCAGCTCGGAGCCGTTCGTCAGCTCCTCGATCATCTCGCGGAAGCACTTCTCGGCGTCGAAGTAGGGGTGGGGATTCGGGACCGCGTGCAGGATCACGGTATCGCCCCCGAAGAACTCGACCTCGAAGCCGGCCTGCTGCAGGAGCCCCTTCAGGTCCTCGACCATGGCCACCTCCGAGGTCGGAAGGCGGATGGTGAGGGGAAAGAGGAGCCGCTGGCCCTCGGCCCGCTCCCGGTCGAAGCCCGCCATGATCCGTTCGAAGAGGACCCGCTCGTGCGCGGCATGCTGGTCGATCAGGAGCAGGCCGTCGCGGACCTCGGCCATGATCCACGCCCGGTGAACCTGCCAGAGGCGCGGACGGAGCTCGAGATCCGTGGGAAGGATCTCGGAATCCGCGCTCCCTGCCCCGCCGTCGCCCGGCCCGGAGCCGCCCGGATCCCGCGAGACGGCCCCCGGGTCGTCGGCCCCGCCC
>SLBA01000063.1 GCA_007126575.1 Gemmatimonadota bacterium | reverse complement strand
GATGACGGGCTCCTGGATCGACCCGCACTCTGTCGGGTGGTCGCCGCGGGTGACAGCCCCCTGCGCGTCGTCTGGCTGGAGCGGGAGCCCATGGAGCGGGCCCTCGAACTCTCGAGGCTCCTGGACGAGACGCCGATCCCCGCGTCGATGGTCGACGAAACGGTCCAGCAACTGCGTACCGCGATCCGACTCCAGCGGATTCGGGGCCAGCTGGCGAACTGAGTTCGGGTGCGGACGGGTAGCGCAGATTGCTCGAAGAAATTATATACAATCTACAATTGACGCCGGGTGCCCGACCCCGGCCCTCTCGAGCCCGCGAAACCCCGAGGTTCCCCAGACGATGACGACCGTTACCGACAAGGCCAGCACCCTGACCTCAACCCCGATCCCGAACTTCATCGGCGGAGAGTGGGTGGCGGCCTCCGGGAATGATGCCCTCGACGTGATGGATCCGGGCACCCACGAGGTGCTCGGACAGGTCCCCCTCTCGACGGTGGCGGATGTCGATGCGGCGGTGGCCGCGGCCCGAGAGGCCTTTCCGGCGTGGAGGGCTACCCCGGCGGCGGAACGCGTGCGGGTTCTCTTCCGCCTTCAGGCCCTCCTGAAAGAGCACCAGGACGAGCTGGCTCGGATGCTGAGCCGCGAGCACGGCAAGAACTTCAAGGAGTGCCACGGCGAGGTCCAGCGCGGAATCGAGAACGTCGAGCATGCGTGCGGGATCCCGAGCCTGATGATGGGGGACACCCTCGAGGATGTCGCCCGCGGAATCGACTGTGAGACGATCCGCCAGCCGATCGGGGTCTTCGCCGGGATCACCCCCTACAACTTTCCGGTGATGATCCCCCTCTGGTTCTGGCCCTACGCGGTCGCGACCGGAAACACCTTCGTGCTGAAGCCCAGCGAGCAGGACCCGCTCACGCACCAGAAGATCGTGGAGCTGGCCCGCGAGGCCGGCCTCCCCGAGGGGGTCCTGAACGTGGTGCACGGCGACAAGACGGTCTCGTCCGCGCTCATCGAGCACCCGGACGTGGTCGGGATCTCGTTCGTCGGGTCGAGCGAGATCGCCCGGATCATCTACCGCGACGGCGCGGCCCGGGGAAAGCGGGTCCAGGCGCTCGGCGGGGCCAAGAACCACATGATCGTCCTGCCCGACGCGGACCTGGAGCTGACCGCCGACGCGATCATCAACTCGGTCTACGGGTCGGCGGGACAGCGCTGCCTCGCCGGCAGCCAGATCGTCGGGGTGGGCGAGGCCTACGACCAGATCCGCGACCGGATCGTCGAGGGTGCGTCCACTGTGAGGGTGGGATACGGGCTGGATCCCGACACCTTCATGGGACCGGTGATCTCGGCCCCCCATCGCGAGCGCGTCGAGGGCTACATCGAGGCCGGCGAGAAGGAGGGCGCGCGGGTCCTGATCGACGGGCGCGGCTTCAAGGTCGACGGCTACCCGAAGGGCAACTGGGTCGGACCCACGGTTCTCGAGGGAGTGGGCCCGGAGCAGAGCGTCGGTCGCGAAGAGATCTTCGGACCCGTGGCCGGTCTCACCCGCGCCGAGACGGTCGAGGACGCGATCGAACTGATGCACCGGGTCGAGTACGGCAACGCCACCTCGATCTTCACGACCAGCGGCCGCGCGGCGCGTGAGTTTCGCTATCATGCCGGAATCAGCATGATCGGGATCAACATCGGGGTCGCCGCCCCGATGGCCTTCTTCCCCTTCGGTGGGTCGCGGGCCTCCTTCTACGGGGACCTCCGGGCGCAGGGCAAGGACGCGATCGCCTTCTACACCGATCAGCGCGTGGTCATGTCGCGCTGGTAGTCTCTCATCTCCCATAACCAGGAAGTGACCGTGTCGTCACCGAAGCTCTCCGAGGCACCGTCCATCGACCAGGTGCAGGCGCACCGAGACCACCTCTTCCCCTGGGTCAAGCCGTACTATGGTGACCCGGTCGTGATCACCGAGGGCGAAGGGGTCTGGATCCGCGACGAAAAGGGTCGGGAGTACCTCGACTTCTTCGCCGGGATCGTCACCACCTCGATCGGCCACTGCCATCCGGCGGTCGTCGAGCGGGTGCGGGACCAGGTCGGACGCCTCGGGCACACCTCGACCCTCTACGTGACCCGCGAGCAGATCGAGGCCGCCGCGACCCTGATGGGGATCGCCCCCGAGGGGCTGACCCGCACCGCCTTCACCAACAGTGGGACCGAGGCGATCGAGACCGCGGTCATGGCGGCCCGCATCTTCACCGGCCGATCCGAGATCGTCGCGCTCCGCCACGCCTACTGCGGGCGCAGCACCCTCGCCACGACGATCACGGCCCACGCCCCCTGGCGCCCCGTCCCCTCGACGATCGCCGGGATCACGCACGCCCGCTCGCCCTACACCTACCGGTCCCCTCTCGGGCCGGACGTGTCGGAAGAAGAGCAGACCGAGTTCTTCATCCAGGACCTGATCGAGGTCATCGAGACCACGACCACCGGACGGCCCGCCGCACTCCTGGTCGAGCCGATCCAGGGCGTCGGCGGCTTCATCGTCCCCCCCCGCGGCTACCTGGCGCGCGCGGCCGAGGTGATCCGCAGCTTCGGAGGGCTCCTGATCGTCGACGAGGTCCAGACCGGCTTCGGACGCAGCGGGGGCCAGTGGTTCGGGTGCCAGCACTCGGGGGTGACCCCCGACATCATGGTCATGGCCAAGGGGATCGCGAACGGCTTTCCGGTCGGCGCGACGATGGCCAGAGAGGACATCGCGGCCGCATGGACCTCGCTGTCGGTCTCGACCTACGGGGGCAACCCGGTCAGCATGGCCGCCACCTCGGCCACCCTCGACGTCATGATCGAAGAGGACGTGCCGGAGCGATGCCGGGTCCGCGGCCGTCAGATCCGCTCGGCGCTCGACGAGTTCGGAGCGCGCTACGACTGGATCGGCGAGGTCCGCGGGATGGGGCTGATGCAGGCCCTCGAGATCGTGGGGCCCGACCGCGAGCCGGATCCCGTGCGCGCGCGCGCGATCCTGGAAGCGACGCGGGATCAGGGGCTGCTGGTGGGGGTCGGGGGCCTCAAGGGACAGGTGGTGCGGATGGGGCCATCCATGCTCATCACCGAGGACGAGACGGGCGAGGCGCTCAACCGGTTCTCGGCCGCGCTCGAGGCGGTCGACCGGGCCGGGTGATCAGCCCTCGATCTCGTCGGCGTACTCCTCGCGGAAGCGCTCGTAGGTGAGCGCCATGTTGTCTTCGAGGAGCGCGAGCACGCGGTCCTGGTCCCCCCCCTCCATCGCCTGGATCAGCTCCTCGTGGTGCTCGACCGAGTCGCGCACCCGCTCGGAGTCGGAGTAGAACCAGACCTCGAGTCGCTTGACCTGGCTGCGCAGATCGGTCAGCAGGTCCGAGAGGCGCTGGTTCCCGCTCCGCTGGTAGATGACCTGGTGGAAGCGGTCGTTCAGGCGGATCAGGTCGCGGACTTTCCCCGTGCCCTGACGCTCGATCATCCGGTCGTTGATCTCCCTCAGTTTGCGGAGATCCCCATCCGTCAGGCAGGAAAGGGCGAGCCGCCCGGCCAGGATCTCGAGCGAGGAGAGGATCGGGTAGAGTTCGAGGAGGGTGTTGAGGGCCTCTTCGGGGACCTGGAAGCCCCGGTGCGGGATCCGGTCCAGAAAGCCCTCGCTGGCCAGACGCCCCAGGGCCTCGCGCACCGGCGTCCGGCTGACCCCCAGCGCCTCGCTGACCTCCTGCTCCCGTACGAACTCGCCTACCGACAGCTCGCCGTTGACGATGCGGTCACGGATGGCTTCGTAGGCCTGATCGGCGAGGGTGCTCTGGGAAACACTGGGCCAGGGCGAGGACGGCATGCATGGTACCTAGGTTCGGGGTGGACGAAAGCTGATCACCCTCGGATTTTCGCCCCTTCCGACGGATACGGCAACTCGGCCGCCTCGGTTCGACGGAAACGGACCGGGCCCGTCACTCCCTCCGGGCGCAGATCTCGGGGTGCTCCTCGCAGTAGCCGCCCTCGACCAGGAGGGCATGGACCACCGCTCGCCCGAGGGCATCGGCCCCCATGTTGTAGATCTGGTGGAGCTCCTGGTTCGTGAGCTCGTTGGAGGGCGGCGTGTGGGTCGCGATCGCGAAGACCACGTCCCCATCCCCCAGGTTGTGGATCGGCCGGATCGACCGTGAAAGCCCGCTGTTCGCGATGAGCGCCATCCGCTGTGCCTGCGTCTGGTTCAGGGGCGCGTCGGTGGCGACCAGGGCGATCGTCGTGTTGAAGGAGTTCTCGTAGCCCTCGAGGTTCGTGTCGGGGTCCGGGCACGCTCCCCCCTCGGGACGGACCAGGTTGAACTCTCCCTCGAGCTCCAGGAAGAGGCCGTAGGGGAGGCAGGTCGTCGGATCGACGGGCGCTCCACCGGGATTGAGCCCCACGATCGCCGCCACCGTGTATCCGTTGGGGAGGACCACACTGGCAGTCCCCAGCCCGTAGCGGGCACCTGCACCCGCCCCGACCCGTCCCATCGCCACCGCACCGTCATGGGCCGCCTCGGCCGCCCGGTACCCGAAGTCGGCGTCCGGACGAGCCGAGAAGTCCCCGCCGCGCCCCAGGTCGAAGAGGATCGCCGCGGGGACGATCGGGACGACGCCGCCCGCGATCGGATAGCCGCTCCCGCGCTCCTCGAGCCAGCGCATGACTCCGGTCGCGGAATCCAGCCCGTACGCGCTCCCCCCGCTCAGGACGATCGCGTGGGCCTCGGTCACCAGCCCCCCGGGAACGAGCAGGTCCGTCTCCTTGGTTCCGGGGCCCCCGCCCATCGTGCTGTAGCTCGCCGTGGCCCCGTCCGGCGTGAGGATCACCGTGGTCCCGGTCTGGAAACCGTCTCCGATCCTCTCGTAATGACCGACGGTCAGACCGGGGACATCCGTCAGCGAGTTGGTGGACCCGGGGACCTGCGCCTCGGCACACCCGGGAGCGAGGAGCCCGAGGATGAGGGCCAGAGACCACCCGAAGGCAGGACGTGTACGGTTCCTCGATGGCTTGTTCATGGCGTAATCCCCGGTCTTTCGGAGTGGTCTATGATGGACGCGCCCATTCTAGGGGAGCCCGGAGCGCCGACGCAACGCCGGCCGCCATCGCCAGCCCGGAAACCCGCATCATTGGCGGATCGGCCCGATTTCGGCATTGGCAGCGAGACAAAAACTTGACGGTAGATCGCATACTGCATACGGTGTGGGAAAATTGAGCTTCTTCAAGGGTGGACGCCCCCGTTGCGTGCAGGCAGGTGCAACGAGCGGAGATCACGGTTTGGTGCGGCAGGTAACCAGGTGGTAACCGATCGTTGCAGGGGGTTCAAACTCAGGACGAGAAGGACGAAGATGGGCACAACCATGACAATTCGATGCTGATGCTTTCGATTGACCCCCCTGGACTTCAGATTCTCGGGCCGGCTGCCCGACGAGGTCCGCATTTCCATCCGACCAGGAGACTCCCCATGTCCCTCCGAGTTCGATTCTTCCCACTCATGCTCGGGCTGCTGCTGGCCCTGGCAGCCGCAGGGCCCGCCATGGCCCAGACCGGGACCATCTCGGGTCAGGTTGTGAGCAGTGCTGAACAACCGCTCTCGAACGTCCAGGTGTCGATCTCCGCGCTCGACCTGAGCGTCGGTACCGACAACGCCGGGCGCTACACCCTGGCCGACGTGCCGGCGGGTACGTACACGGTCGAGGCCCGACGGCTCGGATACCAGCCGACCCGGTCGGAGGTCACCATCGCCGCCGGGCAGACCGTGACCCTGAACCTGACGATGGCCGTTCGAGCCGTGGCGCTCGATGAAGTGGTCGTGACGGGCCAGGGATCCGAGATCTCGCGGCGGCGTCTCTCGACCAACGTCTCGGTGATCAACGAGGAGATGCTGCGGGCCCAGCCCTCGGCCCGACTCGACCAGGTCCTGCAGGCGGGGCTTCCCTCGGTGCAGGTCCGGATGGCCTCGGGTCAGCCAGGGAGCACCTCGATCATGCGGGGCCGCGGACCGGTCTCGGCCAGCCAGGCCTCGACCCCGGTCATCTACGTCGATGGAGTTCGCGTCGACAACCTGAACTCGCAGGCCGAGATCTCGATGGGACAGGCGACGGGAACGCAGACCTCGGCGATCGCCGACATCCCGATCGAGAACATCGAGCGCATCGAGTACATTCCCGGCGGGGCGGCCACCACCCTGTACGGGTCCGACGCCGCGAACGGGGTCCTTCAGATCTTCACCTCGCGGGGCTCACCCGGACCGGCCCAGATGACCTTCGAGACGGAGCTCGGCTACGAGGCCGCGAACCGTGCGTACTTCCACTTCCCTCAGACGGTCGACCTGCTCTACCAGAACGGGTTCACCCAGCGCCACCGGCTCTCGGGGCGCGGCGGAAGCGAGAACGTCACCTACTCCTTCAGCGGAAGCGTTCTGGACCGCGAGGGCTTCCGGATCGCGAACAACGCCTCCCGGCAGTACCAGGGTCGGATGGGGCTGAATGCCGACCTGGCCGAGGGGTTCCGGTACGAGGGCTCCTTCGCGTACGGATGGAATCACTACGAGCGGAGCCGCGACGGAAACCTGGGGAACTACACGCCGCTCTGGCTCCTCGAGGGTGCTCGCATCGGCGCCCTGGGCTTCAACAACAACCTCGCCGAGGCCTCGCCGCAGGAGATGACCGACCTCCGGACCTTCCTGGTCCGCGCCGAAGCCCTCCAGAACCGGCAGATCCGGGTGCAGCGGGTTCAGACCTCGCACGGGATCCGCTGGGAGCCGCGGTCCGATCTGAACTTCCGTGCTCTGATCGGAGTCGACAACCGGAACAGCACCGAAGAGGCCATCGCCACCAACGAATTCCTGATCCACACCCGGGTCGTCGCTCCCGGGACCGACGACCGGGGCTCGATCGACCGGTATGACCGCAACTTCCTGGGACTCACCCTCGAACTCGGTGGACAGCATCGGGGGGATTTCGGCCCCTTCTCGGTAATCACCAACGCGGGCAGCCAGCTCTTCCGCGAAGACGACAAGCAGGCCCAGCGCAGCGCGCAGAACGTGCGCGACGGGAGCCTGACCGTGCGTGGCGCGGGCGTGACGACGGCCGACGACTTCTTCCAGAGCCTCGTCAACTACGGGGTCTACGCGCAGCAGAACTGGGGCTACGAGGACCGCTACTTCGTGGAGCTCGGGCTGCGGGCCGACGGCAACACGGCCTTCGGTGACGAGATCGGCTTCCAGTACTACCCCAAGTTCGGCCTGGTCTGGGACCTGACCGCCGAAGAGTTCTTCGAGTTCGGCACCCTCGGCGAGTGGTTCAACGAGATGCGCTTCCGCGCGAACTACGGGGTGGCTGGAAACTTCCCCCCCGCCTTCAGCCGCGACCGGACGGTGGTCTTCAACTCGTACCTCGGAGAGCAGGCGGTGGGCTTCGGAAATCCCGGCGACCCGCTCCTCGGACCTGAAAAGACCTACACGTCCGAGTTCGGCGCCGACCTCGCGGTGTGGGACGGGCGCCTCTCGCTCGAAGCCAACGTCTACAGTGCACGCACCCTCGACGCCCTGTTCGCGGCGCCCTCGCCCCCATCCACCGGCGAAGGGACGCAGATCCGCAACGTGGGTGAGATCCAGAACAGCGGGATGGAGCTTCAGCTGGGAGCGCAGCTCTACCAGGGCTCCACCGTCACGGTGAGCATGAACGCCTCGCTGAACACCCTGAACAACGAGGTCACCGACGCCGGTGGGACCTCGGCGTTCCCGATCACAGGTCACAGCGCCGGAACGATCCAGAGTGTGATCGAGGAGGGCCAGCCGGTGGGAGTCCTGCGCGGGAACAAGGCCACCTTCGGCCCCGACGGCACGATCGAGTCGGTCGAGGCGATCGCCCACCTGGGCAACCCGCTCCCCGATCGGTTCGGTACGCTCGGCATGACCATGGGCTACGGCCAGAACCTTCGTGTGAACATGTCGGCCGACTGGCAGACCGGTGCACAGATGCACTCCTTCAACCGCCAGTTCCGGTACCTGCACGGACTGCACGATCCGCTCCTTCCCGCGGCGATGATGGAGCAGAGTCGCGGTGCCAACTGGCTCCGCATGACCGACCAGTTCGTCGAGGACACGGACTTCCTGAAGATCCGCAACCTCTCGGTGCAGTACACCGTGCCACAGCAGCTCGCGCAGCGGATCGCCCGCGGAATCGACGTGGGCTTCTCGATCCAGAACGTGGGGGGCTGGTGGACCTCGTCGTTCAACCCGGAGTCGGACTACTCGGGAGCACAGTCGCAGGGGGCCGCGACCGTCGGCGGATTCAACTACGCCAGCGATCCATCGCCCCGGAGCTTCCTGACCAACATCCAGGTCCGCTTCTAAAGGAGGATGACGATGACCAACCGAATGCAGACCCTGGAACCCATTCACACGAACCGGACAGGCAGAATGCGATATGCTCTGAACCGCCTCATCCTCGTTCTGGCGGTCGTGGCTGTGGCCGGGTGCGACTTCCTGGACCCGACCGAGATCACGAACCCCACCGTCACCGAGGAGGACTTCACGAACCTTCCGAACGCGGCCCGGACCTGGGCGCACGGGACGGAGCGTCAGCTCGCCATCACCGTCAACACCCTGACGGTGCACGCCGAGGTGGCGTCCGACAACATGTTCAACAACCGGACCCTCATCAACCGCACCTTCGACATCCCGCAGATGGATCCGACCGACGCTTCGGTGGTCGCGATGCAGCGCGAGGTGCAACGGCTTCGGGCCATGGCGAACGACGGCCTGAACGTGGTGATCCCCGCCGACCCGGATGCCACCGACGAGCATCGGGCCCGGATGCACTTCTATCGGGGGTACGCGCACATGGCCGCCGGGGAGTATTTCGTGGCGCTCCCGGCCGAGGGCAACGGCCCCGCCGAGGCGCCCGGCGTTCACATGGCCAGCGCACTCCAGGACCTTCAGCAGGCCGTGTCGCTGTCGTCGGACGCGACCCTGCAGAACTCGGCGCGGCTCTTCATGGCTCGGGTCCACTACCGCCAGGGGAACCTGAGCGAAGCCGTCTCGATGGCCGAGCAGGTACGCGGCAGTACGCCGATGCTCCTGCGCCAGGTGCAGTATGATCAGGCGGACGGCCCCACGAACACCCTTCAGTTCGCGCTCTACGACTCCGGGCAGGATGAGTTCCAGCCCCTGCCCCGTCTCGACTTCCTCTTTCCGAAGTACTGGTCCGTGAGCGCGGCCGACCAGTCACCGATCAACATCGCCAAGGGCGAAGAGACGTTCCTGATCGTCGCCGAGGCCCAGATCGCCCAGAGCAACCTCGGGGGTGCACGCTCGACCCTGATCGAGCTGCTCGGTGTGGTGGAGCAGCGTCCGACCGCCATGGTCATGGACAATGCGCAGGCCCGGGGTCGCACCGGCGGGACCTGGATCTATCCCAACCGCTCCGAGGTCCTGGTGGCCGCGAGCCCCGACGACGAGCCGCGCGCAGGACTCGTGCTCGACCGTCAGTCCGGCCCGGTCGAGATCCCCTACATCTCGGGGACATCCGTGACCGAGGAGATGATCAACGCCGCCGGTTCCGAGGGTGAGCTCCTCGAGGTCCTCTATCTGATGCGTCAGGAGATCTTCGTGGGCGAGGGCCGGCGGATGGTGGACCTGGGGATCCGGGTCGGCATCGCGCTCGAAGAGGCCGAGGCGAACCCCAACATCGACACCGGATCGAACCTGCTGCAGGCGCAGATCCCCTCGTGGATCCCGGGCAACTACGGGATGAACAGCTTCGATTACCAGGATGGGGACCCGGTCGCGGTGATCCACCACAACCTGACCCGCGAGATCGTGCAGAACCGTACCTCGGAGATGGTGCTGCCCTTCCACTGACCAGATGGCGGGGCTGTCCCATCCGGGGCAGCCCCGCTTTTTTTATCCGACCGGCTCCAACTCCTGCGACCAGAGCCGGGTGCCGGTGCGGTCGTGGAAGGCGGCGGTCAGGATCCGGGTGGCGGGATCGATGTCGAGGGTGCCGAAAAACTGCAGGTCGTCGCTAGGCGGCCGGTTCGGCGCGGGGGCGACCTTCTGGTAGACGACCTCGGGGCCGAAGGTGCCGTCGAGCGCGTTGGGGCCGAAGGTGCCCGCGTGCATGGGCCCCGCCACGAACTCCCAGAAGGGATCGAAGTCGGAGAAGGCCGCGCGCTCGGGCGAGTAGTGGTTGGCCGAGCAGTAGTGGACGTCGGCGGTCACCCAGACCGTGTTGCGGATCCCCTCGCGCTGCATGAAGCT
>SLBA01000183.1 GCA_007126575.1 Gemmatimonadota bacterium | reverse complement strand
CGGCTCTGGCCTCGTCGACGTAGTCGATGGATGATCCGCCAGAGCCGGGAGTCGTGCTCTCCCACCAGCCGGGCCACGGCAGCCCTCCGGCCGCCCCTCCCCAACCCATCTACGAAACCACCCCCTTCGCGATGCCTCTTCGCTACCGCTACCGATCCAGGACAGCGAGGAGCCAGGAAATCGTTCGATTGCGTTCAGTCGATCCTCCCGTTTCTTGAAAGCGAGGGTACTTCCATGGCTTCCCAGTCATCCTCCGATGGTCCCTTCGGCCTTCCTCCACTCGTGGTTCGGGGTGGAGGCCTGCTGCTACTCTTTCTCGTGGCCTTTGGCGCGGGCTTTTTTGTGGGAGCACAGCCCATTGACGATCTGAGCGAGCGACTCGTGCAGATGGAAACCACGGCGCAGGAGAGGGAGGTACAGGCGGCCGGGCTGACCGCTGTGGACCGGAATGCGATAGGTCCAGGTGGAGAGGGACTGGACGCTTTGGAGCGAGAGTTGGGCGAGCTCGACATTCGGGTCGCGGCAGACCTGGCCCAGCAGCGCATCGTTCTCTCCGAGTTGGCGCGACGACTGGCGTCCATTCTTGAGCTCTGACCTCTCTTCTTCCGAAGCCTCGGACCAGCCATGCGGAATGCTGCCTCGGCCCCCGGTGCGCGTCAGGGCCGCAGTCCTCGCACTGCCGAAGGACGGACCGTGGAGGGTCGGGCACGCCGCCGCTTCATCGTCACCACGGCCACTCCCGACACGATGACGAGCGCTGCGATGATGGTCCGCTGGCTGAGCGCCTCCCCGGCCAGAAGCCAACCCAGGACCACAGCCACCAGCGGATTCACATACGCGTAGGTCGCCACCTTGGCGGGGGTGCTCACCCGCAGGAGCCAGATGTAGCAGGTGTAGCCGACCAGAGAACCGAAGACGATCAGGTAGAGGAGCGCCAGGACGGAACGGGTGGAAGCCGCGGCCAGGTCCATGCGGGCGGGCTCGCCTACCAGAATGCCCAGGAGCAGGAGTGCCGCGCCACCGGCCAGCATCTGCTGCCCAGTCGCGAGAAGGGGTGTGGCGAGGCGGGCGGAGCGGGAATACATCGAGCCCGCGGCCCATGAGAACGACGCGAGCACGAGCACACCAGCCCCCAGCGGGTCGACGCGGTCCCCGCCGATGAGTCCCTCGGGGCCGATCAGCACGGCCATGCCGATCATCCCCAGTATGAGCCCCACGATGACCGCCGGCTTCGGCCGCGGGCCCCCGGGACGAAGCCAGTCGATCAGGACCATCCAGAGCGGCACCGATGCGACCAGAAGCGCCGCGATCCCCGAGGGGACGCGCTGCTGCGCCCAGACCACGCCCCCATTCCCTCCCAGAAGCAGGAGACATCCCACCACGGCGGCGCCCCCCCACTGCGCTCGGGTCGGCGGCGGGGTCCCGCGCATCCGGAGCAGCCCGTACAGGAGTCCGCCCGCGACCAGGAAGCGGACTCCCGCCATCATGAACGGGGGGAGCGTCTCGATCGCGAAGAGGATGCCGAGGTACGTCGAACCCCAGATCAGGTAGACCGCGGCGAAGGCCGCGACGACCCGGCCGGTGGAGGGGGGCGAATTAGACGTGCTGATCCACCAGAATCGGGTTTCCGTCAGGATCCACAGCCACGAAGCTGGCCGGGCCGGTCGTGTTCTCGTCGGCCTCAGTCACCAATTCGACCCCACTCGCCTTGAGTTGCCTCTGCAGTTCGCGGACGTCCGTGAAGCCCTCGACTTCGCGACCGTCGCTGTCCCAACCGGGGTTGAACGTCAGCATATTCCGTTCGAACATGCCCTGAAAGAGACCGACCACGTAGTCTCCATTCTTCAGGATCAGCCAGTTCTGGGACCGATCTCCGGCAAAGACCACGAACCCGAACTTCTCGTAGAAGTCCCTGGACGCATCGATATCCTGGACCGCAAGGCTGATGGAAAAGGCGCCAAGCTCCATGATCGGACTCCCTTCCTGGGGTGAAATCGCGGTCGGATCGCCCGCGCACGTGTGCAGTATGTCGGCATGACCGTCTGCCCACCAGTGGACAGCTTGGATTTCCGCTCCAGTTCTGTTGAACAGGGGCACGGACCGCCGTCGTGGAGGCAGTCGACTGCGGGACGGTGCTCCTTGGGACAGTCATCGGGGAGCCCTCGGGTGACCGGAAAGAGCGCAAACGTCGCAGCGGAAGAGGCGCTTGCTCGATTTCCGGCCATCCGGCGGGGGTCGAATCCCACGGGCCTTCGACGACCCGCCCGACCCCGAGGGAGGCGGGCACGAAGCTTCAGCGCGCCGGCGAACGCGGTGCATACCAAGACCGCGACGCACCCACTTGATCGGGGCGTCCCAAAGAGGCGGAGCACCCGGTCGAACGGTGCACAACGCTGAAGGGGCGCTCGACCGTGCCTCCCCATACAGCGAAAGGCACGCGCAGGGCCCTCCCGCCCACCTGAGGGCGAGGTCGATCGATCCGGTGGGTGGCCAATCGGTCCACAAAAAGCAAGTGGTCGCTTCAGTGGTGGGGCATCGGTCCCAAACAACGAAAGGGCCTTCCCGGGATCACCCGGGAAGGCCCTCTTCATGGTCGCTGCTGGACTCGAACCAGCGACCCCTACGATGTGAACGTAGTGCTCTACCAGCTGAGCTAAGCGACCTGCT
>SLBA01000071.1 GCA_007126575.1 Gemmatimonadota bacterium | reverse complement strand
TGTAGACTTCGGGGTGACCGAAGATCCAGAACAGGTGCTGCCAGAGGACCGGATCACCCCCCATCCCGGGGTCGAAGAAGACCGTGCCGAAGGTTCGATCGAAGCCCAGGAAGATCAGCGCAACGGCGATGACCGGGATCGCCGTGATCAGGAGGAAGCTCGTGACGAAGGTCATCCAGGTGAACAGGGGCATCCGCATGAGCTTCATGCCGGGCGCCCGCATATTCACAATCGTGGTGATGAAGTTCACTCCCCCGGCGATCGACGCGATTCCCAGGATCGAGAGCGAGATGAACCAGAAGTCCACGTTGGCCCCGGGCGAGAACTGGCTCGATGTCAGGGTGGCGTACCCGACCCAGCTCGCGTTGGGGGCCGCGGCGAAGAGCCAAGAGGCGTTCAGGTAGAGCCCTCCGAAGAGGAAGATCCAGTACGAGAGGGCGTTCAGTCGCGGAAAGGCCACGTCACGCGCCCCGATCTGCAGGGGCACCACGTAGTTGAAGAACGCCACCGCCATCGGCATGGCCACCAGGAAGATCATGGTGGTCCCGTGCATCGTGAAGAGCTGGTTGTACAGCTCGGCCGAGATCAGGCTCTGCTCCGGATTCATGAGCTGGAAGCGCATGATCATGGCTTCCACACCGCCCACGAAGAAGAAGATCGTGGCGGTCACGAAGTACATGATGGCGATCCGCTTGTGATCGACCGTCGTGATCCAGCTCCAGAGCCCCGTTTCTTCGTCGTGGGTCCCGGAGTGGGTGTCAACCTGCTGGGTCGCTACCGACGACATTGAATTCCTTCCTGATTCATGACGAACACAAAGCCCTGAGTACTCACTTCAGGCTCAGGAGATAGGCGGCCACGGCCCGTACCTGCTCATCGGAGAGCGCGGTGGCCGGCCAGTAGCCCGCGGTGCCCTGCATGTCGTAGTCGACGCCGGGCATGGCGGCGGCGGGCTTGAACGCCCAGGGGTCCTTGATCCACGCGGCCAGGTTCTCGGGGTTGTTCTCGAGGATCCCCGAGGCCAGCGTGGTTCGCTCGCCGAACAGAGTCAGGTTCGGCCCCCGGTCCCCCTGCGCACTCGTTCCCTCGATCGCGTGACAGGCGAGGCAGGTGGCCTGGTTCAGGAAGATGTCGCGGCCCATCGCCACGAGGGGGTCATCGTCGCCGATCTCGAGCTGATCGGGCTCGTCGGCCTGTGCGGGCACCCCGGCCATCTCCAGCTCCGTCTCATCTTCCGGGTCCTCGGGACCCGCCGGGGGCAGCGCCCCCGGGGACTCACGCCAGCGATCCGCCCAGGCCTGGAAGTCCTCTTCGGTCTCGACCAGGACCCGCATGGACATGAAGGCGTGCGACTCCCCGCAGAACTCCGCGCACTGCCCGTAGAAGTACCCCGTCTCCTGAGGCGTGAAGAAGAGCCAGTTGTACTTCGGGTCCTCGCCCTCGCGCACGGCTACCGTCGGGTTCACGTCCCGCTTTCCTCCGAGCTTCGGCACCCAGAAGGAGTGGATCACGTCCGGCGAACCCAGACGCAGGTTGACCGGGCGATCGACTGGCAGCACGAGTTCGTTGGCGGTGGTGATGCCCTGCTCCGGATAGTGGAACTCCCACCAGAATCGATGGCCGGTCACCTCGATCGTCATGGCGTCTTCGGAGACGGGCCGTTGCGTGGCAAAGACCGCCTGAATCGTGGGAATCGCGATCGCGATCACGATGAGAGCCGGTCCGACGGTCCAGCCGATCTCGAGTCCGAGGTGCCCCCGGATCTGGCGAGGTTTCTCGTCACCCTCGCGGGCCCGGAACTTCACCAGAACCCAGGCCAGGATGATCCAGACGACCGCCAGGATGAACATGGTCCACCAGAAGATGCTCACGTAGAGCTGGTGGATCGTCTCGGCGAAGTCGGAGTGAGGGCTCAGGGAGTTCTGCGGGTACTCGGTTCCGCAGGCGGCGAGCAGGAGAAGGAGGAGCACGGCGCCACCGCGCGCCAGCAGGGACATCGCTGACGAGGGCTTCCCGGCGCTGGGTGTGTCCTTCCGTTTGGACATCACAGGCATGACCTGACCCGTATCGGATGTTGCGGTTGGTGCCTCCCTGCTCGCAGCCGATCCGCGTGCCTTCGGCCCGGGCCGCAACCGGCGGTTGGAACCCCGAGGCATCGTATCAGGTCGGAGGGGGAGGGCAGAAAACCTGCTGGAAAGGAAAACCTTCTCAGGCCGGCCGGTCAAGGTCGATCGCCTCATCGATGAGCATGACCGGGATCCCGTCGCGCACCGGATAGAGCCGATCGTCACCCTCTCGGACCAGTCCCGCCTCGAGGGGTTCGCGCACCGGATCGCCGGCGCGGTTGCGCAGCGTCCCGTCGCTCACGGAGCGATTCAGTCGATCCAGAAGGGCCTCGTCGGCGAGCCGAACGGGCACCTTTGATTCCGGACAGACCAGGATTTCCAGAAGCCCCGGATCCACCATGGCGTGTCGACTCCGTACAGTTCGAGTACCGTCGTTCGGCGCCGCGCATCTCGTGACACCGCGCCCCCGGAGGATCGGCTCCGGAACCCGACGGACAATTCACCCTCCCGTCCGGCACCTTCTCGGCAAAGGCACGGTAAGTTAGCATGAAGCCTGTTCCGATGCGAGACATCCTGATCACGCCTTTCAGCTCCCGAGTCCAATGGCCTCATCCACTCTCCGCCACGCCCTCGTCCTCGTCTTCCTGCCCCTTCTCGTCGCATGCGGTGACAACGGAAATGCCGCTTCCGAAGGCCAGCGCGCGCCAGAGAGTGCGTCGGTCGACCGGCCTCCTCGGGGAACGGCCTGGGTGGTGTTCGACACCGACACGGTGCGGGCCGAGGTCGCCGCGACCCCGGCGGCGCGCGAGCGGGGACTGATGCATCGCTCCGAGCTGCCCGAAGGTGAGGGGATGCTCTTCATCTTCGACGAGCAGGAGACCCTCTCGTTCTGGATGCAGAATACCTTCATTCCCCTCGACATCGCCTTTCTGGACCGGCGGCAGGTCATTGTCGACATCCAGCAGATGGAGCCCGAGACCGAGGTGATGCACGAGTCCGCACGCCCCGCGATGTTCGCCCTCGAGGTGCCCCAGGGGTGGTTCGCGGCACAGGGGATCGAGGTCGGAGTCCAGGCCCGCATCGTCCGCGGCCGCTGAGCAGCACCGCGGACTCCAACGACCCCGGGGTCAAGGGCCACACCGGCACGAAGGCCCGCCAGCGGAGCCGGACGCCTACCCCGTGAGGGCAGCGAGCACGAAGCTGAAGAGGACCGCGGCCCCGAGCGCCACCATCGCTCCTTCCGTCCGCGAGCGGCTTCCGTCGATCACCGCCGCGCCGATCCCGATCAACACGTAGGTCCAGAGGTTGAAGAGGTCGAGCAGCCCGAGGAACCGCAGGAGAATCCCCTCTTCCAGAAAGAAGAAGAAGCTGCCGATCGAGAGCGTCAGCTGCGGGTCCTCGGTCAGCATCCGCAGCGGCGCCAGCAGGAGCGTGCCCAGCGCCGCCACCAGAAGTGCGTGCGCCGTGATCGAAAGCAGCTTCCGGAAGCTCCCCTCGTATCCGAAGGCGAACAGGAAGATCACGCTGTAGAGCCCCGCGGTGATGACCGCCAGAAGGGGCCAGAAGACCAGGGGGCCGAAGATCCCGAACACCCACGCGATCCTCCCGGCGGTCCCGACCGCGTCCCCCGGATCCTGACCGGCCGCGATCATCTGCTCCCGGATGGTCTCCTGCATCAGCTCGACCGGGATCATCGCCGCGGCCGCACCCACCAGGAGCGCCCCCAGGATCATCGCACCCAGCGACACCGGGCGCTCCTTCAGCCCCTCGAAGAGGGCCACCGGCGCGGTCACCACCATCACCACCCGCCGCGGCAGCGCCGGAATAGCCGTCTCGCTCATCGCTCCCTCCCCGCGGTCACCGCCCGACTCCCGTTGGCAGAGGCCTCCGGGTTGTAGATCGGCCAGTGGAACCAGGCATCGAAGCGCCCTTCACCCCAGCGCGCCCCGAGGTACCCGTCGCGCAGCGCCCCGTCGGCGCCCCCCAACCCGAAGGCCGACGACACGAATTCGGCGCACGAGGCCAGCCCCGTCCCCTCCCCCCCGCGCGTCCCCCCCGGCCGGAAGATTCCCCGCCCCTCGCCCACCTCGCGATCGAGCCACTCCCGCTGGTCGTCGGACAGCCGATTGCTCACCACCCAGCGCAGCGCCCCCCCGGGGATCTCGATCACCTGCAGTTCGACCGAGTCGCCGGCGCTGAACCGAAGCGCGTTGTTGACCAGGTTGTACAGGATGCGGTCGACGGTCGAGGCCTCGAGACAGCAGGACGCCAGGGGCCCGCCATACTCGCTGCGCACCCGCACCACCGCCCCCGACGACGCCCCCGGCACGCGAAACCCGTCCCACTTCTCGAAGACATCCTCGATGGCGTGCACCTTCTCGGCCTCGTCCGCGGCCCTCCCCACGGGATCCAGCTCGGGCAGGATGTTGCGAATGATCTTCGCCTGGTCCCGGGCCAGGAAGACGGCGGCCAGAAGGGTCTCGGGATCCCCGGCCAGATCGGCCTCCGGAAGCCCTCCATAGAGTCGCAGTGCGAAGAGACCGCCCCCCCTGAGGTCGTGAATCGCCCGACGCACGCTCCACCGCAGATCATCGAGCTCGCGGGTCGGATCCCCCAGCGAGTCCGCCAGGCGGGAAAGCGGAGGGGCGCCGAACGCCCGAATCCGCTTCGCCAGCTCCCCCTCGTCCATCGCGGGTCGATCCCGGAGCCATTGCTCGTACAGGTGCTTGAGTGCCTCGTAGAGTGGTCCCAGGGCGGCCCGGTCCGTCGGATGCAGCTCCGAAAGCGCGATCCCCCCGTCGGCTCCGACATACCGATCGGGGCGCCGGTTGGGCAGGGGCGTGGGGGCGAGAGCCAGGATGTCTTCGCGTGAAATCATCGGTTTCCGGGGCCTTCGGAGTCTCGAGTTGCGTCCCGCTCCTCGCACGGTAGTCCATTGCGAATTCCGGTGCCGGCAACCGGACCGGGGCTGGCGGGTAGAAGCAGTCCGGAATTTCCAGTTGCCGAGCCCACCGTGCAAGGGCACGCCCGGAGAGCGTCGGGCGCGCCGGGTCCGGGCGTCTGGCCCGATGCGATGGCGCGGGTTATCGTCCAGTGGGCACACAGCATCATCCTCCAACATACCACCGGAGTGGTCCATGAGCTTCCGTACGAACCCCGATCGAATCCTCGACAACATCGACCGGGAACGAAGCCGGGACGACGTCAGCGACTTCGTGCGGGAAGCATCGGCGCGACAGCTCGACACCGAGGTTCCGGCCCCCGGCAGCACCTCCACCGAACGCCTGCGCCGCGTCTTCTCGCTCGTGGAACAGGCCTACACCGAGGCCGCGTCGTCGCACCAGATGCGCCGGCTCGCCCAGCGTTTCCAGGCCATCGGCGACATCCACAACCAGCACGCCCGGGGCGACGTCTCGGTCTCGATTCACTGGATGGACCACGAGCGCTCCGACGACATCGGGGTCTCGCCCTTCGAGATCCTCCCGATCCACATGGCCGAGCTCAAGAAGGAGACCGGGGTCACCCGGGTCGACGCCAACGCCCTCAAGCTTCTTCGCGGCCACCTCCGCAACGGGGTCATGAGTGCCTACGGCAAGATCGAGCCCCGCGTCCGTGAAGCGATCCGCTCCCGCGCCGACCTGGGCCACATCGCCGTTCAGGTGACGATGGACCTGCGTCCCGGGAGCTGATCCCTGTCGGACCCCCCGGGCCCACTCCTCTTCGTCTTCCTGGACGGGGTCGGGCTGGGTGATCCGGACCCCCTGCGCAACCCCTTCTTCCAGGCGCATCTCCCCACCTTCCATGAGCTTCTGGGAGGCCTTCCTCCGCACCTCGGGCATCCGGCACTCGAACCGGGCTCCAGCGGCCCCCGACCCTCGGCCGAACGCGCGACCCGACTCTTCTCTCTCGACGCCACGCTCGGGATCGACGGACTCCCCCAGAGTGGAACCGGCCAACTCTCGATCCTCACCGGCGAGAACGCGGCCCGCCTCTTCGGGGGCCACTTCGGTCCCTGGCCTCCGGTCGGGCTGCGCGAGCTCCTGCGGGAGCGCAATGTCCTGCGGCTCGC
Source organism: Gemmatimonadota bacterium (assembly GCA_007126575.1). GTDB lineage: Bacteria > Gemmatimonadota > Gemmatimonadetes > Longimicrobiales > Gaopeijiaceae > SLBA01. Next base: position 23,004 of record SLBA01000071.1, on the reverse strand, counting down.
CCGCGAGGCCGGACACCCGGTCCTCTTCGCCAACGCCTACCCTCCGGGCTACCCCGAGGGCTTCTCCTCGAGACGCGTCGCCGCCCCGGCGCTGGCCGCACACATGGCCGGGGTCCTGACGGCGGGGCCCGACGAGCTGATCTCGGGCCGGGCGCTCGCCTCCGAGATCGTGAACGACGGCTGGCGACGGTACACGGGGCGCGACGACATCCCCCGGATCGACGCCCGACGCGCCGGGGCGAACCTGGCGGCGATCGCGGGCGCCGGCGGTCTCACCTTCTTCGCGCACTACGCCACCGACACCGCCGGCCACCGGGGCGGCATGCCCGGGGGGATCGCCGCCCTCGAGCGGGTCGACGGCTTCCTGGGGGGACTGCTCGCCGCCCTGCCCGCCGATGCACTCCTCCTGGTCGCCTCGGATCACGGCAACCTCGAAGACATCGAGGGAGGCCACACCCGCAACCCGGCCCTGGGGCTCGCGGTCGGGCCGGCCGCGCGGCTGGCCCGCCTTCCCCCACTGGTCGGGCTGACCGACCTGGCTCCCGCGATCCTGGGGGCGCTGGGAGGAGACTGACTGCGGAGTATGGTCGCCAGGGCCCCGCAGTCCCGGACCGCCGGAGCCCCCAGCCGCCGCTGCCTCGACTCCGGCCGCTCTCGCCATGGCTGCGCCCTCCAGCCCATGAGAACGTGTGGGCGTGTCCACTTCCGCGCGCCGCCTCCTGGGAGCCCTCCTCGTCGCCGAGGGCGAACTCACCTCCGACGAGCTCGAAGAGGTGCTCCGCCTGCAGGAGGGATCCGGCGAGCGGCTGGGCGAGATCGTGATCCGGCGCGGGCTCGCCCCGGAGGGTGCGGTGATGGGTGCGCTGGCCCGGCAGCTCGGGCTCGAATACCGCTCCCCTCCCCTCCGGCCCGCCCCCGAGGCGGTTGCACTCCTTCCCGCCGAAGTCGCCCGGCGGCGGCTCCTGCTTCCCCTCGCACTCGGCCCCCGGACGCTCGAGGTGGCGATGGGCGATCCCCTGGATCTGTCGGCGGTCGACGAGCTGCAGTTTCGGGCCGGGCGCCGGGTCGAGGTCGTGCTCACCGATCCGTCGGCACTGCGTCGTGCCCTCGACGAGGCCTACCCCGATGCGACCGGGCATGCCACCGGGGGCGCGGTCGGTCCGAGCCCCCGGCGAGGCCCGAACTCCGGCCACGGCCCGGAGCCGGCACCGGCCGAAGGTTCTTCGGGAGCCGCCTCGATCGGGGCCGAGGGCGACGAAAGCTCCATGGGTCGGCTCGTGAACGCGCTGCTCGAGCGTGCGATCGCGAATGGCGCGAGCGACATCCATGTGGAGCCCGGCCCCGAGGGGCTCGTCGTGCGCGAACGCGTCGACGGCGTGCTGCGCCGGATGTCCGACATCGGCCCCGAGGCTCGCCGAACGCTGCTCTCCCGCATCAAGGTGGTCGCGGGGATGGACATTGCCGTCCGCCGACGCCCGCAGGACGGGGGCTTCGCCTTCACGCACCGGACCGGTCGGCTCAGCCTGCGGGTCTCGACGCTCCCCGTCGAGGGGGGCGAGAAGGCGGTGCTCCGGATCCTCGACCCGACCGCTGTTCCGGGCGATCTCGATGGCCTGGGCCTCGCCCCCGGGACGCTGGCCGGCCTGCGCGGCCTGCTCGAATCCGGAGGTGGGGTGATCCTCACGGCGGGTCCCACCGGAAGCGGGAAGAGCTCGACCCTCTTCGGAGCCCTCGGCGAACTGGATCGCACGCGACTCAACGTCGTCACCCTCGAGGATCCGATCGAGTACCGGGTCGAGGGCGTCAACCAGGTGCAGGTCCAGCCCAGGGCCGGGCTCACCTTTCCGGCCGCCCTTCGGGCCGTGCTGCGCCAGGACCCCGACGTGGTTATGGTCGGCGAGATCCGCGATCGCGAGACGGCCGAGATCGTGATGGCGGCGGCTGTGACCGGGCACCTGGTCCTCTCGACGATCCACACCACCGACGCCCCCGGAGGCATCACCCGACTCCTGCAGATGGGGGTGCCCCCGCACCTGGTCGCGGGCGGGCTGGCGGGGATCGTCGCCCAGCGCCTGCTGCGGCGACGCTGCCGGGCCTGTCGGGGCGACGCCCGCGGCTGCGAGGCGTGCCACGAGGGGTACCGCGGTCGGACCGGGATCTTCCAGCTGCTCACGATGACCGAGAGGCTGCGCGAGAAGGTGATGGCGGGGGCCGGCACCGGGGAGCTGCGGCGGCAGGCGCGCGAGGAGGGGATGGGCACCATGGCCGACGACGCCCGCCGAAAGGTGGCCGAGGGTGTCACCACCCCGCACGAGGTGGCCCGCGTCCTCCACCGCGACCCGGGCGAGGCGCGTCCCTGCTCCCGCTGCGGCACCCCCATCCCCCCCGAGGCCCGCGGCTGCCCGGGCTGCGGCACCCCGCTCGGACGGCACTGCGTGTGCGGCCGGCGGCTGCACCAGAACTGGAGGTACTGCCCCGAATGCCTGCGCCCCCGCCCACCGACACCGGACTGATCGGACCCACCGGTGTGGTACCGGAGCCGGGCCGGTGCGCGGGTGGTCCGAACGCGCCAACCTTTGGGCGTCCTTGCCCGTGGGGTCGCATGAGTCGAGCTTTTTCATCCGTTGGTGCAGTGTCGCCGGAGCCCCGTCCAGCACCGGGACCGCCAGAGTGTACGAAGCGGTGATCCAATGCCGCGGGGCCTCCGCGACGCTGCACCATGTGGGACTTCCTCCCGTCCTCGGCCAGGGAGCCGGCCAGCGCTATGCCCACCCTTCGGACCAGACTCTTCATCGCCCTCCTCCTGGCCGCGGTGATTCCGTCGGGACTCCTCCTGCTCGGGGGGACCCTGGCCTTCCGCGAGGCCGTCGTCACCACGGGCACCGCCGGGCCCTGGGGGCAGGTCGCGGAATCGGGTAGCGAGCTCCTCGATCGGCTCGACGAGGTCGCGGCGGGTCCGGCCGTCGAGGCCGCCGCCGAACGCCATCGGGAGCAGCTCTCGGAGTCGGTCCGCCTGTCCCGATTCTTCACCATGGTCGGAGAGCGCATCCTCTTCCTCCTGCCCGCGATCACCCTGGCGATCCTGGTCCTGGCATCGGCGATCGCGCTGCTGGTCGCCACCCGGGTCTCGCGCAGCCTTTCGGATCCGGTGCGCGAGCTGGTCCGCTGGGCCGAGGCTCTCGGGCGCGGAGACACCCTCCCACCCTCGCCGAGCGAGGGGCGTGGGGCCGGAGCGATCCGGGAGTACCAGACGCTGCGGGACGCGCTGCGCCGCATGGAGACGTCGCTGCGCGAAGCCCGAGACCGCGAGCTCGAGCGGGAGCGGACCCGAAGCTGGACCGAGATGGCGCGCCGGGTGGCTCATGACCTCAAGAACCCGCTGACCCCGATGGCGATGGCCGCCCGCACCGTGGCCGCCTCGCCCGACGAGCGCACCGCCGAGGCCGGGCGTGTGCTCACCGAAGAGATCCAGCGCCTCGACGAACTCGCACGCAGCTTCGCCCAGTTCGGCCGTCCCCCCGACGGGCCTGCCTCGCAGGTGGACCTGGTGGAGCTCCTGGTCGGGCTGCACCGCCGACTGCGGCTCGAGGACACCGGGAGCACAGAGGGCGCCGAAGGGGGAGTGCGACTCGAACTCGAGGGCGAGGGGGAACTCCTCGTCGAAGGGCACCCCACCGCGCTCGAACGGGCGGTCCGGAACCTGATCGCCAATGCGATCGAGGCCGCTCAGGACACGGGTGCCGAGGAGCCGGTCGAGGTCGTCCTGACTCCACGCGACGACGGGGGCGCGATCCTGCGGATTCGCGACCGGGGACCTGGCCTGCCCGAGGGGGAGCTGAGCCGGATGTGGGATCCCGACTTCACCACCAAGCGGCGGGGAACCGGGCTCGGCCTCCCCATGGTCCGACAGGTGATCCTGGCCCACGGGGGGCAGGTGAGCGCCCGGAACCGCGACGGAGGGGGGGCCGAATTCCGGATCGAGCTCCCCCCCACCATCTCCCCCGACGGAGTATCCGCATGAGCATCCTGATCGTCGACGACGAGGGCAATCTCCGGCGCATGCTTCGGGCGCTCCTCGAGTCCGAGGGTTTCGACGTGGCCGAAGCCGCCGACGGGGCCTCGGCGCTCGAGAAGGTCCGCGAGGCCGCCCCGGAAGCGATCCTCCTCGACCTGGTCTTTCCGGGCGAGTCGGGGCTGGATCTTCTCCCCCGGCTCCTGGAGCGGGTGCCCGGCACCCCGGTCGTGATGATGAGCGGGGAGGCCAGCCTGGGCGACGCGGTCGAGGCGACCCATCGGGGCGCCTTCCACTTCCTCGAGAAGCCGCTGACCCCGGAGTCGGTACTCCTGACCCTGCGGGCGGCCCTCGAGGTCGGACGGGCCCGCGACCTGAGTCGGGCACTCCAGGAGGAGATGGGCCCCGGAACCCGGCTCGTGGGGAGGAGTGCGAAGATGGAGGCGATCCGGGAGACGATCCGGAAGGTGGGCCCCTCCCAGGCGCGCGTGCTCATCTCCGGCGAAAGCGGAACGGGCAAGGAGCTGGCCGCGGCGGCCATCCACGCCCTCTCGGATCGGAAGGGATGCCCCTTCGTTCGGGTGAACTCGGCCGCGATCCCCCGGGACCTGGTCGAAAGCGAGATGTTCGGGCACGAAAAGGGCGCATTCACGGGTGCCACGGAGCGGCGGAGGGGCCGATTCGAACTCGCCCACCGGGGCACCCTCTTTCTCGACGAAGTGGCGGACCTGGGGGGCGAAGCCCAGGCCAAGCTCCTGCGCACCCTCGAGACCGGCCGGATCCAGCGGGTCGGAGGGCAGCACTCGGTCGAGGTCGATGTGCGGGTGCTTGCCGCCACCAACGTCGACCTGAGGGCGGCGGTCTCGGATGGTCGCTTCCGCGAGGACCTCCTCTTCCGGCTCGAGGTGGTGCCGATCACGATGCCCCCCCTCAGGGAGCGCCCCGAGGACCTGCCCGAGCTCGTCGAGCACGGACTGAACCGGCTCCGGGCACGACAGGGGATTCCGGCACCCCGGATCACCGAAGGCGCCCTCGGGGCGCTGCGGCGCTACGGGTGGCCGGGCAATGTGCGGGAGCTCTTCAACCTTCTGGAGCGGGCGGCGATCCTGCACCCCGGAGAGGAGGTCGACGCCACCCTGGTGCTCTCGCTCCTCCCCCAGGCCCGAGGAAGCGCTCGGGCCGACCCCGGGTACCGAGACGACGACGCGCGGTCCCTGCGCACCCGCCTCGACGACTACGAGGCGGCGCTCATCGAGGGCGCGCTGCGGGCCTCCGAAGGAAATGTGGCCGAAGCCGCCCGGAAGCTCCGGACCGATCGCGGCAACCTGTATCGACGCATGAGCCGGCTGGAGCTCGAACCATGAGCCACCCAAACCCCATCCATGAACCCTGGAGTGAATCCGTAATGTCTGGAATCCCACCGCATCCCGGGCGCACCCTCCTCCTGGTTGCAGCGGTGCTCGCCACCCTGGGCACCGGCCTGTTTCCACGCCCGCTCCAGGCCCAGGTCACCCCGGTCGGCGGAGCCCTCCCGCAGGAGGTCCGACAGGAGGCCTTCGACTTCCTGAACGACCCGGGCACCCTGCGGGCGGCCGGGGGGACAAGAATACCCGCGGGCACCCGCCTGACCGGCGCGCTGGGTGTGCTCGGGGGCGAGCTGAGTGTCGCCGGGGTCGTTGAGGGCCCCGTCCTGGTGGTCAATGGCGACCTGAGCCTGGTCGGAGAGGGACGGATCGAAGGCTCGGTCCTGATCATCGGAGGCAGGCTCCTGCCCGCCGACGAGCCCGCGGTGTCGGGGCCGATCCGGGCCTACACCGCCCCCCTTCGCTTTCGGATCCGGGGAGACCGGATCGAGCCCGAGGAGCTTCCGGCCCGGGACCTGGCCCCCTTCCTCCAGGCCGATCTCGGATTCGCCACCCTGCGCCCCACGATCCGGTCGGCGGGCAACTACAACCGCACCGAGGGACTCCCCCTCTACGTGGGGTCGGTGCTGCGGAGCGGGGGCCGGAACCCGACCGAGGTCGAAGCCTACGGACTCTGGCGCTCCGCCTCGGGGCTCGAACTCGACAGAGAGAACCTGGGGTACCGCTTCTCGATCAGCCAGGATCTCGGCGGGAGCGGTGAGGGCCGGATGGGGCTGATCCTTCACTCCGAGACCCGCCCCATCGAGTCGCGCGGCATCGGCAACCCCGAAGCCTCGTTCACCACCTTCTTCCTGCGGCGTGACTTCAGGGACTACTTCGAAGCCTCGGGCTGGTCGACCTTCCTCGAACTCAACCCACTGGATCGACCTCTTCGGGCCCGCATCGAGTACCGCGAAGAGAACCATGGGCCGGCACAGATCCGGAACCCGTGGACGCTGCGCGACCAGGAGGCTCCCTGGAGGCCCCAGCCGCTGATCGCCGAAGGTCCCGTGCGGACCCTGGCTCTCGGGATCGCGATGGACACGCGCGACGACCTTAGCGAACCCTCGACCGGCTGGCTCGCCGAAGCCGACCTCCGCCGGCGCGTCGGCGGAGGGCTTCAGCTCCCCGAGGCGACCACCGTCAGCGAAAACCTGATGGGGCTGAACTTCGATGAGGACTCGGCCCTCTACCCCCTCGCCACCGACCTCACCTTCGACCTCCGGCGCTACAACCGCCTGGGTCCGAACACCCGGCTGAATGTTCGGCTCCTCCTGGCCGGCTCCGTCGACGGCAACCCCCTGCCACCGCAGTTCCAGCGCACCCTGGGAGGAGAGGGATCCCTCCCGGGCCACCGGAGGTTCTCGGTGGACTGCAACGCCCGGGCGGGGCTCGTCGACAAGCTCGGCGGAGAGCAGCGCCACCCGGCCTACGGGTGCGACCGTGTCGGTCTCTTTCAGGCGGAGCTGCACGGGTACCTGCCCTTCTCGTGGCAGCCCAATGCCGAGAACCGGACCGACTGGGAGCTGGGCTCACAGGTCCTCCTCCAGCCGGGCTGGACGGTGTTCGGTGGGATCGGGGGCGGTCGGGCGCTCCCCCGGGACTCGCTCACGGACCCCAGGACGAACAGTCCATTGCGTGCCGACATCGGGGCGGGCCTCACCCTCGGTTCGCTCGGGATGTACTGGGCCTACCCGCTGAATCGGCGTGACCGCGGGCTGAATTTCTTCATGCGGCTCGAACGGCGGTTCTGAAGCCCGTGCTCTCCTCTCGGCTCTGGTTGGCGTTTCTGGCGCTCTGGCTGGTCGGCCCCCTGGTGGGGCCGACGGCCGCGACCGGGCTGCATGCCCAGAGTGCGCCGCCACCGCTGGAACTCCGCCTGCAGGGGAGCGACGGCCGGGTCGGAGCCGCACTGGGTCCGATCCTCACCACGAGGGGAACGATCCGTTCGCTGGAATCGGGCCTTCCGGTTCGGATCCAGATCGTCGTGGAGCTCTGGCGCGACCAGTTCTTCGACTCCCAGGAAGGTCGCTTCGAGTGGCGCGCCACCGTCCGGCAGGACCCCCTGTCGAACCGGTTCCTGGTCGAGACCGCAGATGGCGACCAGGGAAGTGTCCTGTCGCCCGACGCGGCGCTCGCCTTCCTGCAGGGCAACCTCACCGTTCCCCTCCGGCCCCTGCGCGAAGGCCGCTACTACTACCTGGGACGCGTCGAGGTCGAGACCCTCTCGCTCTCGGATATCGACGAGCTGCGCCGGTGGCTCCAGGGAGACCTGGGCGCGGCCGTCGAAGGGGGAGAACAGGTCGGGAGCGCCCTGGGCCGGGGCTTCCGGCGCCTCCTCGTACGCGCCCTCGGGCTGCCGGTTCAGCGCTACCAGGCTCGTACCCCCACCTTCGAGATACCACGCTGAGGCGGGGGGCCGGGAGGCCTCTTCAGCGACTCCGATCCTCGGGGGGCACCCAACCCGGACCCCTCAGGAACCGTCCCGGGCGGGCCGGGGTGGCCCGACCGTGCGAGATGACCGCCTGGCCGTTCACGTACAGGTGGTGGACTCCCTCGGCCAGCTGGTGGGGCCGCTCGTAGGTGCTCCGCTCCTCGATCGTCTCCGGGTCGAAGACGACGAGATCCGCCATGAAGCCCTCTACGACCAGCCCCCGGTCCTGCAGCCCCAGCCGCTCCGCGACGGCCCACGATGATTTTCTGACCGCGTCCTCGAGGGTGATGATCCCCTCGTCGCGAACGTACCGGCCCAGGATTCGGGGGTAGCTCCCGTAGGCCCGCGGGTGCGGCTGCCCTCCGGCCCGGTTCGGGTTCCAGCCGGCGCCGTCGGTGCCGAACTTCATGTAGGGGAGCGCGAGCTTCTGTCGCACGCGGTCCTCGTCCATGGCGAAGTAGATCATCCCGACCCGCGAGCGATCCCGCAAAACGAGATCCATGGTCACATCGATCCAGTCGACCCCGCGCTCCTCGGCCACCTCGGCCAGCGAGCGGCCCACCCACCGCACATGGTCCGGGTTCGATACGGTGGCGATCACGCTTCCCTCCGGGCCCGCCAGCTGACACCAGTTCTCCCACCGGGTCGGCGGGCCGGTCATCTCCGCCCGGATCCGGCTGCGCACCTCGGGGTCCGCCAGGTTCCGATAGAGGCCTCCATCGGCCTGGACCCACGGGGGGAAGCAGGCCGTCAGCCCGGTCGAGGCCGCGGTGTAGGGGTACATCCCGGCGCTCACGTCGAGCCCGCGCCGCCGGGCGTCCGCGATGACCGCGAGCACCTCGTCGGTCATCTCCCAGTTGTCGCGGCCGGCCACCTTCAGGTGGAAGATCTCGACCGGGACACCGGAGCGTTCACCGATCTCGATCGCCTCCTCGAGCGCATCGAGGATGAAGTAGGACTCGCTCCGCATGTGGGTGATGTACAGGCCGCCGTGGGCCTGCACCACCTCGGCGATCTCGACGAGCTCGTCGATCCCGGCGTAGGCGCCCGGAGGGTAGATGAGGGCCGTCGCGACCCCGAAGGCACCGTCCTTCATGGCCTGCTCGGTGACCTGCCGCATCTGCTGCAGCTCCGCGGGATTGGGCGTGCGCTGCGACTGGCCCATGGCGTGCCGTCGCACCGTGGTGCCACCCAAAAAGGATCCGACATTCAGCGCCACCCCCCCGGCCTCCATCTCTTCGAGCCAGCCCGAAAAGCGCTGCCACTCACGCGTCCGACGCGCCGCCACCGCTTCCGAGGCGTGCGTGGCCCGTTCCCCGGGCGCCAGGGGAGCGGGAGTGTTCGACTCCCCCATGATCTCGGTCGTCACCCCCTGAAAGAGCTTGGAGAGCGCCGAGCCGTCCTCGAGGTACATGTTGTCGGACTGTCCGTTCAGGTCGATGAACCCGGGCGCCAGGACGAGCCCCGAGATGTCCAGCACCTCGCGAGCGCGTGCGCGGTTCAGCGTGCCGGCCGGTGCGACCCGCACGACCCGGTCGTCGCGGATCGCCACATCGGAGTAGCTCCATGGATTCCCCGACCCGTCCACCAGGCGCCCCCCCACGAAGAGGAGGTCCCACTCCCCGTCGCCGATCGATACGGTCGAGCGGTCCGAGGCCCCGGAGCCATCGAGCGGGGTGATCTGGGCATGCGCGAGCCCCGCGCCCGGAAGGGCGGCCGCAAGGGCGAAGAGGACGACGATGAAGAGGGCAAACGGCTTCACGCCTGGGAACTCCTGGCTCGGGCAGGGACGGGGTGACTCGGGAACGTCAGTCGGAACGTCGGTCGTGGAGGTCAGTCGGGAAAGGTCACCTTTCGGTGCGTGAGCGCGTCGATCCGTTCGAGGTCGGGCTCCACCCCGATACCCGGCTCCGACGTCGGAGTGATCGTCCCCGACGAAAGCTCCCACTCCGGGCGCACGATGTCGCGCTCCCAGTAGCGTCGACTCGCCGAAATGTCGCCCGGCAGGGTGAAACCCGGAAGCCCCGCAAGCGCGACGTTGAAGGCGCGACCGATCCCGGTCTCGAGCATTCCCCCGCACCAGAGCGGGATCTGGCGCTCCGAGCAGTGCCGATGGATTCGCAGCGACTCGGCCAGCCCGCCGACGCGGCCCGGCTTCAGGTTCACGATCCGCCCGGCATCGAGATGAAGAGCCAGGCGCAGGTCGTCGAGCGAGCGAATCGACTCGTCGAGACAGATCGGGGTGCGCAGATCCGCCTGCAGCGTCGCGTGATCGAGGAGGTCCTCATGGCCCAGCGGCTGCTCGATCATCATCAGATCCAGGTCGTCCATCTCGCGCAGGCGGGGGAGGTCCGAGAGGGTATACGCCGAGTTCGCGTCGGCCATCAGGGACACCTCGGGGAACCGGTCCCTCACCGCCCTGAGCATTTCGACGTCGCGGCCCGGCTTGATCTTGAGCTTGATCCGCGCGTATCCCTCCTTCAGGTAGCCCTCGACCTTTTCGAGCAGGGTGTCGTCGCTCGACTGCAGTCCGACGCTCACCCCCACCCGGATCGCCCGCCCCGAGGCTCCCAGAAGCTCCCAGACCGGAACCCCCAGGCTCTTTGCCCACAGGTCCCATACCGACATCTCGACGGCGGCCTTCGCCATGCGGTTGCCTCGGACCCACGGGGCGTGGGTGAACACCTCGGCCGGCCCCATGATCTCGCGGCCCGGGAGTCCGGGCACCAGGAACCGGGTCAGCACATGCCACGCCGTGTCGGTGGTCTCGGGAGAGTACGACGGGTCCTCGGCGGCGACACACTCGCCCCAGCCCTCGACGCCCTCCCCCTCGAGCCGCAACAGGATCACCCTGCGCTCGCTCCAGACCCCGGAGCTGATCGCGAAGGGCTCGCGAAGGGGAAGGCGGATCTCCCGGAGCTCGGCGCGGTCGATCTTCACGGGGAAGACGGTCCCGGGGGCGCTCCGCCACCGATCGCGGCGAACACCTCGTCCACCTGACTCCAGCCGACCTGCAGGAGGAAGGTGTTGTTCCGCCCGTAAGACTTGTCCCCCAGGATGAAGAATCCGGGCTCGGGGTTCATGAGCGTTTCGACCCCATGGCTCTCCTGCGCCAGGCAGTCCCCTCCACCACTCCCCAGAAGGGCGGCCGAGAGCTTCATCGGCCCCGAGGTGGCGTAGCACTCGTGAACCTGGAGCTGCCGGTAGATCCCCGCGTCGCCCACGCCTCCGGTCAGCGCCAGGATCCGGTCGGCGTGAATCTCCCGGACGTCGGCACCCCCTCGCCGCAGGCGCACGCTCACCCCGTCGGGAGCGGACTCCAGGGCGTCGACGACCACCCCGAGTTCCGGCTCGACCCCCGCAGAGTCGCCGCGGGCAATCCGCGAGGCCTCGGCCACCAGCTCCCGGCGCAGGGGGAGAGGGTCATCGGGGTCCGCTCCGAGCTCCGGGTCCTCCCTTCGCATCGCCCAGATCACGCGGGTGCCCGGTGACCTGCGAGCGAGGGCGTCGAGGGCACGCACCGCAGTCTGTGCCGAGTGACCGCCCCCGACCAGCAGAGTGGTTCCCCCGGTCCATCGTTCGGCCTCGCGGTCGAGATCGGGGAGCCAGCGCTCGATCCGTCTCTCGAGTGCCCGCTCCCCGGGGGCAGGGATTCCCCCATCCCCGAGGGTGTTGGGGTTCCCGAACTTTCCGGTGCAGTCGAGGACGAGGTCGGCGAACTCGGTCCGCTCGGTGCCCGTCTCGTCGCGTACCAGGATGCGGAAGGGTCGGCTGGCGCGTGTCGTCGAAGCGATCTCCTCGTGCTTGAGCGTGCCCTGACGTCCCACCGCGAGGACCCGGGTCCCGATGTGCAGCGCGCCGCTCAGGAAGGCGGTGGACCAGAGCGGGTCGAAGACGCGGTCGACCAGCTCGCTTCCCGTCGGCGACACGTCGGGGTCGACCTCGAGCGGTCGGTCGATCGCGGTCAGCCCCTCCCGCATCCGATCGGACAGGTTCATCGACCACGGCGAAAAGAGGCGGACGTGCCCCCACTGCCGAACATGGGCGGCCGGATGCGGACCGGCCTCGTAGACACGAAGGGCGAACCCGGCGTCACGGGCCGCCAGGGCGGCGTCGAGTCCGACGGGCCCGGCCCCCAGGACCGCCAGGCGACGGACGGGACCGACCTCGGGGCGCTGAAAGGGATCGGAATGTGAGGTCATGGTGTCAGCTCCGGGATTGGGATGGGGTGCGACGCGCGTTCGGGGCGCTCCAGGCTGCGAACGCCCTCACTCATCCCGAACAAGGATGTATCGGAAGAGGTTCCCATCGGGCGAGAAGATCCCGCCCCTCACGACCCACCCTCCGGCAAGGTACACCTGGAACGCCTCCCGGGTCGCTTCGCGCCATCGGGTGGCGGCGCGCGGATGGTCCTCCTTGAGCTCCTGGATCGATCCCGGCACCGCGAGCAGGATCAGCGAACTGCGCAGATTGAGGCGCGGGGCGGTGGGCTCGAGCACCCCGGAGCTGAAGCCGCCCTCGACCGCCATCGGCGCCTCGTCGAGCTCCGGAAAGGGGAGGGGGACTTCGCCGGCGGGTGGCTCGAGGAGCAGCTTCACCTCGGGACTCCGCAGCTCCCAGGTGATCACCAGCCGATCGGTCCCGATGTCGGAGTGAAGGGGCGAATCCGAGGTGCCGTACATGGCCTCGACGTACTCGGTCGACCAGCCGCCGAGGCGGACCAGGTTGAGATGGGCGTTGCGAGCCTCGAGGGGGTCGAAGGTCCAGTAGACCCGCTCCACGCCGAGCTCCATGAGCCGCTCCCGCTGGGCCAGCTTCAGCCGACGCCCGATCCCCCGGCCCCGGTGCTCGGGGAGCACGGCCAGCATGTCGGACCAGTGGACCGGCCGGCCCTCCTCCATCCCGGTGAGGCCGAAGACGAAGCCGACCATCCGGTCGTCGGGATCGAAGGCGCCCATCACGACCCCGCCCAGTCGATCCGTCACCTGGAGGATCGCGACCGGGACCCGTTCCGAGAAATTCCGCCCCCAGACCTCTTCCTGGATGCGAACACAGGCCGCGAACTCCCCTCGACTCTCGAGAGAGCGAATGAAGACCGGCTTCACGGGCACCCCGCCCGACTCGGGTCGATCAGCCCCATCCCGCTCTCCGGTAGCTTTCGGCGAGGAGCTCGACGGGGTGAACCACCCGTATGCTCTCTCCCGCAGCCAGGAGACCGGCCCCGATTTGCATCTGGCAGCCGGGGTTGCCGGTGGCCACGACGTCGCACCCGGTGGTGAGGATCGCGTCGGTCTTCCGGCGGCCCACCCGCCCCCCGAGCTCCTGGTGGGTGATGCCGTAGATCCCCGCGCCCCCGCAGCACTCCTCGGCCCCGGGAATCGGGACCAGTTCGAGCTCGGGAATGCTCTCGAGCAGGCGTATCGGTGAGGTCGTCACCCGCTGCGCGTGGTGCAGGTGGCACGGGGGGTCGTACGCCACCTTGAGCGGCAGGGGCGCGCCACGCACGGGCTCGCGGTCCTCTCCGGCGAGCAGCTCCGAGATGTCCCGCACGCCCTTCGCCATCGCTTCGGCCGCTTCGTCTTCGAGGAGCTCGCCGCTCTCGCGCAGGAGGGCCCCGCACCCGGCGGCATTCGAGATCACGTGATCCACCCCGGCGGCCGAGAATGCCGACACGTTGACCCTCGCGAGATCCCGGGCCTGGTCGAGTCGCCCCGAGTGCGCGTGGAGCGCTCCGCAGCACCCCTGCCCCGGGACCTCGACCACCTCCCACCCGTTGACCTCGAGCACGGTGCGGGTGGCGCGGTTCACATGAGCGAAGAGCCCGCTCTGCACGCACCCGGTGAGCATCGCGACCCGACCCCGCGAGGGGGGGTCGCTGCGCGGCTCGGTGGTCGCCTTTGCGGGGGCGGCGGGTCCGGCGTCGAGCCGGCTCGGACGGCTGCTGGCCAGCATCCCCATGGCCAGCCCCAGCCGACCCCACACCCCGGTCGTCGGCAGGCGTCCGGCCATCGTCTCGGGAATCCCAGTGCCACGCATCACCCGCCCCATGGCCAGGGCGACGGAGCGCGCCCCGCCCCGGGCCATGAGGGCCGGCAGGAGGCGGACGGGGAGGGGGGGGCGACGGGCCTCGACGGCGAGCGCCCGCGCCCGCTCCAGCAGGAAGCCGTATTCCACACCCGACGGACAGACTGTCTCGCAGGCCCGACATCCCAGGCACCGATCCAGGTGGAGCTGGTAGGCGTCGGATTCGGGCTCCAGCCGGCCCTCGACCACGGCGCGCATCAGGTGGAGGCGGCCGCGGGGCGAGTCGGCCTCGTCTCCGAGCTGGATGTAGGTCGGGCATACGGGCAGGCAGAAGCCGCAGTGAACGCAGTGCCCCAGGCGGTCCTTCTGCTCTTCGAGGGCGGCTCTCAGCTCCATGACTCTCTCCATCGGCCCGGCAGGATCCCGGCGGGGTCGAAGACGCCGAGGACCCCGGACAGCTCGGGTGCCGGCGCCGGGGTGACCCCGCCCGCCCGGACCACCTCGTCCAGAATCGCACGTGCACGATCCGCCGCGCTCTCGCCCTCCGGGTCCAGATCGAGGCGGACCCCACCCCCCACCAGGTGGAGCGACGCCCGGCCCCCCAGGTCGACCCACCCGCGGGTGGCTTCCGCCACCGACTCGGAGCTGGATGCGAGGCTCGAGATCGCCACCGACACGGCGCCGGTCCCTTCGCGGCGGGCTCGACGCTCCCACCACTCGACCGACTCCTCGCCTTCGAGCCCTCGCGGCGACGCGATCCCCGCCGCCGCCTCGAGCGTTCGGACCATCGCCTCGACAGAAGGCCGGTTTCCGTGCAGACGCGCCGCCACCAGGGCCCCGGCGGGGACCGCGTCATCGCTCGCGGACTCCCCCACGCACGGTCCCGAGCCCGGTCCCGCGATCCACTCGAGAGCCGCGATCGGGGAGCCGGTCGCGGCCAGGCGCATCCCGATGCGGGCCGCCTCGGCCGGATCGTCGAGAGCCCACACGAGTGTGCGGTCGACCGCCGGCAGGGGAAAGAGGCGCAGGGTCAGCCGGGTGATCAGCCCGAGCGCCCCCCGGCTCCCCACGGTCAGGCGCAGGAGGTCGAAGCCGGCCACATTCTTGACCACCCGACCTCCCAGCTCCAGAATCCGGCCCTCGCCGGTCACGAGGGTGGCTCCGAGGAGATGGTCGCGCAGTCGCCCGTACCCGGTGCACAGGGGGCCACCGAGCCCCTCGGCGAGCACCTGCCCGAGGGTGGTGTCGTCGCCTCCGGGTGGGTCCAGGGGGAACCACTGCCTCGAGGCTCGCAGCGCCTCCTGCAGCTCTCCGATCGGGGTCCCCGCCCCTACCGTCACGGTCAGGTCGGGCGGGGAGTGGTCGATCACCCCACGCAGCCCCCGGGCCGAGAGTCGCAGGTGCGGCCCCGGCGGAGCGCCCGATGATCGGCCCCGCCCGATCGCCACGCTCACTCCCTCCCTCGACGCCGCCGCGAGGAGCTCCGAGGCGTGCCGGTCCGACTCCACCTCGATCGGTCCCGAGTCCGGGGCGGGCAGAGGCTCGTTGGGGAGCTCCGACCGGGCCGGAAGCTCGTCGGGCAGCACCTTTCCGGGATTGCAGAGCCGGGAGGGGTCGAGAGCGGAGCGAACCTCGGACATCGCCTGCAGGACCTCGGGGCTAAGCACCCTCGCCATGTATCCACGCTTGTCGATCCCGACCCCGTGCTCCCCGGTGATCGTGCCACCGACCTCGATGCAGACCTCCATGATCTCGCGCGAGGCGGCCTCGACCCGGGCCAGCTCCTCGGCGTCGCTTCGATCGAAGAGGAGATTCGGGTGGAGGTTTCCGTCGCCCGCGTGAAAGACGTTCGCGATCGTGAGGCCGTAGCGATCCCCGATCTCACCGATCCGCCGCAGGACCGTGGGGAGCTGGCTGCGCGGCACCGTGGCGTCCTGGACCAGAAGGTCGGGAGCGATCCGTCCCATGGCGCCGAAGGCACGCTTTCGGCCGGCCCATAGCGCGGTCCGCTCCGCGTCCGACTGGGCGATGCGCACCTCCGAGGCCCCTTCCTCTCGAACGCAGCTGGCCGCCAGCTCGAGTTCGGCATCGAGTCCCTCCTCGACCCCATCGAGCTCGACCACGAGGGCGGCGCCCGCGTCCGTCGGGTATCCGGCCGCGAAGACCGAGGCCTCGACGGCCCGAATCGTCTCCTGGTCCACGATCTCGAGCGCCGCGGGAAGGAGCCCGCTCGAGATGATCGCGGTGACCGCTCGACCGGCCCCCTCGAGGGAGTCGAAGATCCCCAGGAGAGTGCGCACGCCCTCAGGCTCCGGGATCAGTCCGACCTCGATCTCGGTGACCACCCCGAAACAGCCCTCCGATCCCACGAAGAGCCCGACCCAGTCCGGCCCACGCCAGCCCCGGCCCGCACCCTCGAGTCGGACCCGGCTCCCATCGGGCAGGATCACGGTGAGCGCCTGCACGTAGCGCGAGGTGACGCCGTACTTGAGGCAGTGCGGACCCCCGGAGTTTTCGGCCACGTTCCCCCCGAGGGTGCACGCGCTCTGAGACGACGGGTCGGGCGCATAGATCAGCCCGTGAGGGCGTGTCGCCCGGGTCAGGTCCGTATTGACCACCCCGGGCTCAACCCGGGCCACCCGGTTCGCGGGATCCACCTCGAGAATGCGGTTCAGGCGGGCCGTCCCGATCACGACGGCCCCCTCGGTCGCCAGTGCGCCTCCCGAGAGACCGGTACCTGCACCCCGCGCCACGAAGGCGCGCCCCTCGAGGTGAAGGATCCGGATCGCCTCCTGCAGCTCCGCGACGCTCCCAGGCAGGATCACAGCCGAGGGCGAAAACCGGTACTGCGTCAGGCCGTCGGACTCGTACACGAGGAGCCGGTCGGGATCGGTGATCAGGTGGTCGTCACCCACCACGTCGGCGAGCTTCCCCCGAAGGATCAGGGGAAGGCTTGGTACGAGGGGGAGCGTCGTGGACAAGAGTGTGCCGGATCCGGGAGGGGAAGGAGCACCGGAGAGGTGCATCCGCAGAATATCATCTCCGACGGCGGTCGATCAAGCCGGGGTCACCCTTCCCCATCCGGACCGTCGTCGGGGAATGCCCGTACCCCGAGGTGGTCGAGAATCGCCCGCACGCTCCACGCGGCGCCGTCGCGGAGGCCCGGGGGGAGCTCCGGCCCGTAGACCCGATCCACCAGCTCCCCGATCGTGGCGTCGGGGATCGAGCCCACGGCGTCTCTCACCTGACCGATCCTTCGCAGGCGATGCTCACGGTAGCGGCCGATGGCCTCGTGCGAATCGTCGATCGGGGGGCCGTGGGCGGGCAGGATCCGCCGCACCTGAAGGATCTCGACATGGCGCAGAGACTCCAGGTAGTCGGCGACGCACCCGGGATAGGAGCCGACCCAGGCCGTGCTTCCCTCGCCCAGCACGAGATCGCCCGCGAACAGGGCAGTGCCGCCGGACCAGTGAAACGCGAGGTGATCGCGGGTGTGCCCCGGGGTCTCGAGGGCACGAAGGCGCCCGGCGTCGGTGGGCACCTCGTCGCCTTCACGAAGCGGCATGAAGGGGAGCGCCTCGAGCTCCGCCAGCGACGAGAGGGGGGACGCACAGACCCCCACCTTGATGCCGGTTTCCTCGACGGCCTGGACGAGCGAGTCGACCCCTCCCGCGTGGTCCGGGTGGTCGTGGGTGACCAGGACCCTCACCTCTTCGGCCCCCCCGGCGGCCAGGAGCGAGAGGAGCCGATCACGATGGGCGGTCGACTCCGGGCCGGGATCGATGATCGCCACCCGCCGGCGCCCCAGCAGGTGCGTGCGGGTCCCGTCGAGCGTAAAGAGCCCCGCGTTGTCGGCTCGGACGACGCGGGGCTCCATTACGAAATCCTGCTGATCAGGCGGATCGGACTCGTGGCGAGGGCGTTCAGCGGCGCTCGGCCATCAGCTGCTCGGCCAGCTTGTCCGCCACGGCCTGGATCGCGTCCTCGTCCTCATCGGTGAAGGCCGCGGCCTCCTGCGAGTCGAGGTCGAGCTGTCCGAAGATCTGGTCGCCGGCACGAATCAGGACCACCAGCTCCGACTCGACATCGGGGTCGCAGGCGATGTAGTGTTCGTTCTCGGAGACGTCGGGAATGTTCTGGTTGGCCTTTTCGGCGACGGCCAGCCCGCAGATCCCCTCGCCCACGGGGATCTTGGAGTGCTCCGTCGGCGAACCCACGTAGTTGTGCAGCCAGAGTTCGTCGCCCTCGTCGTTCAGGAGGTACACGCCGACCCAGTCGTACCGACTGTCGGAGCTGTGGATCGCCTTGACGGCATGGCGGAGCAGCGCGTCGGAGAGAAATCCGCCGTCGCGCATCTCCTGCAGTTCCTTCACGAGTTCTCTGGGGTTGAACATGGGTGGGTCGGTCCTCGGTATACGGGTGCGGGGTGGACTCGAATTCGCCCTCCCCCGGGTTCATGTAGCATGCGGAGAACAGTTAGTTTAATCGTCTTCGCCGTATCGAGTCAACGAGAGGCCTCACTCCGAGGAGGAACAAGGGGCATGTCGTCACGACGCTTTCCCCCCTTTGCGTGGGGGGTCTTCGGGTACTCCCTGCTCGTCATCCTCTGGGGGTACTTCCTGCGGATCTCGGAGTCCGGCGACGGGTGCGGAACGGACTGGCCCCTGTGTCATGGCGCCGTCGTCCCCGAGGCCCCGCCCTTCGCCACCTTCGTGGAGTTCTCGCACCGCATCTCGTCGGGGCTGGTCCTCCTCCTGGTGCTGGCGATGGTGATCTGGGCCTTGCGGGCCTACCCCCGGGGTTCGGCTGTCCGCAAGGCCGCCGGGGCGTCGCTCCTGTTCACCCTGACCGAGTCGCTGGTGGGTGCGGTCCTGGTGGTGCTCGGGTGGGTGGCGACCGACGTCTCGCTGGGCCGCATCATCATCCGGCCCTTTCACGTGACGAACACCTTCCTCCTGATGGCGGCCCTCGCCCTCACCGCCTGGTGGTCGTGGCGCGGGGTGACCCGGATTCCCCGGCCGTCGAAGCCCACCGTCCGCCTCATGGGTCCGGTGATCGTCGGCGTGCTGGCGCTCGCCTGGACCGGCTCATGGACCGGACTCGCCGCCACCGCCTTCCCGGCCGAGACGCTGCGCGACGGGGTGGGCCAGTACCTCGACCCCCAGCACCTGCTGATCTACCTGAGGGTCAGCCACCCCATCCTCGCGCTGGTCGTGATCGGACTGGTCCTGCGGATGGTCCGCATCGTCCGTGACGGCTCGACCGGCGGGGTCGCCGACACCGTCACCCCCGTCACGCGACGGCTCGCCCTGGCCTGCGGGGTGCTCGCCGGAGTCCAGCTCCTGGCGGGCCCCGCGACGATCGCCCTGGGCAACCCGTGGGGGATGCGCCTGGGGCACCTCTTCCTGGCGGACCTCCTCTGGGTCGCGCTGGTCCTGCTGGCCTCCGAAGTGGCCGGAGCCCGGGGCGCACCCGAGGCTGCCGAAACCGCCGATCAGCCCTGGACGAACGAGGCGTCGGCCGAAAGCCTTCGGACGAATCCGGCCAGGAGCTGAGCAGCCCGCTTCAGGTCGGCGGTCGAGACCACCTCCGAAGGGGAGTGCATGTACCGGTTCGGGATCGAGACGAGGCCGGTGGGAACCCCGCTTCGGACCATGAAGATCCCGTCGGCGTCGGTCCGGCTCGCACGGGGAGCCGCCATCAGCGAATAGGGGATCTCGGCCGCCTCGGCCGCCTCGACGAGCCGGTCGAAGACCATCGGGTGCATTGCCGACCCGCGGCTCAGCACCGGGCCGCCCCCGAGCTCGTGCTCGCCCACCTCGTTCTTGGACACGTCGGGCACGTCGGTCGAGAAGGTGACATCGACCACGAGCGCCACATCGGGCTCCAGCGAGAAGGCGGAGCTTCGGGCCCCGCCCCCGGTGTAGCCGATCTCCTCCTGGACGGTCGCGACCGCCACGCAGCCCGCATGAGGCGCAGGATCCTTCGCGAGCAGGCGCAGCGCTTCGAGCACCACGTACGCTCCGACCCGGTTGTCGATCGCCCGCGACGCGATCCGGTCTCCGGCGAGCCGCAGGAATCCCGACGCCACCACCGCCGGATCACCCACCCGGATCCCCATCTCGGCCACCTCATCCGGAGAGCCGGCCCCCAGGTCGATCCAGAGGTTCTCGATCTCGGAGACCTTCTTCCGCTCCTCGGGCTTCATGAGGTGAATCGGCTTCTTCCCGATCACACCCGGCACATCCCCCTCGCGCCCCATCACACGCACACGCTGGCCCACCAGGACCTGCGAATCCCACCCCCCGATCCCACCGAAGTACAGGAAGCCCTTCTCGTTGATGTGGGTGATCTGCAGACCGATCTCGTCCATGTGTCCGGCGAGCATGACCCGGGGGCGCTTCTCCTCGCCGATCGCGGCAAAGGAGTTCCCCTGCACGTCTCCCCAGACCCGCTCGGCGAACCCTCCGGCCTCGTCTCTCCAGATTCGGGCCGGGCGACCTTCGAACCCGGAGGGTCCGGGCTCTTCGAGGAGGCGCTCGAGAAAGGCTAGCTCGTTGCTCATGTCTGAAAACTCCGGCTGCGAAGGATGTGGGGACCCGTATGGTTCGAAGGTCGGTCGAAATGACCGCGGACGCGCCGAGGATCTCGGCGTCGCGCCACAACAATGACACCTCGGCTCGAGCATTGAAAGGGCTGGATGGGACCCATCACGCCTACTGGATGATCTCGCCGGGTCGGGGAGGCCGAGCGTCGCCATCGTCGGGATCCCGGGCACCGCCGCCATCCCGGCCGCCACGCGCGCCCCCGACTCCGCCCCGGTCCGCGCCACCATCCGACACCGGATTGGATCGACCCGGCTCTCGAGCCCCCGGGCCCGCGTCGGGGCCGGGCCGCCCGCCCATCATCGTGACGTGGATCCGCCCGCTCTGCATGCCTCGCATGAGTCGGGCGGTCGCCCATTTCTGGAGCACCGAGCGGGTGGGCGGAAGGAGGAGCGCAAAGCCGATCACATCGGTCAGGACGCCGGGGGTCATCAGGAGGGTGCCCCCGACGAGGATCGCTGCGGCGTCCATGAGAGCCCTCCCTGGAAGCTCCCCACCGGCCATCTGCATCTGCACCCGGGTGAGCACCTGGATTCCCTGCGAACGGGCGAGCCATGCCCCCACGATGCCGGTGACCGCAACCAGAAGGACGGTGGGGAGCACACCCATCCACTGGCCGATCCAGATGAGGAGCGCGAGCTCCAGCAGGGGGATCACCACGAAGAGGCAGCCGAGTCTCGCGAACACCGTCGTTCTCCAGAGAGGAACGTCCGGCGAGGGAACGGGGTTCCTCTCATCTCGGACGATAGTTAGATATGGGTTCCGGGGGTTGGTGAACCCTCGGCTCAAGACCCCTCTATCCTCGCACCCCTTCCCGGGGAATCAAGGCAGCGGGATTCATGACGATTGAACAGACCTACTTTCGAAAGGGGTTCGGACTGAAGGACGAGGTCCGTCCCATCATCGCTTCAGAATACCATTCCAGCCTCGTCGAGCGCATCCGTTCGAGGGGATACACCGACACCTTCGGCGACGTCACGGTCCGACTCGCCGAGGAGTTCGGTTTCTGCTACGGGGTGGACCGCGCCGTGGACTACGCCTACGAGACGCGACGCAAGTTCCCCGACAAGAAGGTCTACCTGGTGGGCGAGATCATCCACAATCCGCACGTGAACCAGCGGATGAAGGAGATGGATATCGAGTTCATCTACCCCGACGACGACGGGAACTTCGAGTTCTCGCACGTGACTCCGGAAGACGCGGTGCTCCTGCCCGCCTTCGGCGTCACGATCGAGGCCTTCAAGGACCTGCAGAAGATCGGCTGCGTCCTGGTCGACACCACCTGTGGATCGGTGCTGCTCGTCTGGAAGCGCGTCGAGAGCTATGCGCGCGACGGTTTCACCGCCGTGATTCACGGAAAGCACACGCACGAGGAGAGCCGGGCGACCGCATCGCAGGTCCGCATGCACCCCGAGGGCCGCTACATCATCGTGCGGGACATGCCCGAGGCGGACATCCTCTGCGACTACATTCGCGGCTCCGACAACCGGCTGTCGCGCAAGGAGTTCATGGAGCGCTTCGGTGTGAAGTCGTCGGACGACTTCGATCCGGACAAGCACCTGAAGCAGATCGGGGTGGCGAACCAGACCACCATGCTGGCCAACGAATCGATGGCGATTGGCGGTCGGCTCCGGAAGGCCATGGTCGAAGCCTACGGTGAGGACTACGCGGCCGAGAACTTCCGCTCCTTCGGCACCATCTGTTCGGCCACCCAGGAGCGGCAGGACGCGGTGGTCAAGATGATGGACAGTCCGCCGGACATCATGATCGTGATCGGTGGATACAACTCGTCGAACACGAACCACCTCGCGCACATGTGCCAGAAGCACACCCGCACCTTTCATGTCGAGGA
Source organism: Gemmatimonadota bacterium (assembly GCA_007126575.1). Lineage (GTDB taxonomy): Bacteria > Gemmatimonadota > Gemmatimonadetes > Longimicrobiales > Gaopeijiaceae > SLBA01. Next base: position 674 of record SLBA01000071.1, on the reverse strand, counting down.
CTCGGTCTGCATCGATCTCGACACGGGGCGGATTCGGCACAAGGTGGAGCTCGACGCCCACGCCCCCGAGACCGTCGACGAGGACTGGCTCCCCGAGGGGCCCTTCGAGCTGGGGATCACCGCGGGGGCCTCGACCCCCAACAACAAGATCGGCGACGTGCTGGAGCGGGTGCTGCGGCTGCGCGGGATCGACCTGCCCGAGACGCAGGCGAGCGGCCAGCCGGCCTGAGCCGCCAAGGGGGGCGCGGGGCGCGGGGGCGGCGAGTCGGGGGTCAGCCCCCTCGCCGGGTCCAGAGTCCGATGGCCCCGCACTGCCGAGCATGGGCATCCGCCATCTCTCCGGGGAGCCCGGAAAGGCTGCGGTAGACCTCGATCATCTCGATGGCCGAGAGCGGCAGCATGTCGTCGATCTCGGCGCGGTCGATGAACCCCCCCTGCCCCAGGCGCCGGTAGATATCGCGGCGATCGTACACCTCGACGAGGGGGCCTCACGTGGGTCTGGAATCGACGACGACCGCGCCAGGGGCGAACTCGATCCCCCGCGGGTCGGACTCGATGCCGGTGAGATTCATCCTCGCATTGAGTCGGATCCCCGGCGGAATCCCGCAGACCCGATAGCGTCCGTCGCCATCGCTGTGGACCTCGATGGGCTCCGTGCGCCGGTCCGAAACCTG
>SLBA01000103.1 GCA_007126575.1 Gemmatimonadota bacterium | reverse complement strand
TTTGATGCGCCGGCGTCGCCCCGGCTCCCGGCTGGGCTGGAACGATGCAGGACTGCTGTAATTCGCGCTGTTTGAGATGACGTGGGCCGGGGGACTGCCCCGCCGACCGAAGAGGACGAGATGGCTGGACGGATTCGAATTCGACTGAAGGCGTTCGATCACTGGGTCGTGGACCAGACCGCGTCCGATATCGTGCGCACCGCCGAGAAGACCGGTGCCACGATCAAGGGCCCGATTCCGCTCCCGACGAAACGGGAGCGATGGACGGTGCTCCGGGGACCCCATATCGACAAGAAGAGTCGGGAGCAGTTCGAGCTCCGGACGCACAAGCGGCTGATCGACATCGTCGACAGCCGCCCGGCCACGGTGGACGCGCTGACGAAGCTCGATCTGCCCGCCGGAGTGGATGTAGAGATCAAGGTCGACTGAACTGCCGGTACTCCGGTGCCCTGAATCGGGCCCCGGCTCTGCTGCGAGACGCTGAGGAATACGGACGATGGCGGGACTGATTGGAAAGAAAATCGGGATGACCAGGGTCTTCGACGCCGAAGGGACAGCCGTCCCTGTCACGGTGGTCGAGGCGGGGCCGTGCCCGGTGTTCCAGGTGAAGACCCAGGAGACCGACGGCTACAGCGCGGTTCAGCTCGGGTTCGGCCGGCGCAAGGCGAAGCACGCCACGCTGGCGGAAGTCGGGCACGCCGTGAAGGCCGGCGCCGAGGAGGCACCGAGGGTCCTGCGGGAGTTTCCGATCTCCGGTGGTGAGGAGTTCGAGCTCGGTCAGGAGCTGACGGTCGAGGTCTTCGAGGTCGGGGACAAGGTCAATGTGGTCGGGACCTCGAAGGGTCGGGGCTTCCAGGGTGTGGTGAAGCGGCACGGCTTTGCCGGTCGCCCCGCATCGCACGGCCACCCGATGTCGCGGACCCCGGGCTCGATGGGCCCCGGGACCGACCCTTCCCGGGTCATCAAGGGAAAGAAGCTGCCCGGTCAGATGGGTGGTACGCGGACCACCGTTCGGAATCTCGAGGTGGTCAAGGTGGACACCGAGAGGAACCTCCTCTTTGTGAAGGGGGGAGTCCCCGGTGTCCGGAACAGCTACCTCTTCATTGCGAAGTGATGACGATGCCAAAGGCTCAATACTACAAGACGGACGGAAAGAAGGGACGTGCACGGGCTCTGCCCGAGGTCCTCTTCGACGGCGTCATCAATGAAGGCGTCCTCCATCAGGTGATCAAGGCGCACCTGGCCAACCAGCGTCAGGGGAACGCCTCCGCCAAGACGCGATCCGAAGTCCAGGGTGGCAGCCGGAAGCCGTGGCGCCAGAAGGGCACGGGCCGGGCTCGGCAGGGGTCGATCCGTTCGGTGCAGTGGGTCGGTGGTGGACGCGCCTTCCCCCCGCAGCCGCACAGCTGGCGGCAGCGGGTGCCCAAGAAGCTGCGCGCGCTTGCACGGCGCTCGGCCTACAATGTCCGGGCCGAAGCCGAAGGGGTCATCCTCTTCGACGGCATCGAGCTGGACGGTCCGAAGACTCGCACGGTGCGGGAGTACCTGGGGACGATCGGTGTCGAGGGCAAGGTGCTCTTCCTGACGGATGGACTGAACCGCGACCTGGTCCTTTCGACGCGCAACATGCCCGAGGTCATCGTTCGTGAGTTCGGGTCCGAAGCGCCATATGACATTCTCTGGGCCCAGACGGTCCTGATCGAGCGCTCCGCTCTCGACGCGCTCGAGGCGGCTCCGGCCGCGGTGAGCGAGGAAGCGGACGAGCTGGTCGAGGAGACGGACGATGCGTGATATCTACGACGTGATTCTCGCTCCGGTCATGACCGAGAAGGCCACGGTCGACCAGGAACTCCAGAACGTCTACACCTTCATCGTGCACCCGAAGGCGAACAAGGCCCAGATCGCCGAGGCGGTCGAGGCCGCCTGGGATGTCCAGGTAAAGGACGTGCGCACGGCGCGGTACGCCGGCAAGGCACGTCGATCGCTGATGGGTCAGATGAATCGTACCGCCAAGGTCGGGCGGCGACCTGCCTTCAAGAAGGCCATGGTCCGCCTCGCCGAAGGTGATCACATCGAGCTCTACGAAGTGGGTTGAGGAGCCAGTTATGCCGCTGAAGAAATTCAAGCCGATGACCCCCGGAACCCGGTTCCGCTCGGTCACGGACGGATCCGAGATCACTCGGAAGGGCCCCGAGCGGTCGCTCGTCGAGCCCCTGCACGGGACGGGGGGACGCAACCATCACGGGCGCATCACCTCGCGCCGACGGGGTGGGGGCCACAAGCGACGGTACCGGAAGATCGACTTCCGTCGGGACAAGCACGGGATCCCCGGGCGGGTGGCCGAGATCGAGTACGATCCGAACCGGACCGCATATATTGCCCTCATCCATTACGCGGACGGGGAGAAGCGTTACATTCTTCAGCCCCGTGGGCTCGAGGTCGGCACCGAGATCCTGTCCGGATCCGACGAGTCGGTCGACATCAAGGTCGGAAACGCGACCGTTCTGTCGCGCATCCCGCTCGGTACGCAGATCCACAATGTGGAGCTGAAGCCCGGAAAGGGTGGCCAGATGGCCCGCTCCGCGGGAGCCGGCGTGACGGTCGTGGCCCGCGAGGGAGAGTTCGTCTCGCTTCGGCTGCCGTCGACCGAGATCCGACGCGTGCGAGGCAACTGCCTGGCGACGATCGGGCAGGTCGGGAACGCAGAGCACGAGCTGCGGTCGATCGGGAAGGCCGGGGCGGCTCGCTGGAAGGGACGTCGCCCCCACGTGCGGGGTGTAGCGATGAACCCGGTGGATCACCCGCTCGGTGGTGGTGAAGGCCGCACCTCGGGTGGACGGCCTCCGGTCTCCCCCTGGGGGAAGCGGGAAGGGATCAAGACGAGAAAGAGGAAGAAGAAGTCCAACAAGTACATCGTCCGTGGACGTCGCCGCGGTAAGGCGACCAAGTAAACGGATCACGAGGGAAGAGATATGCCGCGCAGCGTAAAGAAGGGCCCGTACATCGACGAGAAGCTTCTCCTGAAGATCGATGGGATGAACTCTCGCAACGAGAAGAAGGTGATTCGAACCTGGGCGAGATCGTCCACGATCTCACCTGATTTCGTCGGGCACACCATCGCGGTGCACAACGGAAACAAGTTCGTGCCCGTCTACATCACCGAGAACATGGTCGGTCACAAGCTGGGCGAGTTCTCTCCCACCCGTCTCTTCAGGGGACATGGTGGAAAGTTGGCTGACAAGCGGTCGAAAGTCCGATAGACTCTCGACCTACGCACCGGATCGGCGGAGAAGAATTGAAGATGGAAGCCAAGGCCATAGCACGATTCATTCGAATGAGCCCGCGGAAGGTGCGGCTCGTCGTGGACCAGATTCGCGGACAGTCCGTGAACGAGGCCTACGCCCTGCTGCAGTTCTCCAAGAAAGCGGCTGCGGAGCCGGTCTCGAAGACGCTCCGCTCCGCGGTGGCGAACGCTCAGTACAAGGCCCAGGACCAGGGGGACTTCGTCGATGCCGACGAGCTCTTCATCCGGGAGGCCTATGTCAACGAGGGCCCCACGCTTCGGCGATTTCGGGCCGCGGCCATGGGCCGCGCCGCCCCAATCCGGAAGCGGACGAGCCACATCACCGTAGTCGTGGATACGAAGGAGTAACGCTGGATGGGACAGAAAACGCATCCGATCGGATTCCGGCTGGGAGTCCTGAAGGACTGGAAATCGCGGTGGTACGCGGAGAAGGATTTTCCCCGCCTGCTGCAGGAGGACGAGACCATTCGTCTGTATCTGCACCGGAGGCTCGCCCACGCGGCGATCTCGTCGGTGGAGATCGAGCGGAAGCCCTCGAAGATCGTCGTGACCGTTCACACGGCCAGGCCCGGCGTGGTGATCGGGAAGCGCGGATCCGAGGTCGACAAGCTGCGTGACGAACTCGGGGTCCTCACGAAGAGCGAAGTGTCGGTCAACGTCGAGGAAGTCAAGCGACCTGAGATCGATGCCCGGCTCGTGGCCGAGAACATCGCGCACCAGATCCGGAACCGGATCTCGTTCCGGCGCGCCATGAAGCGCGCGGTTCAGTCCGCTCAGCGGGCCGGTGCGGAAGGGATTCGGGTGCAGTGTGCCGGACGTCTCGGCGGAGCCGAGATCGCCCGGACCGAGGGATACAACGAGGGCCGGGTGCCGCTCCACACGCTCCGGGCCGACATCGATTACGCGAGTGTGGAGGCCCACACCACCTACGGGACGGTCGGGGTCAAATGCTGGGTCTTCCTCGGCGAGGTGATTGAAAACCGCCGCGGCCGGACCTACTCCACGGACACCTGAGGCTCAGGAACACCATGCTTTCGCCCAAGCGCGTCAAATACAGAAAGACCCACAAGGGTCGCATGCGGGGAAAGGCCCAGCGAGGCAACAATGTTTCCTTCGGGGAATACGGCCTCCAGGCGCTGGAACCGGCGTGGATCACGAACCGCCAGATCGAGTCCGCCCGTGTGGCGATGACCCGCCACATCAAGCGTGGCGGAAAGATCTGGATTCGGATCTTCCCCGACAAGCCGATCACCCGCAAGCCCGCCGAGACCCGGATGGGTAAGGGTAAGGGAAATCCCGAGGAGTGGGTCGCCGTGGTGAAGCCGGGGCGCATCATGTTCGAGATGGAAGGGGTGCCCCCCGAGGTGGCGAAGCGTGCGATGCAGCTGGCTTCGGCGAAACTCCCGATTCCGACCCGGTTCGTGGTTCGTGAAGAGCAGATGGGAGTCTGACGATGATGAATGCCGACGATATTCGAGAGATGAACGACGAGCAGATCCTGGAACGTATGGGTGAGCTGCGGGAAGAGCTTTTCCGCCTGCGCTTCCGGAGTTCAATGATGCAGCTCGAGAACCCCCAGCTGCCGAAGACCATTCGCCGGGAAATCGCCCGGATGAAGACGATCCTCCGGGAGCGTGAGATGGCCGGAGCCGAATCGTGAGTGAGGTGGAAATGGAAACGAGTGCGAAGGAGACCCACGAGCGCGCGACCCGAAAGACCCGACAGGGTGTGGTCGTGAGCGACAAGGGGGACAAGACGGTGGTCGTGCTGGTGGAGCGCCGATTTGCCCATCCCCTGTACGGGAAGTCGATGAAGCGGACAAAGAAATACCATGCGCACGACGAGAACAACGAGTTCCGTACGGGTGATGTGGTTCGTATTCAGGAGACCCGGCCCCTGTCCAAGCTCAAGCGCTGGCGGGTGACGGATCTGGTCGAGCGCCCCGAGCGCGTCTGACGAGGAGATTCGGTCAATGATTCAGCAGGAATCCGTCCTCAAAATCGCGGACAACACGGGAGCCAAGCGCGCTCTCTGCATCCGGGTGCTCGGTGGCTCCAAGCGCCGCTATGCCCGGGTGGGAGACGTGATCGTGGTCACGATCAAGCAGGCCATCCCGAATGCGGCCGTCAAGAAGGGCGACGTAGCCAAGGCCGTGATCGTACGGACCGCCAAGGAGATGCGCCGAAAGGACGGCTCCTACATCCGGTTCGACGAGAACGCTGCCGTACTGATCAATCCCCAGGGTGAGCCCCGGGGAACCCGGATCTTCGGCCCGGTGGGCCGGGAGCTCCGAGAGAAGCGTTACATGAAGATTGTGTCTCTGGCCCCCGAGGTGCTGTGATGGCCAGCAAGAAAGAGATGAAGGTCGCGCGTCGTTCCAAGCGGAAGAGCCACATCGTTAAGGGCGATCGGGTTCGGGTGATCCGCGGCAACTATCGCGAGATGGAAGGCTCCGTCATGCGGGTCATGGCCGACGAAGGCCGGGTCGTGGTCGAAGGAGTCAACATGCGCAAGCGCCATCAACGTCCGACACAGAACAACCCGGACGGGGGGATCGTGACCATGGAGATGCCGATTGACATCTCCAACGTCATGCTCATCGACCCCGCCTCGGGTGAGCCCTCCCGGGTGAAGATCCGGGTCGAGAAAGACGGTGCGAAGGAGCGGATTGCCGTGAAGAGCGGCAACCCGGTCCCCCGCCCGTAACGGTCAAGGAAACGGAATCCGATGGAACCGAGACTGAAGAAGCATTACAGAGAGCAGGTACGCCCACGGCTCACCGAGCGGTTCGAGTTCGAGAACCCTCACCAGGTCCCGAAGGTCGACAAGGTCGTCCTGAATGTCGGGATCGGAGAGGCGAGTCGGAGTCAGAAGCTTCTCGACTCCGTGCTCGAAGAGCTCAGCACGATCACGGGTCAGAAGCCGGTGGTCACCAAGGCACGCAAGTCCATCGCCGGCTTCTCGCTGCGCGAAGGGATGCCGGTGGGTGCTTCGGTCACGCTCCGCCGGGACCGCATGTATGAGTTCCTGGACCGACTGGTGTCCGTGGCGATGCCACGGATCAGGGACTTCCGGGGGATCCCCACGCGATCCTTCGACGGTCGGGGCAACTACACCTTCGGGGTCAAGGAGCAGTTGATGTTCCCGGAGATCGATTATGACGACGTGGAGACGGTTCACGGCATGGACATCACGGTCGTGACCTCCACCGACAAGGACGACGAGGCGTACGAATTGCTGCGGGAGATGGGCTTTCCCTTCCGGGGCGAGACGAACCCGGTCAGCATCGGCGTCTCGGCCGACTGATACCGCTTCACCTATCTGTAACGTTCTGGGGGATTGATGGCCAGGAAGGCGCTCGTAGAAAAGGCAAACCGCAAGGCCAAATATGGCGTGCGGGACTACAATCGATGCAACCGCTGCGGTCGGGCCCGCGCCTACATCCGGAAGTTCGGCATTTGCCGAATCTGCTTCCGGCAGTTGGCGCTCCGGGGAGAGATTCCCGGGGTCCGCAAGGCCAGCTGGTAAGGAGACGCATCCAATCATGATGACTGATCCCATTGCAGACCTGTTGACCCGCATTCGGAACGCCGGACAGGCCGGACACCGTTGGGCGGACATGCCGGTCTCGAAGTTGAAGGTCGAGATCGCAAGAATCCTCAAGGAGAACCATTACGTCTTCGACTACAAGGTCCTGGACGATGGTCGCCACGGGGTTCTGCGAATCTATCTGAAATATCACGAGGGCCAACCGGTGATCCGGCACCTTCAGCGGGTGTCCACCCCCGGTCGTCGCCAGTACGTCGGCGCCGCGGACATCCCCAGGGTGAGAAATGGGCTGGGAATGGCGATCCTCTCCACCTCGCAGGGCGTGCTGTCGGATCGCGGCGCCCGGAGCGAAGGTGTGGGTGGTGAGCTCCTGGCCCTCGTCTGGTGACGAACAAGCCCCCTCACGCGAGCGAACGAGAGTACGATGTCGAGAATCGGTAAAATGCCGGTGGAGGTCCCCAAGGGAGTGGATGCGCGAATGAGCGGATCCGCCCTGGAGGTAAAGGGCTCGAAGGGGACCCTCACCCTGAATGTGCACCCGGCCATGACCGTCAAGGTCGAGGACGGGTCGATCACGGTCGAGCGGCCCTCCGATGCGAAGGAGCATCGGTCCCTTCATGGTCTCACGCGTTCCCTGGTCGCCAACATGGTGGAGGGAGTGACGGACGGTTTCGAGAAGAAGCTCGAGATTGTCGGAGTCGGCTATCGGGCGGAAAAGAAGGCGACGGGGCTTACGCTCCACCTCGGCTTCTCGCATACGATCGACTATCCGGCACCCGAGGGCATCGACCTCGAAGTCCCCACGCAGACCCAGGTCGTGGTCCGCGGGGCCGACAAGCAGCTCGTCGGTCAGGTGGCAGCGGAGATCCGCGGGTTCCGTCCGCCCGAGCCCTACAAGGGCAAGGGTGTGCGGTACGCGGGCGAGCAGATCCGGCGCAAGGCCGGCAAGACGGCGGGCGCATAAGCGCCAACGCAAGGAGAATACGGTGAGCAGCTTGAAGTTGAACAAGATCAGAAAGAACCGCCGTCTCCAGCGGACCCGCCGGCACTTCCGAGTGCGGCGCAAGGTTCGCGGGACAGCGGAACGGCCCCGACTGGTGGTGTTTCGTTCCCTCCGGCAGATGGAGGGGCAGATGGTCGACGACGATACGGGCCGCACGCTCCTCGGCGTCTCGACGCTGGCGCCGGATCTTCGCGATTTCACGGCGGAGGGAGACAACCGCAAGGTGGAGATGGCCTTCGCCGCAGGGAAGCTCCTGGCGGAGCGGGCCCTCGCAGAAGGTTTCGAGTCCGTGGTGTTCGACCGCGGCGGCTACAAATACCACGGTCGGGTGCAAGCCTTTGCCGACGGCGCCCGTGAGGGAGGACTGAAGTTCTGATGGCCAGAGATAATCGACAGTCCCGGGGACGGGAATCGGATTTCGTAGAGAACGTGATCCACATCAACCGTGTCGCGAAGGTCGTGAAGGGTGGCCGACGCTTCTCCTTCACCGCACTCGTCGCGGTCGGGGACCAGAACGGCACGATCGGGATTTACCACGCCAAGGCCAACGAAGTGGCAGAGGCGATTCGCAAGGCGATGGAGCATGCCCGGCGTCACATGGTCGAGGTCCCGATCGTAAACGGAACGATCCCGCACGACATCATCGGGGAGTGGGGAGCCGGTCGCGTGATGCTGCGCCCCGCGGCGCCCGGTACCGGTGTGATCGCGGGCGGACCCGTGCGAGCGATTCTCGAGGCCGCCGGGGTCACGGACATCCTGACGAAGAGTCTGGGCACGAACAATCCCATCAACGTGGTCCGTGCGACCATGGACGGCCTCACCCACCTGGTGACGGCGGAGCAGGTCGCGCGGGAGCGGGGGATCTCGGTCGAGGCTCTGGGAGTGAAGAAGCATGGCTGACGGACAGAAGATCGCGATCACACAGGTCCGAAGCACGAGCGGGCGGCCGGGCGTTCACCGGCGCACCCTTCGTGCTCTCGGCTTCACGAAGAACCAGCAGACGCGGATTCACACTGAAAACGCGGCCATTCGAGGCATGCTCGAACAGGTGAAGCACCTGGTCGAAGTCCGCCCGGTCGAGGAGTAGGAGTACCATGGGAGAGCTACATGAACTGCGGCCGAACCCCGGTTCGCACAGAGACCGCAAGCGGATCGGCCGTGGGCCGGGTTCCGGGACCGGAAAGACGTCGGGACGCGGGCACAAGGGGCAGAAGGCGCGCTCCGGTGCGTCGATCCCCGCCGGCTTCGAAGGTGGACAGATGCCGTTGCAGCGGAGGATCCCGAAGGTGGGATTCACGCCGCTCAACCGCGTCGAGTTCCAGGTGGTGAACGTGCGCACCCTCGACGAGGTGGATGCTGACGAGATCACGCCCGAGCTCCTGAAGGCCAGGGGATTGATCGGATCTCTCAAGGAGCCGCTGAAGATCCTGGGTGATGGCGAGCTGACGCGGGCGGTGAAGGTTTCCGCACACGCGTTCAGTGCCAGCGCGAAGACGAAGATCGAAGCCGCCGGGGGCTCGACCTCCGTGCTCGGCTGAATGACTGACGCCCCAGCTGACTGACGGGACGACGCACGCATGTCCAACCCGATTCCCAACCTCTTCCGGTTTCCTGAGCTAAAGGACCGGATCCTATTTACCCTCTTCATCCTGTTGATATACAGGATCGGTGCCCATATCACGGCGCCGGGGGTGAACCTGGCGGAGCTGCAGGCGCAGTTCGGCGCACTCGAGGGGACCCTCTTCGGGGTCTACGACATGTTCGTGGGGGGAGGGCTGTCCCGCGCGACCATTTTCGCGCTCGGGATCATGCCGTATATCTCTGCCGCCATCATGTTCCAGCTTCTCGCGGCCGTCTTCCCGACGATCGAGAAGCTGCAGAAGGAAGGCGAGGAGGGCCGCAAGAAGCTCACGCAGTGGACCCGGTACACGACGGTGGTCCTCTCCGCGGCGCAGTCCTACGGCTACTCCGTATTCCTGTCGTCGACCGAGGGCGCGGTTCAGAATCCCGGGTTCCTCTTCACCTTCACCACGGTGATGACGCTCACCGTCGGCGCCACCTTCATCATGTGGCTCGGCGAGCAGATCACTGAGCATGGTGTCGGCAACGGGATGTCGCTCCTGATCTTCTTTTCGATCATCGAGGGCTTCCCGGCCGCCGTCGTGCGGACGTGGGAGGCCTTCACCGTGGGTGAGATCGGGCCGGTCGCCATGGTGGCCCTGCTCGGAGTCGTGATCGGTGTGACCGCAGGTGTGACCTCGATGACCATGGCCGCGCGACAGATCCCCGTACAGATACCACGGAAGGTGGTGGGAAGGGGACGAATACAGGAAGGTCAGAAGAGCTTCGTCCCCGTGCGGGTGAATGCGGCGGGGGTGATGCCGATCATTTTCGCCCAGTCGTTCATCATCGTGCCTGGGACGCTGGCGGCATTCTCGTCTGCCACCTTCATCTCTGAATTGGCCGAGATGTTCCAGCCGGGGAACTGGTTGTACTACATCTCCTACGGCATCCTGACCGTGTTCTTCACCTACTTCTACACGGCGATCATCTTCAACCCGGTCGACCTGGCCGAGAACCTGAAGAAGCAGGGAGCCTTCATCCCCGGCGTAAAGCCCGGGAGCCGGACGGCCGAGTACATCGACCGGGTGCTGACGCGTGTGACGCTGCCGGGCGCGATCTATCTGGCACTGATCGCCCTGCTGCCCTTCTGGATCTTCGACATCTTCGACATCCAGACCTTCTTCTTCGGCGGAACCGGGCTGCTGATCGTGGTCGGAGTCGGACTCGACACGGTGCAGCGTGCGCAGCAGCACCTGCTCCTGCGGCACTATGACGGCTTCATGAAGAAGGGGCGCGTCAAGGTCCGTGGCCGACAGAACTACATGTGATGATCCTGGTTCTGCTCGGCCCTCCCGGGGTTGGAAAAGGCACGCAGGGGGAGATGCTGGCCGAGGATCTCGGCTGGCATCGACTGGCCACGGGGGACGTGCTGCGAGCCGCTCGCCGGGAGGGAACCAGGCTCGGTCGAGAGGCTCAGCGCTACATGGACCGGGGGGACCTGGTCCCCGACGAGATCATCGTTGGCATGGTGCGTGAACGGCTCGAACGTCTCGAATCCGGCGGTGGTGTGATCCTCGACGGTTTTCCCCGGACCGTCCCGCAGGCCGAGGCGCTGGATGAGGTCCTCGGCGAGCTGGGGTCCGGGGTCGACGGGGTCCTCGAACTCACGGCCCCCGACGAGGTCCTCGTGAAGCGGATCAGTGGGCGCCGCTCGTGCGCGGAGTGCGGGAAGCTCTACAACACGTACTTCGATCCGCCCGAGGTGGACGGACGGTGTGATGCCTGCGGCAGCTCACTGACGCACCGCGATGACGATGACGCCGAGACGGTTGCGCATCGACTCGACGTGTACCGCGCCCAGACCGAACCGCTGGTCGACTTCTATCGCGGTACGGCCGCCGAACTCATCCGCGTCGATGGGGATCGCTCGATGTCCGATGTCCAGGGCGCCATCCGCTCCGCGCTCCAGCAGCGGCTCGGGGTCGATGGAGACGGGCAGTGATCGAGTTGAAGAGTCGCGCCGAGATCGACGCGATGGCCGAGAGCGGTTCGATCATCGGGGCCCTCTTCTTCGAGCTCGAGAACCGCGTGGCACCGGGCGTGTCCACGCTCGATCTCGACCACTTCGCCGAGGAGTTCATCCGTTCTCACGAGGGCGCCACACCGGTCTTCAAGGGGCTGTACGGATTCCCGGGAACGCTCTGCACCTCGATCAACGACGAGGTCGTGCACGGAATTCCGAGCAGTGAGCGCGTCCTTGCCGATGGCGACATCATCTCCATCGATGTCGGGGTACGTCTGCGCGGCTGGTGTGCCGACTCCGCCCGGACCTTCGCGGTGGGGGAGGTCAGCGACGAGGCGCAGTCCCTGCTCAGGATCACCGCGGACGCCCTGGAGCGGGCCGTCGCGGTTGCGGTTCCGGACCGGCACACCGGGGATATCGGCCATGCCGTGGAGACGACGGTCCGGGGGACCGGCTTCGAGATCATTCGCGACCTGGTCGGGCACGGGGTGGGTCGCAAGGTGCACGAGGAGCCGCAGGTCCCGAATCTGGGTTCTCCCGGCGAGGGAACGAAGCTCCGCGAGGGGATGGTGCTGGCGATCGAACCGATGATCGCGGTGGGTACGTGGAAGATCCGCACTCTCTCGGATCGATGGACGATGGTTACGGCGGACAACTCCCTGTCCGCCCATTTCGAGCACACGGTTGCGGTCACGGCAGATGGACCCCGGGTATTGACGGGAACCAGGGAGCGGATTTCGGACACCCTCCGGCCCCTCTCTTGAGTCGGTTTGGCAAAGGGGTTATACTTCCAAGCTCTGCAACGAACGGACGGTGAGGATCTCATGAAGGTTAGAAGCAGCATCAAGCCTATCTGTGAACACTGCAAGGTGGTTCGCCGCCGCGGTGTGGTGCGGATCATTTGCAAACGCAATCCCCGCCACAAGCAGCGGCAGGGATAATTTTACGCGGCCTCCCAGAGGGCGTCTGAGACGAAACGGGGAACAACATGGCACGCATCGCGGGAGTCGACCTCCCCAGAAACAAGCGGATCGAGATCGCCCTCACGTACATTTTTGGCGTGGGGGACTCGAGAGCGCGTGAGATCATCGAAGCGGCCGGTGTCGATCCTGACACCCGCACGCAGGATCTCTCCGAAGAGGACGTGAGTCGTCTGAGGGGGGAGATTGAGCAGCGCTTCAAGGTGGAGGGTGCGCTCCGGACCGAGGTGTCGATGAATATCAAGCGCCTCATGGATATCGGTTCCTATCGAGGAGTCCGTCACCGCCGCGGCTTGCCGGTGCGGGGACAGCGGACGCACACGAATGCCCGTACCCACAAGGGGAAGAAGCGGGCGATTACGGGTAAGAAGAAGCCCCCCAGGAAGTAGCGCAAAAGGGAGAGACGGTTGGCTGACAAGAAGAAGGCACCGCGTACGAAGCGGAGCAAGAAGACGGTGGAGTCTGACGGGGTCGCCCACATCAAGGCGACCTTCAACAACACTCTCATCACGATTGCCGACTCCAAGGGTGATGTCGTCGCCTGGGCAAGTGCCGGGAAGGCGGGGTTCAAGGGCTCCAAGAAGTCCACGCCCTTTGCCGCCACGACCGCGGGCGAGCTGGCAGGCCGCGAGGCCTATGCTCTCGGAGTCCGGAAGGTGGCCGTGCGTGTGCAGGGGCCCGGCTCGGGGCGCGAGTCCGCCATTCAGGCGCTGGCGTCGGCCGGATTGCAGGTGAAGTCCATCGAGGACGTCACCCCGCTCCCGCACAACGGTTGCCGGCCACCCAAGAAGCGGCGGGTTTGAGGGGCGGGATCGCTTCCGCAAGCAGGTACGTTGGAGAGATGGAGGCCGGTGGACGACCCTGAGGTCGCCCGCGCGCTCCGTTCTCCGGAGAAATCACTCGGTTTGAAACAGGTTGCTTGATGGCTCGTTACACAGGACCGGTCTGTAAGCTCTGCCGCCGCGAGGGGCAGAAGCTATTCTTGAAGGGCGCCAAGTGCTACACGGAGAAGTGTCCGGTGGAGCGCAGGGCGTATCCTCCCGGACAGCACGGCCCCGCGCAGGCGCGGCGCCGGAAGCAGTCCGACTATGCGCTGCAGCTGCGTGAGAAGCAGAAGGTGAAGCGGATGTATGGCCTGCAGGAGCGCCAGTTCCGCAACCTCTTCTCCTCTGCCGCTAGTCAGCAGGGAGTCACGGGCGAGAACCTTCTGGTTCACCTGGAGACCCGGCTCGACAATGTCATCTTCCGTCTCGGATTCGCCGTGAGCAGGAACCAGGCTCGCCAGTTGGTGCGCCACCGTCACGTGCAGGTCAATGGGAAGGTCGTGGACATCCCGTCGTACGAGGTCCGCCCCGGAGACGACATCGCCATTCGGGCCGCTTCGAAGGAAATCGAGCCGGTCGAGGTGGCGCTGGACTCCAGGACGCGGCCGAAGATGGTGGAATGGCTTACGCTGGATCAGAAGAATCGCGTCGCCCGAGTCGTGCGCAAGCCGACCCGGGACGACATCTCTGCGGAGATCCAGGAGCAGCTCATCGTCGAGCTCTACTCCAAGTAACCGATATCACTTGAAAAGCCCTGCCCGGCCGGAAGTATCCCGGCCGGGACGGGCTCTCTTTCGCGATGCAGGCCCCCTCGGGGCATGGAGGACAAGGTGGAGATTGATCTGACCGGGCTCGTGCTGCCAGAAAAGGTCGAAGCGGTTCACACGTCGGAAGACGGCCGGGTGGCCGAATTCGTGGTGGAGCCCCTCGAGCGTGGCTACGGACATACGCTCGGAAATTCGGTGCGTCGTGTGCTGCTTTCGTCGCTCCGGGGGGCCGCGGTCTGGTCGTTCCGGATCGACGGCGTGGTCCATGAGCACCAGACGGTTCCGGGCGTGGTCGAAGATGTGCACCAGATCATCCAGAACCTGAAGTCCCTGGTCATCGTCCTCGACGAGGGTGTCGACACGGCGCAGCTAGAGGTCAAGGCATCCAAGGCCGGGGCGGTCACGGCCGCGGACATTCAGGCCAAGTCGGGTGTCCAGGTCCGTCAGTTGGACCACCACATCCTCACGCTGCAGGAGGACCGTGAGTTCCGCATGGAGCTTCGGGTGAACCAGGGGCGTGGCTTCGTCCTCGCCGACCAGCATCCCGAGGTCAAGGGCGAGCCGGTCGACCTCGTGCGGATCGATGCGAGCTACAACCCCGTGCGGCGTGCGAACTTCGAAGTTCGCGAGACCCGTGTGGGCCAGCGCACCGACTTCGATCGCCTGTCGTTTCAGGTCGAGACCGACGGGTCGGTTACTCCTGCGGACGCGGTGAGCGTCGCTGCGGAGCTCGTCCGCAAGCACCTCGAGTATCTTCTTTACTTCGGTCAGGGTGGCATGCCCACCCCGACACCGGACGGAGTGGTCGCGGTGACCGATGAGATGAAGGAGCTTTTCCACCGGCCGATCGAGGACCTCGCCGAGTTGTCGGTTCGCTCGCGGAACTCGCTGTCGAAGGAGAAGATTTCGAAGCTCGGCGAGCTGGTGCAGCGGACCGAGGATGAAATGCTCGAGATCGAGAACTTCGGGAAGAAGTCCCTGAAGGAGATCCAGGACTTCCTCGCGGAGCACGACCTCCACTTCGGCATGAAGCTGAAGGCTGGAGAAGACGGCGATATCTTCCTCATCGAGGAGGAGAAGGCGCCGGCGGAGACAGGGGACGAGTAGACATTCTCTCTCGTCCATGATATATCGGTAGCTCAAGTCATCGGGAAAGACCACCATGCGGCATAGAAAGAAAGGGCGGAACCTCTCCCGCACGTCAAGCCATCGAAAGGCTACGTTGCGGAACATGGCCACGTCCCTGTTCCGCCACGAGCGGATCGAGACCACCACCGCCAAGGCGAAGGAGCTTCGGCCCTTTGCGGAGCGCCTGATAACACTGGCCCGGCGGGGAGACCTGCACGCCCGCAGGCAGGCGGCACGGCACGTGGCGGACCGGGAGGTTCTCGGGAAGCTCTTCTCGGAGATCGGGCCTCGTTTCGAGGACCGACCCGGGGGGTACACGCGAGTCCTGAAGCTGGGACACCGTAAGGGGGATGCCGCCGAGATGGCGCTCATAGAGCTCGTAGATCGAGTCGACGCGTAACACTTCAGGAGAATCTGGCACATGGCCCAGCAGACCCGCAGCAAGCTGTCCCTCCCGCTCGCCCTTTTGGCCGTCGTGGCCGTCGGTGGGCTGTTCTATGCTCTCTTCCTCTTCTCCGAGCCGACACAGGTGACGGTGGCGGAGGAGGCCGGAGATCAGCCGGCGGTGTCTCTCGGACTGACCGCGTTTCAGGGGCAGGTCGACAACCTGCGGGAGGACGAGCAGCGGGTGCAGCTCGACGGACTGGTCGTCTCCTCGGTGACGAGCCCGAGTCTCTTCTGGTTCAATCTGGGGGACGAATCGCCCTTTCTCGTGCGGCTCGAACTCGAGCTCATGGAAGCGGGTGTGAGCGTCGAGGTGGGGGATGTGCTCGACCTGACGGGCCGCGTCCACGAGATCAGCGATCAGCTGCTCGACCAGTGGATGGCCGTGGGTGTCCTTCCCGACGAGGGAGCTCGCGGGATGGCCGCGACAGCGGATCACTATCTGCTTGCGGACGATGTTCAGATTCGGGTGCCCGACGAGCTTCAGGAAGAAGCGGACGCAGTCGCCGATCCCGACGGCGCTGACTCGCAGGATTGACCAGCAACTTCTCGCGAAGAGAAAGGCAGATAGAACGATGGCAAGGTTTTGCAAGGTGTGTGGCAAGGGTCCCTCGACGGGGAACAACGTGAGCCACGCGAACAACAAGACGAAGCGGCGCTGGCTCCCGAACCTGCAGACGGTCCGGGTCCTCGACGACGATGGACAGCGGCGGCGCATTCGGGTCTGCACGTCCTGCATTTCGGCGGGGAAGATCAAGAAGGCGCCGGCCGTGAACCCGATCGGCGAACTCTGACCCGGAAAGGACTCCGGCGGAATTCCCAACGGCGGGAGCGTTTCCTCCGATGACAGCGCCAGAAGCTCCGAACGCGGCCCCCCATCCCCATCACGGGACGGGGGGCTCGTCGCATTCTGAGGGGGAAGGGTTCTCGTCCTCGGGGAGGGGGGCGAAGCCGGTGGTGGCGATGACGCGACCCGACGAGGGGGGGCGCTTCACGGCGATGCTTCGGTCCGCGGGGTTTTTTCCGCAGCATCTTCCCCTCACGCGCATTGTTGAGCCCCTGGATTCCGATCTGCTGGATCAGGCGGTGGATCGCCTTGTGGAGGGCGGCGGGCCCGGCTTCGACGTTCTCCTCCTGACCTCGAAGAGGGCGGTGGCGCCCGTGGTCCTGCGCCTGGAGGCCCGCGGGCTCCGGGCTCCCTTTCGACTTCCCGGGCTCGAGGTGTGGGTGGTGGGCGAGGCGACAGGGCGCGCCGCGCGGGAGGCCGGCCTGTCACCGGACCGCGTGCCGCGGGAGTTTCTGGCGGAAGGCCTCCTCCTGGAGGCCCCGACCTGGCGGGTGCTCGAGGGGGCCCGGATACTCTTCCCCCGGGCCGAAGAGGGCGGTGATCTCCTTCCCGACGGGCTGTCCGAGGCGGGCGCGGTGGTCACGCTGACGACCGCGTACCGTACCCTCCCGAACCCCGAGAGGGCCGGGGAGCTGGTCGAGCGTGTGCGAGCGGGCACGATCGATGCAATCCCCCTCACTGCCGGGTCCGCTGCGCGAGCCCTCGCCGGGGCGTGGAGCACGAAGGGTGCCGGAGGACGAATGAGTCCGACATGGCCCCGGGGGGTTCCGATCGTGGCGATCGGGCCCGCCACGCAGGGGGAGTGTGCGGCGCTGGGTCTCCCCGTGAGCGCGATGGCGAATCCCCACTCGCTCGAAGGCGTGGTGGAGGCGCTCCGGGACGTGTTGGCCGAACGGCAGGGTCCAGAGGCCCGGCAGCCACCCTCCTGACCCTCATGCGGTCCCGAACTTCAACTTTTCCTTTCGCATCACGGATCGACCATGACGAATGCAGATACGGACGCCTCGAACGCCAGCCTCCCCAGCCGCGAGTTCTTCGAGCGGGGGGATCTGACCTTCGGGGTCGTGGGGCTGGGCTATGTGGGGCTCCCGCTGGCCATTGAGGTCGCGGGATCGGGGATCCGGACGATCGGATTCGACGTGGTGCCCGCTGTCGTCGATGGCGTGAACCAGGGCCGATCGCACATTCAGGACGTGCCGGGCGCGTCGGTTTCGAAGATGCGCGAGGAGGGCCTCCTCGAAGCCACGGCCGAGATGGCCCGCCTCGCCGAATGCGACGTGATCTCGATCTGCGTTCCGACGCCGCTGGGGAAGACCAGGGATCCGGACATCTCCTACATCCTGCAGGCGGGCCAGGCGATTGCCGACACTCTGCGCCCCGGCCAGCTCATCGTGCTGGAATCCACGACCTATCCGGGGACCACACGCGAGGTGCTCCTCCCCCTGTTCGAGGAGCGCGGGCTGGAAGTCGGTCGCGAGTTCTTCCTGTGCTTCTCTCCGGAGCGAGTGGATCCCGGCAATGAGGTGTGGCAGACGAGAAACACTCCGAAGGTCCTGGGTGGCATCACCCCCGCATGTGTTGCGGCCGGGGAAGCCGCATATCGCCGCTTCATCGATACCATCGTCCCCGTCTCGTCGCCCGAGGCCGCGGAGCTGGTCAAGATCCTCGAGAACACCTTCCGCGCCGTGAACATCGCGCTCGTGAACGAGACGGCGCAGATCGCGGACCGGCTCGGGGTCGACATCTGGGAGGTGATCGAGGCCGCTGCGACCAAGCCCTTCGGCTTCATGAAATTCACACCGGGCCCGGGTCTGGGAGGACACTGTATTCCGGTGGATCCCCACTACCTGAGCTGGAAGATGAGAACGCTGGACTTCCGAACCCGGTTCATCGAACTCGCCAGCGAGATCAACGCCGAGATGCCCCGCTTCGTCGTCCAGAAGGTCCGGGAGGCCCTGAACGCGGGCCGAAAGGCCGTCAACGGGTCCCGGATCCTCATCCTGGGCGTCGCCTACAAGCCGAACATCGACGATGTCCGGGAGTCTCCGGCGATCGATATCCTGCACGAGCTCGAGCGAGAGGGAGCCGACGTACGCTACCATGACCCCTACGTGCCCGAGGTTCGGGATCAGGGCACGATCTGGAGGGGCGTCGAGTTGAACGACGAGACGATGGCCTGGGCGGACCTGGTGGTGCTCGTCACCGATCATCGCGACTTCGATCTCGAATGGATCTTCGACCGTTCCCCGGTCCTGGTGGATTCCAGAAACGCCACCGGGGGCATCGCGAACGTCCGGGGCGAGGGCCAGCCGCAGCGCTGGATCGTCAAGACCGGGACGACACCGTCGGCGGGCACCGGAGAGGAACAGTGAGAATCGCGGTCATCGGCAGCGGGTACGTGGGCCTCGTGACCGGAACGGGACTCGCAGAGATCGGAAACGACGTGATCTGCACCGACGTCGACGCCTCCAGGATCGCCCTCTTGAACGAGGGGAAGGTCCCCATCTTCGAGCCGGGACTCCAGCCGCTCCTGGAACGCAACGTCGAGGCTTCCCGGCTGCAGTTCACCACCGACACCGCCGAGGCCGTCCGGGCGTCGGAGATCATCTTCATCGCGGTCGGGACCCCGCCGGGCGAGGACGGTTCCGCGGACCTGCGCCATGTCCTGGGGGCCGCCGGCGAGATCGGGGACGCGATGCAGGAATCGAAGGTGGTGGTGACCAAGAGCACCGTCCCGGTGGGCACCGCCCGCCTGGTCCGGGACGTGATCGAGTCCCGTACCCAGCACCCGGTCCACCTGGCGTCGAACCCGGAGTTCCTGAAGGAGGGCGCGGCTGTCGACGACTTCATGAAGCCGGACCGCATCGTCCTGGGGGTGGACTCCGACGTCGCCAGGGATGCCCTGACCGAGCTCTTCGCCCCCTTCCTGCGCACGGGGAATCCGATCCTGGTGATGGACCTTCCGTCGGCGGAGTTGACCAAGTATGCGGCCAACTCGATGCTGGCCACCCGGATCTCGTTCATGAACGCGATGTCGAGCCTCTGCGAGCGCACCGGGGCGGACATCGACGCCGTGCGCGCAGGGGTCGGAAGCGATCCGAGGATCGGATCCAGCTTCCTCTTTCCCGGGGTGGGATACGGGGGCTCGTGCTTCCCGAAGGATGTGCAGGCGCTGATCCGCAGTTCTCGTGAGCTCGGGCTGGACCCCATGATCCTCGAAGCGGTCGAGGCCGTGAACGCGGCGCAGAAGCGAATGCTCCTGGAACGTGTCGTGGCTCGATTCGGGGAGGACCTCAGTGGGCATACCTTCGCCCTGTGGGGGCTGTCATTCAAGCCGAACACCGACGACATGCGCGAAGCGCCCAGCCTGGTCACCATCGAGGGGCTGCTCGAGAGAGGGGCTTCGGTGCGGGCGCATGATCCGGCCGCGATCGAGGAGGCCCGGAGGATTCTCGGAGATCGGGTCGAGTTCGAGCCCGACAATTACGAAGTCCTGGAGGGAGCCGACGCGCTGTTGATCCATACGGAGTGGCTTCCCTATCGTCGTCCCGACTTCGAGCGGATCCGATCTCTCCTGCGGCGTCCCCTGATCTTCGACGGACGAAATATCTTTCCCCTCGAGAGGATGGAGGCTCTGGGCTTCGAATACCAATCGGTGGGGCGTCCCCCGATCAGTACAGCGGACCCGCGACACCCCTCCCTTCCCGAACACGAGTAGGATACGGCCATGAGAGTTCTCATCACGGGGGCCGCAGGGTTCCTCGGGTACCACCTTTCGAAGCGCTTCCTGGCCGATGGGCATTCGGTGATCGGGGTCGACAACCTGATCACCGGCTCTCCGGCCAACATCGAGTCGCTGTCCGCCGAGGACCGATTCGCCTTCGTGGACCACGACATCTCGATCCCGCTGCGGGTCGCGGACACGGTCGACGGCGTGCTGCACTTCGCCTCTCCCGCGAGCCCCGTCGACTACCTGGAACATCCGATCCCCACCCTCAAGGTGGGAAGCCTGGGGACGCACAACACCCTCGGCCTGGCCAAGCTCCACGGGGCCCGCTACCTGCTCGCCTCGACGTCGGAGGTCTATGGGGACCCGCAGATTCACCCGCAGCCCGAGAGCTACTGGGGGCACGTGAACCCGGTCGGAGTTCGCGGTGTCTACGACGAGGCCAAGCGCTTCGCCGAGGCCATGACGATGGCGTACCACCGGCACCACGGTCTCGAGACCCGCATCGTCCGGATCTTCAACACCTACGGCCCGAGGATGCGGGCGGCCGATGGGCGGGTCGTCTCGAATTTTCTGGTTCAGGCGCTGCGCGGCGATCCGATCACGATCTACGGCGACGGCTCCCAGACCCGGTCGTTCTGTTTCGTCGACGACGAGGTCGAGGGGATCTATCGACTCTTTCATCACCCGAACCGGGTGGAGCCGGTGAATGTGGGCAACCCCGCCGAGGTCACGATCCGGGACCTGGCGGAGGCGGTGATAGAACTCACCGGAAGCTCGTCGCCGGTCGAGCGGCTTCCCCTCCCCGAAGATGATCCCAAGGTTCGGCAGCCCGATATCACCCTCGCCCGCAGGATCCTGGACTGGGAGCCGGAGACCGGGCTCAGGGAGGGCCTGATCCGGACGATCCCCTACTTCCGGGGTCTGATCGAGACGGATGACGCCCAGGCACGGACGCTGCCCTGACACGCGACCGGACGCACACGCGGGGGCCTGCCGGTGGTGACCCTTTCCGCGCGGGCGGGTTATATTCGGCCATGCGCACGATGAACCTTCTCTCTGATCGACGTACGACGCTCCTCGGCGTCCTCCTCCTGCTGGTCGGCTCGGCGGCCTGTACCGCCGCCGGCTCTGAGGAAGGGGCCGTGCACCGGGGCGATGCCGCCTTCGCCCAGGGGGACTTCCCCGAGGCGCTCGCGGAGTATCGCCTCGCCCTTCGGCAGGGGAGAGACGACGTGGAGACGCTGACTCGAGCGGCGCAGGCATACGCGCGGGTGGGTCGGATCGACGAGGCCCAGCGTCACTACGAGACGGCGATCCGACAGGACCCGTCGGTTGCCGACATCGCGGCGTCGGACCTGCTGAGGGTTGCTCGGATCGCAGTGGAGCGGCGGGACGGAATCGCGGCGGCGGCCGCCGTCGAGGCCGCGATCCAGCTCCGGCCCGGTGTGAGCCTGACCGGACTGGCACTCCCCCTCGCCCGACACTTCTCTCGCAACGCCCAGTACGGCAAGGCGCTCCCCTTCTATCAGAAGGCACTGGCCGAAGCGACGGGGAGCACCCCCGAAGTGATCATGGAGATGGCGCTCGCGCACCAGGAACTCGGGGACTGCGAGCGGGCGCTCGCCTTCTTCGAGCAGGTGCGCCCCGAGGTCTCTGCGGCGCGCAGGACCGAGGTGGACTGGCACGTGGGCAACTGCTCCTACCTTCTGGCGGTCGAGGCCCGGGACCGGGGCGATACCGACGACGCGCTTCGATACTTCCGGACCACGATCGACCTGGGGGAGCCGCGGAACCGACTCGCCCAGGCCTGGTTCCGGACCGGGGAACTCCTGGCGGATCGCGGTCAGAACACCGCGGCCATCAACGCCTTCGAGCGGGTGATCAGTGACGACCTCGGCGAAGGACAGGCGCTTCGCGAGAGAGCCAGAGAGAGGATCGACGCGATCCGATTCCCGAGTGGAGGCGGGGGCCGGTTCTGACCGCCCCGTCCGACGACACGCACCCTCCCTTTCCGACTTTCCGGAGAACGATTCATGCAGGTCCCCCTTCTCGACCTCAAGGCCCAGTACGCAGGGTTGAAAGACGAGATCGGCGCCGCGCTGGAGCGCGTGGTCGAGTCCCAGTACTTCATACTCGGCCCCGAGGTCGAGGCGCTCGAGCGGGAGCTCTCGGACTACCTGGGCGTTCCCCACACCGTGGGGTGCGCATCGGGGACCGATGCGATCCTCCTTCCGCTCATGGCCCTCGAACCGGAGCCGGGGGACGAGGTCATCGTTCCGGCCTTCACCTTCTTCGCCACGGCCGGGGCGGTGTGGAACGCAGGCTTCACCCCCGTCTTCTGCGATATCGACCCGATCACCTTCAACGTCACCCGGGAGACGCTCGAAGCCGTGTGGTCGGAGCGGACGCGGGCGGTGATCCCCGTCCATCTGTTCGGTCAGATGGCCCCGATGAAGGAGATCACCGAGCTTGCGACGGACCGCGATGCCTTCGTGCTCGAGGACTGTGCGCAAGCCATCGGGGCACGGCAGAAGGGAGACGAGTCCATGGCGCGGGAGGGATGGGTCATGGCCGGCGCGTGGGGAGATGCCGGTGCCTTCTCCTTCTTCCCCACCAAGAACCTCGGAGGCTTCGGTGACGGCGGGATGGTGACCGCTCTCGACGGGGACCTGGCGGAGTCCGTCGGGAAGCTCCGGGTCCACGGCGGCCGCCAGATGTACCACCACGAGATGGTCGGCACGAACTCCCGGCTCGACGCGCTTCAGGCGGCGGTCCTCCGGGTCAAGCTCCGGCACCTCGATGAATGGGCACGTGCGCGCCGGGCGAACGCGTGCCAGTACCATGGAGGACTTGCCGATGTGGCCGAGGTGACCCTTCCCGAGGTCCTGGAGGGGAACCATCACGTCTACAACCAGTTCACCCTGCGGGTCGAGCGCAGGGACGAGTTGAGGGCGTTTCTTCAGGAGCGGGGGATCGGGACCGGAGTCTACTATCCCGTGCCCCTTCACCTCCAGCCCTGCTTCGAGGAGCTCAGGGGGAGGCCCGGGGCTCTTCCCCACGCCGAAGCCGCCTGCCTCGACGTGCTCTCGCTCCCGATTTTCCCAGAGGTGGGGGAGGAGCGAATGGAGCGGGTGATCGAATCGATCCGCGAATTCTATCGCGGGTGATCGAGATCGTCCCGGCGAATCGTGCGACGCGCCGGGAGACGAACCTGAGACCCTCCGCGATGTACAACACCTAGGGCCGGGGCACTCCCCTCCGGGCGCTTGCGTCCGGGGGGTAGTTGCACGAGAGTTCGAGGCTTTCCACATGACCAGTCCGGAGAGAGGGGTAGGATGGGATCGAGCGGGGACAAGACAGTGAGCGGTGCCGAGAGGATCGGGGTCTCGGGAGCGGCGGTTCCGTTTCCCGGAGAGGCCGTCCGGGCCCGGACGCGTCGAGGAGGCCTGGCCCTGTTCGGGCTCCTGGTCCTCCTTCTGGTCGGGTGTGGATCCGGGCCGGCGTGGGCGGGGATGAGTGGCGACGCCCTCTTCGAGTTCGGGGTGGCGGCCTACGATGACGAAGACTGGGACGACGCGATCGGCACGTTCGAGACCCTCATCTTCCAGAATCCCTCCTACGAGCGGCTTCCCGAGGCCCGGATGTATCTGGCACGGGCGCACTTCGGCAAGGAGGAGTTCATCACGTCGGCTGCGGAGTTCGACCGATTCCTCCAGCGGTACCCCAGCCATGGTCTGGCTCCGGAGGCGTCCCTCGGCATCTGTCGCAGCTATGCCCGGCTCGCTCCGCACCCCCAGCGAGACCAGGAGTATACGCAGCGGGCCGTCGATGCCTGCCGGGCGACCCGGCAGGAGTTCGAGGGGATGAATGTGGCCGAGCAGGCACGGGAACTTCAGAACCAGATGTTCGACCGGCTCGCCGAGAGCCTCTTTCTCCAGGGTCGCCATTATCAGCGGCGCAACTTCCACGATTCCGCGATCCTCTATTTTCAGGACCTCGTCGATTTCTACCCCCAGACTCGATGGGCCGCAGAGGGTCTGGCGGCACTCTACCGATCCTATACCGCGATCGGATGGAGCGATGAGGCGCAGCGCGCACGACAGCGCCTTCTCGACAACTATCCGGAATCGGAAGCGGCGCAGGAACTGGCGGACGGAAGCGCGTGACCGAAGCGGACGGGGGAGGCGGCTCCGAGCGCATCGGGCTCTTCGGCGGCAGCTTTGACCCGTTCCACCTCGGCCACCTCGCGGCCGCGCAGGACGTACTGGAAAGACTCGGCCTCAGCAGGGTAGTGTTCATGCCCTCGGGTACCCCTCCGCACAAGGACCCCGAGGAATTGACCCCTGCGGGGCTTCGGCTGCGGATGGTCCGAGCCGGTGTCGAGGAGGATCCCCGATTCGAGGTGTCGGACCTGGAGCTTCGCCGCGAGGGGCCGTCGTACACGGTCGACACGCTTCGAAGCCTGCGTGAGGAGGCCGGTGGGGCGCACTACCACCTGATCATGGGAGCGGACCAGTGGAGTGCGTTCGGCCAGTGGCGGGAGCCCTGGGAAGTCGCCAGGATGGCATCCATTGTCGTAATGACCCGCGAGGGTGAAGGTGCCGGGGCGCTGGAGCCCGGATTTCCGGGAGGTGATGAGCCTCCGAGGATCGAGGTTCCCGTGATCCGGTTCGATCTGTCCTCCACCCTCATCCGGGAACGGGTGAGGGCGGGACATTCCATTCGTTACCTGGTCCCCGAGAGTGTTCGGCGGATCATCGAGGCAGCCAAGCTGTACGTGTAGAGCTATGAAAAATCTTCTGAAGTGGATAATGGGCGATCAGCACGAGCGAGAGGTGAAACGCCTCCAGCCTCTGGTCGACGAGATCAACGAACTCTACGAAGAGTACCACGAGCTTTCCGAAGAGGAACTCAAGGGAAAAACCGCGGAGTTTCGTGCCTTCATCGCCGAGCAGACCGACCCGATCGAAGAGAAGATCCGGGAGGTGCGCCGGCAGCGCGGTGCCTCAGTCGATTCCCAGGAACGGGACCGGCTCCTGTCGCAGCTCCAGGGCCTCGAGCAGGAGAGGGACACGGCGATCACCGACGCCCTCGACGAGCTCCTCCCGGAGGCGTTCGCCGTGGTCAAGGAGACCTGCCGGCGCCTGATGGGCCAGGAGTTCATGGTGAGCGGTCAGCCGACCACCTGGGACATGATCCCCTACGACGTGCAGCTGATCGGGGGAATCGCGCTCCACCGCGGCTCGGCGGCCGAGATGCAGACCGGTGAGGGAAAGACGCTGTCGGCCACCATGCCTCTGTACCTGAATGCCCTGGCGGGACTCGGCGCCCACCTGGTCACCGTGAACACGTACCTGGCGAAGCGTGACGCCGAGTGGATGAGTGCGATCTACAATTACCTCGGACTCACCGTGGGGGTTCTGGACCTCCACGAGCCCGGGAGCGACTCCCGCCGGGAGGCCTACGGGGCCGACATCACCTACGGGACGAATAATGAATTCGGCTTCGACTACCTTCGCGACAACATGGTCCACACGCTGGATCGCAGGGTGCAGCGGGGCCACTTTTTCGCGATCATCGACGAGGTCGACTCGATCCTGATCGACGAAGCCCGAACCCCCCTGATCATCTCGGGCCCCGTTTCGCGCGATACCCAGACCGGGTACAAGAAGTACAACCCGATGGTGTCCGCGCTCTACAAGAAGCAGCTCAAGATCGCCTCGGAGCTGATCGGAAAGGCCGAGCAGGCACTCGAGGACGGGGATGAATGGACCGCCGCCGAGTCCCTCCTTGCGGTCCGCAGGGGAACGCCCAAGAACCGTCGGCTTCTGAAGATGTTTCACGACGACCCCTCGATCCAGAATCTCGTGCAGCAGGCCGAAGCGAGCCTGATGCGCGAGAAGCGTCTGCACGAGGTCGATGAACACATCCTCTTCGCCATGGATGAGAAGGGGCATAACGTCGCGCTCTCGGACCGCGGGTTCGAGGAGCTCTCGCCGGGGGATCCCGACGCCTTCCTGGTCCCCGACCTCTCGGAGATCATCGGGGCGATCCAGGAGGACGAGTCGCTCTCCAAGGAGGAGAAGGAAGCCGAGATCGCCGAGCTCGAGAAGGAGTACGCCGAGAAGAGCGAGCGGATGCACGTGGTCCACCAGCTTCTCAAGGCGTATGCCCTCTTCCAGCGCGACGAGCAGTACATCATCGGCGAGGACGGACAGGTCGTGATCGTCGACGAGTTCACCGGGCGGCAGATGGCCGGACGCCGCTGGAGCGACGGGCTCCACCAGGCGGTCGAGGCGAAGGAAGGGGTCGAGATCAAGGGCGAGACCCAGACGATGGCGACCGTCACGATCCAGAACTACTTCCGGATGTACGCCAAGCTCGCCGGGATGACCGGGACGGCCGAGACCGAGGAATCCGAGTTCCACCAGATCTACGGGCTCGAGGTCCTCGTGATCCCGACCAACCGTCCGGTGATCCGGGAAGACCGCAACGACCTCATCTTCCGCTCGAAGCGCGAGAAGTACAACGCGATCATGGACGAGGTCGATCGTCTGGTGAAGATGGAGCTGCCCGTGCTCGTCGGAACCACGAACGTCGACGTGTCCGAGACGATCGCCCGCATGCTGAAGCGCCGGGGGATCCCGCACAACGTGCTGAACGCGAAGCAGCATGCGCGCGAAGCCGAGATCGTGCAGGAAGCCGGACGCCCGGGAGCGGTCACGATCGCCACGAACATGGCGGGGCGGGGAACCGACATCAAGCTGGGCAAGGGAGTCACCGACGCCCGGACCGTCGGGTGGGCGAAGGAGCGGGGGCTGGATCTCGAGGAGCTCGTCGCGATCGACCCCAAGCTTCGCACCGATCTCGCGAGCCAGCCCGACGACTTCGTCATCGAGTGCGGCGGACTGCACATCCTGGGGTCCTCTCGGCACGAGTCCCGGCGGATCGATCGCCAGCTTCGGGGGCGAGCCGGGCGGCAGGGAGATCCGGGTGCGTCCCAGTTCTTCCTCTCGCTCGAAGACGACCTGATGCGGCTGTTCGGGTCCGAGCGGATTGCGAACGCGATGGAGAAGTGGGGCGCCGAGGATGGAGAGGTCATCACCCACGGCCTGGTGACCAAGTCGATCGAGCGGGCACAGCGGCGCGTCGAGGGGAACAACTTCGAAGCACGCAAGAAGCTTCTCGACTACGACGACGTGATGAACCAGCAGCGGGAGGTGATCTACGACCTGCGGCTCTTCGCCCTCGAGGGGGGTGAGGACCTGAAGGGCGAACTCTGGGAGATGATCGAGACCGCCGTGCGGGAGCTGGTCGAGGAGCATACGCCCCCGGACCTCCTCCCCGAGTCCTGGGAACTGCATGAGCTTCGCCGCTCCATGCTGACCGACTTCTTCGTTCAGGTCGAGGAACTGCCCGAGGAGGAAGAGGAGGAGCCCAGCTTCTTCGATCGCGAGGAGATCCTCGATGTGACGTTGCCCGCGGCGCTCGCCCAGTACGAGAAGAAGCTCGAGAGCTTCGGCGAGAACGCCGAGAAGGTGATGAGCTGGCTCCTCCTGTCGGTGATCGACGATAAGTGGAAGGACCATCTGTACGACCTCGACTCCCTGAAGGCGTCGATCGCCTTCCGGGGCTGGGGGCAGAAGGATCCCCTGATCGAGTACAAGAAAGAGTCGTACGACATGTTCGTCGATCTCATGACCGATATCCGGAAGACGGTCACGAGCCTCTTCTTTCGCGCGCAGATCGGTCAGCGCCCCGAGCCGCAGCGCCCGCAGCCGCAACGCCTGCAGTACTCCGGTCCGACCGATGTGGGGGACACCGGGGGAGCGGGTGCGATGGATCGGTCTCGCCTGGCGCAGCCCGGGCGGGGTGGGTCCCGCCTGGATCCGGTGGGGGTGTCGGCGGCCGCCCGCGCGGGCGACGTCGCCGGACCCACCGGTCCCGATCCCGCGACGCTCCAGACGAACCGGGGCGAGGACAGCGGCCCCCAGGAGCCCGTGACCGTCGAGGACGAGCCGGGGCGCAACGATCCGTGCCCCTGCGGAAGTGGCAAGAAGTACAAGAAGTGCCACGGGAGTCCCACTTGAACGTCCCCGGGAGGCTCGCCGGGGTCCTCCTGGCCGGCCTGACCGGCTGCATGCTCCTGTTCGGGGCGAGCGGGGCCCACGCCCAGGAGGTCTCGTGGACCGTGGTGCCGACGTACGAGGAGGTTCGCTGGGACGACGCCTTCGGGCTCGAGCACACGCGCACCCTCGGGGGCCGGCTCTCGATCGATTTCGGGCCCCTCTTCTCACTGCAGCCCTTCTACTCGCGGGCCACGGGCATCGGACTGCGCGAGGGGCTGACCGCCCCTGATGGCGTCTCGGACCGATACCGGGCCGAAAGCTTCGGCGCCGATCTCCAGGTGAATCTGGCTTCGGGCACCCTGCGCCCCTTCGTCACGGCGGGCGGAGGGCTCCTGCGCACCGAGGATGACATGGAGGATCGCCGGGACCGGATCCTTCTGCGTGCCGGCGGGGGCGTCGCCTTCGCGGTGACCGACCGGGTCGCCGCGGAGCTCTTCGCGAGAAGCCAGGCCGTGCGCCTGCCCGAGCCCTTCATCGCCGGCGCCGTCGAGCCCGAGGACTTCCCCGAGGACGGGGTGGTGAGCTCCCTGGTCCTCGGCACCGGACTGCGGATCCCCGTGGGAGGCGTCTCGACGACCTCCGGCCCTCGCCCGGGAATCCTTCCCGGGGTCTTCGTCGAGCCCTTCGCGGGCCGGCTGGACTTTCACGGGGACTTCGGGCTCGCCCGGCAGGAGCTGGCCGGCGTGCGGGCCGGGGTCGACCTGAATCGGAACGTGGGGCTCCGGGCGTGGGGGTGGCGTGGGGTGGACTCCGATTTCTCCGAGACCCAGCCCATCGAGGGTCTTGGGGGCGAGATGCAGTTCAATCTCGGAACCGGGAGTGGCGTGGTCCCCTTCCTCGTCGCCGGGGGCGGACAGCTTCGTTTCCGCGACGGCTTCGAACACCTCGAAGGGATGGAGCGGGCCAACCTCAACCATCTCGTGCTCGGTGGAGGACTGGGGATCGGGATGGGAGATCGACTTCGACTCGAGGTCGGCGCCCGGAACCTGTTGATGACGATCGAGTCGGAACTCGAAGATGTCACGGAGCCCGACGACCTGCGGAGCAACTGGCTCTATTCGGCCGGGCTTTCGCTCTCTCTGGGAGGGCGTCCGGGAGTCCGCGCTGGGGCTCCCGGGATCGCCCGAGCTGAGCCGGACGAACCTCGTCCCGCCCGGCCCGCCCCGATCTCGGAGGCCGCCGAGCAGGTTCTGAGGGAGCGGGCCGAAACCACCGAGGACGCCGAGCTGCGGGCGGAGCTGATTCGCGAGATCGAGCTGGCCCGCGAGGCTCGGCTCGGCCTCGATACCCTCGATGGCCGGCGGACCATGACGATCCCCGTGCCCGAGGTAGGCGAGATCATCCTCCGCTTCGGTGCGGAGTACGCCGTCCGGGCGCCCGACCGGGTCGAGGGAGTCGATCCGGCCGATCTCGCCGCCCTCGAGCGCCGGATCCTCGAAGCGCTCTCGCGGGAGGGCGCCGACGCCCGGCTCCCCGAGCTCGTTCGGCAGATCGTCCGGGAAGAGCTCAGGCTCATGGGTGTGCGGCCCGGAGAACCGATCCCCATGCGCGTGCTCGAGGACCCCTCCGTCGATCCCGGGAGGATCCCGTCGACACGCCGACTCGAGGCGCTCGAGCCGTACTCGGGCTTCCAGGTCTCGGCACCCACCCAGATGCTCTTCGCCCTGCGGACCAATCTGGGAGAGCTGAGTGACCTCGTGCCGGTCGAGCTCGTACCCGAGATCGCGTTCGGGTTGGGAGAGCGCGACCCGTCGCTCCTGCTCGGGATGAATGCCCGGTTCGGGTACGAGGTGGGAGGTGCACGCGCATTCGAGCCGTACCTGCTCGGGGGCATCGCGATCACCAATCGCCGTTTCGTCTCCCTCAATGCAGGGTACGGGGTGCGCTTCAACCTTCGTGAGGAGGGGGCCAGCGGATATTCCCCACGCCTCTTCGCGGAGCATCAGGGCGTGGGATTCTACGACGACCACCGCTTCCTCTTCGGAGTGGTCCTGCCCCGTTGAGCGGGGAGCGGTCCCGCGGCATCATCGCCCTTCGTCCGGCGAGCGATGATGCCGCGATGAGGTCGCCCGATCACCTTTCCAGGCATGAACCCGTCCCACCCGCCGATCCGTGAGCTTCCCAGCAGTCAGCGTCCCCGGGAGCGACTGCGCACCCTGGGGGTCCGGGTGCTTCCGGCCCGGGAGCTGATCGCGCTCGTCATCGGGAGCGGAGGGCGACAGGCGTCGGCACTCGAGGTCGCCGACCGCGTCCTGGATCGCTGCCGCGGACGTCTCCGCTCGCTCTCCGGCCTCGATCCCGCGGCCCTCGAGGAGATTCCCGGGGTCGGCCGGGCGACCGCCGCCCGGATCCTCGCGGCAGTGGAACTCGGGAGTCGGGCGGCGGCGGAGGAGGTGCCGGACCGGATGCGGATCCGGGGCCCCGAAGATGTCTATCGCCTGATGGCCCCCCGTCTGCGGGACCTTCCGCACGAGGAGTTCCACGCGCTCCTCCTGAACACGCAGCACCGGGTGCTGCGCGTGGCCCTCGTGAGCCGCGGGATCCTGGATGCGTCGCTGATCCACCCGCGCGAGGTGTTTCGTCCCGCGATCCTCGAAAACGCCGCGTCGGTGGTGCTCGTCCACAATCATCCTTCGGGCGATCCGACCCCGTCACCCGAAGACCGTGCGGTGACCCGGCAGCTGAGCGAGGCCGGTCGGACGATGGGGATTCGGGTGCTGGACCACCTGGTGGTCGGGGAACGGGGCTGGAGTTCGGCGGCGGGCGAGGCCGGCACACGCAGCGTGGCCTGACGACCGGTCGCGGAGCCACCGGGGTCGTCCCCGCAGGTCGACCCGAGGACGCCCGGATTCACAGAGTCCCGCGGGAGCGTTATCGTGAGGTGCGCTCCGCCCCTTCCCAGCGTTTCCCGAGGTGGTTCATGCTCTCCCGCATCCGTTCGCTCGTGATGGTGGTCGCCCTGGTCCTGGTCCTGCCCTCCTGCGCGGCCTTCCAGTCGTTGCTGGCCCTCGGCCAGGTGGACTTCTCTCTCGATCGGGTGCATCAGGTCAGCCTGGCCGGCGTCCCGCTCGACGGGGTTCGCGGGTACGGGGATGTGAGCGCGCGAGACGTCCTGCGGCTGGGCCTCGCACTTTCGGATCGCCGCCTTCCGCTCGAGCTGACGATCGATCTACGGGCGGACAATCCTGCGGACAACCCCGAGGCCAGCCTCGTGGCGATGGACTGGACCCTCTTTCTGGAAGGCCGGGAGACCGTGTCCGGAGGGCTGACCGAAGCGGTCCGGATGGTCTCGGGCGAAGCCACCACGGTGCCCGTCGGGGCCCGGCTCGACCTCCTCGAATTCTTCGACGGGGGTCTCGAGGAGCTCGTGAACCTGGCCGCCTCGCTGGCGGGCGTCGAGGGAGCGCCCGTGAATCTCCGCATGGAGATCCTCCCGACGATCGAGACCTCGCTGGGACCGATCCGTTATCCGCGCCCGATCGTTCTCGGGGCCGGGTCGGACCGGTAGGGGGCCGGCGGCGAGTCCCCGGGGCGCCCCCTCGGCGACCTTCCCGTTGCCCGGGCCGGGGGAAGGTGTATGATGGACGGAGCATCGAGAAGCCCCTCGGGTACTGGATCTCTTATGGCTCTCCCATCCGGCACCGCCCAGCCTGCGTCCCCGACCATCCGGGGCCTCCCCCGTCCGTTGGCGAGGGAGCTGGAGGCGTATGCCTCGCGGCTGGACGTGGACCGGATCCGCAGGGCCTGGGAGCTCGCGGATTCCGCGCACTCCGGGCAGACCCGGGCGAGTGGCGAGAGCTTCGTGAACCACGCCGTCGAGGTCGCGATCATCCTGGGGCAGTTTCGCCTGGACACGGACTCGATCGTGGCGGGCCTCATCCACGACGTGGTCGAGGACACCGAGTTCTCGCTCACCGACGTGGAGGAGCGCTTCGGGGCCGAGGTCGCGGCGATCGTCGACGGGGTGACGAAGATCGGGAAGGTCAAGTTCCGCTCGCAGACCGAGCGGCAGGCCGAGAACTACCGGAAGCTCCTCCTCTCGATGGCCGAGGACGCGCGGGTCATCCTGATCAAGCTCGCGGACCGTCTTCACAACATGCGGACCCTCGAGCACCTGCCGCGGCCGAAACAGCAGCGCATCGCGCTGGAGACGCGGGAGATCTACGCCCCCCTCGCGCACCGCCTGGGAATGGCGCAGGTGAAGTGGGAGCTCGAGGACCTGTGCTTCAAGTTCCTGGAGCCGGACGAGTACGAGGAGCTGCGGCGGATGGTCCAGCAGCGCCGCAAGGAGCGGGAGCGTCAGATCCTCGAGATGCAGCGGCCGCTGGAGGAGTTGCTCGAAGAGTCGGGGATCCCGGGCGAGGTGACCGGGCGGCCGAAGCACCTCTGGTCGATCCATCGGAAGATCTCGAAACGGGAGAAGCCCTTCGAGGAGATCTACGACCTGATGGCGATGCGGGTGACGACGGACACGGTCCAGAACTGCTATGCCGCGCTCGGCCTCATCCATTCGCGGTGGACCCCGATCCAGGAGCGCTTCCACGACTACATCGCCACCCCGAAGTCGAACATGTACCGGTCCCTCCACACCACCGTCTTCGGACCGGGAGGGCGCCGCTACGAGGTCCAGATCCGGACCGAGGAGATGCACCGGACCGCCGAGTACGGAATCGCCTCGCACTGGCGCTACAAGGAGGGAGCGGACAAGGGGGACGAGTTCGACGAGGCCCTCTCCTGGTTCCGCCAGGTGCTGGAGTGGCAGCAGGAGGCGTCGGAGCCCGAGGAGTTCATGGAGTTCCTCCGGATGGACCTCTTCCTGGGGGAAATTTTCGTCTTCACCCCGAAGGGAGAGGTCAAGCAGCTTCCCGTGGGCGCGACCCCGATCGACTTCGCCTTCGCCGTGCATACCGAGGTGGGGTTCCACTGCGCGGGCGCGAAGGTCAACGGGCGGATCGCCCCGCTCTCGAGGGAGCTCAAGAACGGGGACACCGTCGAGGTGCTCACCTCGCAGAAGCAGAGCCCGTCGCGCGACTGGCTCGCCTTCGTGAAGACGTCGAGGGCTCGCCAGAAGATCCGGCAGTGGATCCGGGCCGAGGAGCACGAGCAGTCGATGAAGCTGGGCAAGGAGTTCCTGGATCGCGAACTGAAGAAGCTGCGGGTGAGCCTCCCCGACCCCTCGGTCCTGGAGGCGGCGGCGGAGTCGCTGGACTACCCGGACTGGGAGCACGTCTACGCCGCGCTCGGTCGGGGCGACGTCGGTCCGTCGGCGGTCCTCAAGGAGATCCTCCCCGAACAGGAGGTGCAGGAGGCGAAGCGGAAGGCGGACTCACCCCTGCAGCGGATCGCCCGCAAGATCCGGCGCTCGGACAAGGGGGTGCGCATCCAGGGGATCGACAACCTCATGGTTCGCTATTCGCAGTGCTGCCAGCCGGTGCCCGGTGACGACGTGATCGGCTACATCACCGCGGGCCGGGGGGTCTCGATCCACCGGAAGGACTGCCCGAACGTCCTGAACCTCTCGCAGGACCCCGACCGCCGCATGGAGATCGAGTGGTCTGCGGAGCAGGGCGAACGCTTCTTCGTGAAGCTCTACACGCGGGGCACCGACCGCCGCGGCCTCCTCTCGGACATCGCGAAGGCGATCACCGAGACGGGGACCGATATCCAGCACGCCGACATCCGCGCCGTGGACGACGGGATGCTCGGGGAGTTCGTGGTCGAGGTCCGGGACCTCCAGCACCTGAACCGGGTGGTCAAGGTGATCACCCGCATCAAGGGCGTGATCTCGGTGGAGCGAAGGGAGTCGTTCGTCGACTCCGACCTTCTGGACGTGGAAAGGGACTGACCGCCGAATGCCCGACTTCCGAATCGAGGCGCCCTACGAGCCCAAGGGCGATCAGCCCCGGGCGATCACCGAGCTGACCGAGGGACTGGAGCGGGGAGACCGCTTCCAGACCCTCCTGGGGGCGACCGGCACCGGAAAGACGCTGACGATGGCGCACGTGATCGCGAACCACCGCCGACCCACCCTCGTCATGTCGCACAACAAGACGCTGGCCGCCCAGCTCTACGGGGAGCTCAAGGGGCTGCTCCCCTCGAACGCGGTGGAGTACTTCGTCTCGTACTACGACTACTACCAGCCCGAGGCCTACGTCCCCTCGACCGACACCTACATCGAGAAGGACTCGGCGATCAACGAGGACATCGACCGCCTGCGGCTGCGCGCCACCTCGTCGCTCTTCGAGCGCGAGGACGTGGTGGTGGTCGCCTCGGTCTCGTGCATCTACGGTCTGGGGAACCCCGAGGACTATCGGTCCCTCATGTTCGAGGTCACCGTCGGCGAGGAGATGGGCAGGGGCGACCTCCTCCGGGCGCTCGTCGACATTCAGTACCGGAGGAACGACATCGCCTTCGAACGGGGAAATTTCCGCGTGCGTGGAGACACCGTGGAAGTCCTCCCCGCCTACGAGGAACAGGCGATCCGGATCGAGTTCTGGGGCGACGAGGTGGAGCGGATCACCCGCTTTGATCCGCTGACCGGCGAGATCATCACGGCGATGGAACGCACGGCGATCTACCCGGCCTCGCACTACGTCACGCATCGCCAGACGATCGAGGAGGCGGTGCCCGAGATCCGGGCCGAGATGGAGGAGCAGGTCAAGCACTTCCAGCGGCACGGGCGCCTGCTCGAGGCCCAGCGGATCGAGTCGCGCACGAAGTTCGACATCGAGATGATGCTCGAGATCGGCACCTGCCCGGGGATCGAGAACTACTCGCGGTTCATGTCGGGGAGGAAGCCGGGGGAGCGCCCGTCGTGCCTGCTCGACTACTTCCCCGAGGACTGGTTGATCATCGTGGACGAGTCCCACCAGTCGCTCCCCCAGATCGGGGGGATGTACAAGGGGGACCGTTCGCGAAAGGAGACGCTGATCGAGCACGGATTCAGGCTCCCGTCGGCGCTCGACAACCGGCCCCTCCAGTTCGAGGAGTGGCTGGGCATGCTGGAGAAGGCGATCTTCGTCTCGGCGACCCCGGCCGACCGGGAGCTCGAGCTCTCGGGTGGCGTGGTCGTGGAGCAGATCATCCGTCCGACGGGACTCGTGGATCCGGAGGTGGAGGTGCGCCCGGTCTCAGGCCAGGTCGACGACCTCCTCTCCGAGATCCGGTTGCGCGAGGAGCGGGGCGAGCGGGTGCTGGTGACCACCCTCACGAAGCGGATGGCCGAGGACCTGTCTGAGTACCTGCAGGGGGTGGGGGTGAAGGTGAGCTACATGCACTCCGACATCGACACCATCGAGCGGATGGAGATCATCCGGGGGCTCCGCCTTGGGCGGTTCGATGTCCTGGTGGGCATCAACCTCCTGCGGGAGGGGCTCGACCTGCCGGAGGTCTCGCTCGTCGCGATCCTCGACGCGGACAAGGAGGGCTTCCTGCGCAACCACCGTTCGCTGATCCAGACGATCGGACGGGCGGCCCGCAACGAGCAGGGGCGGGCGATCCTCTACGCCGACCGGATCACCGAGTCGATGCGCCGGTGCATCGACGAGACCGAGCGGCGGCGCGAGATCCAGGTCGCCCACAACCTCGAACACGGGATCACCCCGACCACGATTCGCAAGAGCATCGAGGAGATCGAGTTCTCGACCCGGGTGGCGGACGCGCGGGTGCTGGCTCCGCTGAAGGTGGCCGAGCAGCTCGACGAAATCGGCAGCTACCAGGACGAGATCAACCTCGAGGAGATGGCCAAGGTGCTGGAGGCGGAGATGGAGGTGGCGGCGGCCGCCATGGATTTCGAGAGAGCGGCGCGCCTTAGAGATGAGCTCTTCGAGGTCCGGTCGCGGCTGGACGGCTCGTCGAAGAGGCCCTCGACTTCGGCGAGGAAGTAAGGCGATGATGCTATCGGAGCGGGACCTCATCCACTGGGGCGAGCAGGTCGGGGCAGCGGTCGAACTCCCGATATTTCTGGGCCTTCGCGGGCAGCTGGGGGCCGGAAAGTCCGTGCTGGCGCGAGCGATCGCACGCGGGGCCGGGGTCGAGGGCGCGATGCCGTCGCCGACCTTCAACCTCCTCTTCCGCTACCCCGCACGGGGAGAGGCCGAGGTCGTGCACCTGGATCTGTATCGGCTGCGGGAGCCCGACGAGCTCTGGGAGCTGGGGTGGGAGGAGCTGGGGCAGGACGCCGAGCTCGTCATGGTGGAATGGCCGGAGCGCGCCGGGGAGCATCTTCCCGGCGACCGGTGGGACATTCACCTGACCGCGCCAGAGCCCGGATCCTCGCTCCGCATGGTTCAGGTCCATCGAGTGGGGGCCCCCCCGCATCTGCCGGGTTTCCCCGTCACGCTGGAGCGGGGGTGATGGGCAGAAGCTCCCGATCGACCCCCGCTGCGGGCTCGGTGCTGCTCGCGATCGACACCTCGTCGGGCTTCGGCTCGGTCGCGGTCTCGAGGCGGGACGAGGTTCGGGCCCGGGCGCTCCTCCTGCGGAGGGGGGAGCAGGCTGCCCTCCTAGTGCCCACCATCGAGGGGGTTCTCGAGGATGCGGGGGTCGCTCGGACCGACCTTACCGGGATCGTGGTGGGGCGGGGCCCCGGATCCTTCACGGGGGTCCGGATCGCGGCGGCCACGGCCCGCGGGCTCTCCAGGGGGCTCGGAGTCCCGCTGTGGACCTGGTCGTCGCTGGCGGGCGCCGCGGCCTCCTACCGGGCGCAGATCCCCGCCGCACTGCGCGCGCACGCCGTGCCCCGCCGGCTCGACCTCCCCGACGAGGCCGAGGCCTGGCCCCGGTACGTGCTCTTCGACGCCCGTGCGGATCGGCTCTACGCCGCCTGCTACCGGTTCCTCCCCGGGGTCGTCGAAGAGACGGTGGCTCCCGAGGCGATCACCCTCGACGACCTGCTGCGGCGGGACCTGCCCGAAAACGTCCTCTTCTGCGGGGACGGGGCCCATCGGCACGCCGAGGTGCTCGACGGTGAGGGCCATCGGATCCTGCCCTTCCCGGCCGGGCTCCCCACCGCCGAGGGCCTCCTCCGGATTCACGCGCTGCACCCGGACGCAGCGCCCGAACCCGCGGGCTCCCGCTGGGAGCCCGACTACCTGCGGCCCTCGCAGCCGGAGCGGGAAGCCGAGGTGAGCGGAGCGTGAAGATCCGGCCCGCGACCACCGCAGATCTAGATGCGGTGGTGCGAAACGAGTCGTCCTCCTTCTCGACCCCCTGGAGCCGTCACACCTTCCTCTCGCTGCTGGCCCGGCACACCGTGATCTTCCGTGTGGCCGAAGACGACGAGGGGGAGCTGATCGGCCACGGCATCATCTGGTGGGTCTTCGACGAGGCCGAACTCGCGAACCTCGCGATCGCCCCCTCGGCCCGCGGGAAGGGGGTCGGAGGAAGCCTTCTGGACGTGCTGCTCGCCGAGGTCGCCCTCCATGGGGTTCTTCGCGTCTTCCTCGAGGTGCGAAAGTCGAACGAGGCGGCCCACCGACTCTATCGCAGCCGGGGCTTCGAGGCGGTCGGAGAGCGCCGAAACTACTATGTGAATCCCCGAGAGGACGCCATCGTGCTGCAACTGGATTTCGACGTCGATCTCTCCCGAGCCTCCTGACCACCGAGCCATCATGACCGAATCATCGGACCCCCGCATCACGCCCCTTCCCTTCCACCGGGGCCGGAGGCTGCGCCGGAGCCCGGCGCTGCGAGCCCTCGTTCGCGAGACCCGACTCTCGGCGGAACAGCTGATCCTTCCCCTCTTCGTGGTGTCGGGTGAAGGCATCCGGCGACCCGTGGCCTCGATGCCCGGGGTGGAGCAGCTTTCGGTGGACGAGGTGGCCGCCGAAGGCCCCCGACTGGCCGAGCTGGGGATCGGGGGCGTCATCCTCTTCGGCGTCCCGGAGTCGAAGGACCCCGAGGGCTCCGGTGCGTGGGACGAGTCCGGCGTCGTGCAGGAGGCGGTCCGGGCGCTGAAGTCCGTGGCGCCCGGGCTCCTGGTCGTGACCGACGTATGCCTGTGCGAATACACCGATCACGGGCACTGCGGGGTCCTCGAGGGGGGGCGGGTGCTCAACGATCCCACCCTGGAGAGGCTCGCCCGATCGGCGGTCAGCCATGCCCGGGCGGGCGCGGATCTGGTGGCGCCCTCGGACATGATGGATGGGCGGGTGGCGGCGATCCGTGCGGCGCTCGATGCCGAGGGCTTTCCGGAGCTTCCGATCATGAGCTACGCGGCAAAGTACGCATCGGCATTCTACGGGCCCTTCCGCGACGCGGCGGAGTCCGCTCCGGAACATGGAGATCGCCGAGGCTACCAGATGGACCCCGCCAATGCACGCGAAGCGCTGCGCGAGGTCCGTGCGGACCTGAAGGAAGGGGCGGACATCGTCATGGTGAAGCCCGCGCTCGCATACCTCGACATCATCCGGGCCGTGCGAGAGAGTACCGACGTGCCCGTCGCGGCGTACCACGTATCCGGCGAGTATTCCGCGATCATGGCGGCGGCCGAGCGGGGGTGGCTCGACGAGGAGCGGGCGATGACGGAAGCCCTTCTCTCGATCCGAAGAGCGGGGGCCGACCTGATCCTCACGTACTGGGCTCGCCGCTTCGCAGAGATAAACATTTGACGTCGGGCTGATTGACCCACCCGGCAGGCTGGCCTATCTTCGACGATGGCGGTGCACCTCTGCCCGCCTCCTGTTTCGATTTCAGACCCGGGAGCCGTCATGCTCAGGTCGACGGCGGTACTCGCATCCTTCGTGATCCTCCTCGCGGTCGGGGGAGCCTCACCGGCCCATGCCCAGGATCCCGCTCCCGGAGCGACCCTGACCGGGATCGCTCTCGACACCCTGGATCTGACGACTCCCGAGGGGCGACGGGCTCTCCTGCGGCGGCGACCCTTCGTCCCCCAGGCGACCCCTCCCTACACGGGAGAGCGCACGCTCTTCTACGGCGTCCGGGCCAGCCAGGTCGCCGAGGGCAGCCAGGTGCTCCTGGTTCCCCCCTCCGAGGTTCCGACCCTCTCCCCGGCGACCTTCCAGGCGGCGAGCTGGCTGGTCCATCCCGACGCACCCTCGGAATCGCTGGGAGAGGTCCGCTACTTCTCGGGTGGCCAGGACGTGCGGCTGGGTCGCAGCACGGTGCTCCCCTACGACGATGTGCGCCTGCACCTCGACGAGGGCGTTTCGGTGCAGCCGGGAGACCAGCTCCTGGCGGTGCGCGCCTCGCGAAAGATCGAGCATGTCGGGCAGGTGATGATCCCCACCGGGGTCCTCGAGGTGCAACGGGTCGATGACTCCGGGGCGGTGGCCCGGCTGGTGCGCGACTACTCCAAGGTCGAGCTCGGAAACCAGATCGTACCCATGCGGACCTTCCCCCTCGAGGCCGGCGTATACCCCGGCGATACCCCGAGTCGGTTCTCGGCACGTGTTCTCGCATTCGAGGAGAGGAAGGAGCTGTATCTCCCCGGAGACCGGCTCTTCATCGACGCCGGCGCGGCCGATGGCCTCGCGGTCGGTGACGAGTTTCGCGCCATGGCAGGTGCGGCCGATGGATGGGAGGGTGCGGACGCCGGAGACTTCCAGGTGGTGGGGCTCCGCGATGGTACGGCAACCCTCCGCATCCTTCAGTCCCGACTTCCGAGTGCGATCCGGCCGGGGATGACCGTGGTCCTGACACGGGCCATGCCCTGAGACCTCTCCCCCGGGATGGGGTGGCGTGATACATCTTCTCGCATTTCTCCTTTACGTAGGCGCCTTTTCTCTCTGGATCCACTTCCTCGTGAAGGGGTCGCGAGGCGAGGGTCCAACCTTCGCGTCGGCGATCGCCGGGGCGGCGGTCGTCGTGCACGCGATCGCCCTGGGAGATTACTGGGTCCGCTACGAGGAGCTTCCCCTCGTCGGGCCGGGGGCCGCGTTGTCGTCGCTGGCCTTCATCGGAGGGCTCGCCCTGCTCGCCACGATCCCCCTGAGGGAGGCGGCGAGGGTGGGAATCGCCCTGCTCCCGTTCATCACGATCTGCCTGGGGATCGCGATGATTCTCGGGATCGAGCCGTCGCCCCTCAGCGTCGACTTCCAGGGTGTGGGGTTCGTCCTTCACGTGACCTTCGCCTTCTTCGGGTACCAGGGGCTGGCGCTCGCGTTCGCCGCCGGGATCCTCTACCTGATCCAGCATCACGAGCTCAAGTCGAAGCGTCTCGGGCGGTTCTTTCGCTTCATCCCGCCCCTGGCGACCCTCGACCTGCTGGGTCGGGTCGGGGTGTGGGCCGGCTTCGCCATGCTCTCCCTGGCGCTGGGGCTGGGCTGGGCCTGGACCACCGCGAACCGGGGCTCCCTCGAGGTCGGTGACCCCAAGGTGATCTGGGCGGTCCTGTCGTGGTTCATCTTCGTGGCCATCATCGTGGCTCGGCGGGGGACCGGACGCACGGACTATCGGGGTGCGATGGCCGCCGTGATCGGATTCGCCGTGGTGATCTGCAGCTATCTGGCACTTCGCCTCACCGTGGGCGGAGCGGGGCTCTTCCTCTGAAGATGCCGATCGCCGTGGTGGGCGTCAGCCACCACACGGCCCCGGTCGAGGTTCGGGAGCGAATGGCGTTTTCGGACTCCGACGCCGCGCGCGCGCTTCTGACCCTTCGTGCACGGACCGGAATCGAGGAGGCCGTTCTCCTCTCGACCTGCAACCGGACCGAGGTCTACCTCTATCCGGTCCTCGAGGCGGAGTGCCTCGAGGCTGCTCAGCGCCTCTTCGCCGAGAAGGCCGAGGGGCTGGAACGGCCGGCCGACGAGTATCTCTTTCAGAGGGAGGGAGAATCGGTCGTCCGCCATCTTTTCGGGGTGTCCGCCGGCCTCGACTCGATGGTGACCGGCGAGGCCGAAATCCAGGGCCAGGTCCGGGACGCGTATCTGCGCTCGGCCGGTGACGGGCGGGAGCCGGCGCTGACGGGTCCGGTCCTCAATCGCCTCTTTCAGACCGCCCTCGCAGTCGGCGGTCAGATCCGCGCCGAGACGTCGATCAACGAGGGCACGGCGTCGGTGGCATCGGTGGCGGTCGAGCTGGCCCGAAAGATCTTCGGACAGCTGAAGGAGAAGCGGATCCTGATCCTGGGTGCCGGAGCGACGGCGGAGCTCATGGTCGAGGCGCTGGCTCGCGAGGGCGTTCGGGGTGTCCTCGTCGCGAA
Source organism: Gemmatimonadota bacterium (assembly GCA_007126575.1). Classification (GTDB taxonomy): domain Bacteria; phylum Gemmatimonadota; class Gemmatimonadetes; order Longimicrobiales; family Gaopeijiaceae; genus SLBA01. Next base: position 25,759 of record SLBA01000103.1, on the reverse strand, counting down.
CCGCACCTACAGCCGGGCCGAGGAGCTCGCCGAGCGACTCGAGGGCCGGGCGATTCCGATCGAGCGTCTCACCGAAGGGCTTCCCCGGGCCGACATCATCCTCGCCTCGACGGCGGCCCCGCACCCCGTCCTCACGAAGGAGCGATTTCACGAGGCCTTCCCGAACGGACGGCATCGGCCACTGCTCATCATCGACATCGCGATCCCGCGAGATGTCGAGCCGAGGGTGGGAGACGCCGACGGGGTGTTCCTGTACAACGTGGACGACCTTCGGAAAATCGTGGACGAGCACGTCGAGCTCCGCTCGGAGGCCATACCGGCCGCGAACCGGATCATCGACGAACGGTGGCGTGAATTTCGCAGTTGGTATGCATCCAGAGAGGTGGTGCCTGTGATTCGACGGATGAGGGAACAGGCCGAGGTGCACCGGGCCGCCGAATTGGAGAGGCTTTTCGGGAGCCTGGAGACCCTGGATCCCGAGGAGCGTGGACGGGTCGAGGAATTTTCTCGCCGTCTTCTGAACAAGCTGCTGCATGATCCCACGGTCCGTCTCCGGAAGGGGATGGCCCGGGGGGGTGGGGCCGAGCTGGTCGACGCGGTCCGGTTCCTGTACGGAATCGAGGACCGCCAGCCGTCACCACCGAATACCGAACGAGAACGAGCCGACCGGGAACCGCGGAGACAGGGAGAACGAGCTCCCCATCCCACCAGGGATCCCCAGCACGGAGTGGTCGAATGATGAATCGAAGCGAGGCGGGTTCTTCAGCCTCGGGAGAGGAGACGATGAGCGGAGGTACGCTGGATCGGGCCGGGCGTCCCCGTAGAGTACTGGTCACGGGAGGCGCCGGGTTCATCGGAAGCCACGTGGTCGATGCGTTCCTGGCGAGAGGAGACGAGGTCTGGGTCGTGGATGATCTCTCAAGCGGCAAGCGCGAGAACGTCCAGGAGGCGGCGACCTTCGTGGAGATGGCGATCGAGGATCCCGGCCTGCGCGACCTGTGCGCCGAGATCGGGTTCGACGTGATCAGCCATCACGCGGCGCAGATCGACGTCCGGGTCTCGGTGACCGATCCGGCCCGGGACGCGCGCACGAATGTAATCGGCCTTCTCAACGTGCTCGAGGGAGCCCGCCTGGCCGAGGTCGAGCGGGTGATCTACATCTCGAGCGGGGGCGTGGTCTACGGCGAGCCCGAGGAGCGCCCGACGCCCGAGTCGGCACCCAAGCTTCCGCGGTCTCCGTATGGGGTGTCGAAGCTTGCCGGGGAGTACTATCTGAACTACTACCGCGAGATCCACGGGATGGAGTACGTGGCCCTCCGCTACTCGAACGTCTATGGCCCGAGGCAGGACCCCCACGGGGAGGCCGGCGTGGTCGCGATCTTCTCCCAGCGGCTCCTGGCGGGCGAGGAACTCCTCATCTACGGTGATGGAGAACAGACCCGCGACTACATCTTCGTCGGCGACGTGGTGAGGGCGAACCTGCTCGCTGCCGGACTTCGACTTCCCGAGGGCACCGGACTCGACAGCCGCGGCTTCAATGTCGGCACCGGCGTCGAGACGAGCGTGAATCGATTGGCGGACATTCTGGAGTCCGTCTCGGGTCTCCGGCACGGTCGGAGCTTCCGGGCGGCGCGGAAGGGCGAACTGCGATACAGCTCGCTCGATCCTTCGCGCCTCCAGCATGCGGGGTGGGCACCGGGCACGTCGCTCGCCGACGGCCTGCGTGAGACCTTTCGCTGGATTCAGAGCCGTACGGCCGAGGCCCCCCCGACCGAGGGCGCCGTTCCGACGGCGCCGGAGGCCACTCCATGATCGAACTGCTGCTCTCACTTCAGACTCGTGTTCCCCCCGAGTCCGCGATGGACCTCATCTTCCGGGGCTCGCTTCCGACCCAGATCATCCTGGTGATCCTGGTGATCTTCTCGGTCATGAGCTGGGTGATCATCTTCTGGAAATGGAAGCTCTTCAGAGAAATCCGACAGGAGGGGGACCGGTTCCTCGAGGCGATGGAACGGGCGCAGCGCCTCGAAGACGCCTACCGAGTGATCCTGACCCTCCCGGACTCCCCGTACGGAAGAGTCTTCCGGCAGGGGGTGAATTTTTTCTCGGAATTGCGGCCTGGAGCCCTTCGCGAGGGGGCGCCCGAGACCGATGGCCTGTCGCTGACTCAGCTCGAGACGCTGCGGATGGTCCTCGAGAAGGAGGAGGCCGAAGAGCGTGAGGAGCTGGGGGTGGGCCTGACCTGGCTCGCCGTGATCGGCTCGATCGCTCCCCTCCTCGGCCTCATGGGGACCGTGATCGGCGTCATGAACGCGTTCCTGGGAATCGTGGCCACCGGCTCGACGAACATCACCGCGGTGGCTCCGGGGGTAGCCGAAGCGCTGGTCACCACCGTCGTGGGCCTCGCCGTGGCGATCCCGGCCGTGATCGGCTTCAATTACTTCACCAGCCGGATGAACCTCGTCTCCGGAGAGCTGGAGGGCTTCTCGGCCGAGTTCATCGGGACGCTGGCCCGAGAGGGACGGGTTTGACCCCGGGAGGCCGTCGGAGGCGTCAGGGACGCCGCGGGGAGCCCTCGGCTCACGCCGAGATCAACGTCACGTCACTGATCGACGTGGCGTTCACCCTGCTCGTGATCTTCATCATCACCGCGCCGGCGCTGCAGGGAGGGATCGAACTGCAGCTTCCCGAAGCGCAGGTCCGTGCGATCACGGCACAGGACGATCCCTTCATGGTCTCGATCAATGCCGAGGGAACGATCTACATCTCCGAATCGCCCTTCACCCGAGAGGAATTCCGGGCCGCGCTTCCCCAGTTGATGGATGCGGCCGGCGCCCGGGACATCTACATCCGGGGGGACGCGCAGGCCACGCACGGAGTGGTGACGTGGGTGATGGGAATCGCGCAGGCACAGGCGTGGGAACGGGGAGGGCAGCTGTTGATCGTCGCCGATTCGGAGACCGATGGCTGAGCGGATCCCCGCGCTCGAATTGCTTCCGGGGGACCCAAAGACCCCGTGCCGTCGTATCAGCGAGTACCGATGACACCTTCCGAGCTGGATCCCCGACGCCCGGGCCGCAGGCCCCTGATCACCTCCATCGCGCTTCACGTGGTGGTGGTGCTCGTGGCGCTGTATGCGCATCACAAGGCGTTCGAGCCGATCGAGTTCGTGGCGTACCAGGTCGAGATGGTCGCGGTCGCGCCCGAGGACCTCGAGGACTTCAGCCTTCCCGAGCCCGACGACCTGGTGATCGAGACACCCGAGGACCCTGCGCCTCCGGAGCCCGAGCCGGTGGCCGAGCCCGAGCCGCTCCCGGAGCCGGACCCCCTCCCTCCGCCGGAGCCCGATCCGGAGCCCCCTGAGGTCGTGCCGGATCCGCCCCCGGAGAGGGAGCCGCCCCCGGATCCACCGGCGGATCCCCCGGCCGAGCCCCCCCCTCCGCAGACCGAGGCTCAGGATGTCGCGAGTCAGGATGTCAACATACGGATGGAGGGGTTGCGGAGGGACTTCCCTCAGTACTACGCCGAGATTCAGACCGCGGTGGCGCGGTGCCTCCGCGAACCCCCGGGAGTCACCGGGGTGACGGCGGTGCTGAGGTTCGAAATTCAGCGTGACGGCTCGATTCCGGGACGGAGCATCCGGATTCACCAGCCGTCGGGGAACTCCCGGTTCGATATCGCCGCGGTCGGAGCCGTGGAATGCGCGGGGGCCGGACGTCTGGGTGCCCTGCCGGCCGAATTCCCGGTCGACGCGCTCCAGGTGGAATTCAGATTCAGCCCGAGAGGGGACGAATACGATGCGTGATCAACGATTGAGAGGAGCAGGGTGGCCGTGGGCGGTCCGGGTCCTGGGCGCGCTTCTGCTGTCGGGTGCCATGGGCACCACGGCGTTGGCGGCTCAGGACGTCGAGGAGCGGTTCCCCGGCGTATCGCTGGGGATCACCTACGATGGCCGGCAGGCGGCGACACTCGCGATTCAGCCTTTCACCGGTCGTCTCGGCGGCGAGAACATCGCCGAGCGGGTACAGAACATCATCGGGAGAGACCTTCGCTACTCGAACCGCTTCCAGGTGCTCGACGAGCTTCCCGCGTCGCTTTCGGCCGACGAGGTCGACTACGGACTGTGGGATCAGATGCGTGCCGACTACCTGGTGACCGGACGAGTGGAGGGCGCGGGGACGACCTCGACCCTGGTCCTTGAGCTCCACGACGTCGTGTATCGGGAGGTCGTCGACCGTGGTCGCTTCCCGCTGCCCAACCCGGAGAGTCAGGACTTCCGGATGGCAGCACACGTGGCGGCCGACGCGGTGGTGATGTGGGCCACCGGGGAGCCCGGGATCGCCGCCACCCGCATCATCTACTCGCAGCGGATGGACGACGGGAACCAGGACCTGTGGATCGTCGACTCCGATGGCGAGAACCGTCGGCGCCTCACGAACCATGAGAGCATCTCGATGTCGCCGGACTGGTCCCCGGACGGGAGGCGGGTGGTATATCTTTCGTACCGGACCGGGCTCCCGCGGATCTACGAACTGAACCTCGAGACCGGTGCCGAGAAGATGGTTCCGGCGCCCCGGTCCGGAGATTACCTGACCCCCGCCTACACACCCGACGGAGAGTCGGTGGTCTTCTCGATCGTGGGCAGCGGGCGGTCCGGTCTGTTCAGCTACAACCTGGCGAGAGACTGCTGCTTCGCGAACATCAGCGAGGGCGCCTACGAGGACATGTCGCCCACCTTCTCTCCCGACGGCTCGAGAATGGCGTTCAGCTCGAACCGGCTCGGGGTGGGGGCTCCCCAGATCTATGTTCGTCCGACCAACGGGGGCTCCGCCGAACTGCTCTCCCCATATGCTTTCGGGCGTCCGGGGTATTATACTTCCCCCGAGTGGTCACCCCTCGGGAATCGCGTGGCCTACCATGGTCGCGTCGAGCGGCGTGGGGTGCACCAGATCCTGATTTCGGAGCTTGACCAGCGAAACCGGATCGTCCGGGTGACGAGCGAGGGGGTCAACGAGGATCCCAGCTGGGCTCCCGACGGACGGCATCTCGTCTTCGTCGGTGAGCGGAGCTGGGGGCGAGGCCTCTTCATCGTCGATGCGGTGACCGGAAACGTGCGGACCCTGGTATCGGGCGTGCGTGCGAATGTACCGTCATGGTCTCCATCTCTGGCACCTAGAATGGCTGAAGACCGATAATGCCGGACATGTCAACCGTTGCGGCCCGGAACCCTTTGGTGTATATGAATAAATGAAATAGTTCTCGCATCCGGTCCCGTCCGGGGCGAGGCATGTCGGCCATCGGGGGGAAGAATCCCGTCGTGGCCGATGGTCGAGTGGGATCACGAGTTCACACGTTGGAACCATCACCTTCCCAGGAGCAATGATGCACTATCGTCGTCTCTTCTTCGTGTTCGCGGTGCTCGGCGCCGTGACCCTCGGCGCCTGCCGCCGTGAATCTCCGGAGCCGCCGGCACCGCCGCAGGAGCAGCCGGATCCGGGCCCCGACATGGATTCCCTGCAGCGCGTGCAGGACTCCATCGCCGCCGCCGAGGAAGCGGCCCGACGTCAGGCGGAGCTCGAGAGAGCGCAGGCCGACGCCCGGGCGACGCTTGAGCAGATGGTGTTCTTCGAGTACGACGAGTCCGCCATCACGCCTCAGGCCGAGCAGGTTCTGCGTCAGAAGGTCTCGATCCTCGAAGCCAGCCCGAACGTTCGGGTCCGGCTCGAGGGCCACACGGACGAGAGAGGTTCGGTCGAGTACAACCAGGCGCTGGGCAACCGACGGGCCGAGAGCGTACGTGCGTTCTTCGTCCAGTTCGGTCTGTCCTCGGACCGGTTCGAGACCACCTCGTACGGTGAAGAGCGTCCGCTCGTGAACCGGAGCGACGAGGCCGCGTGGGCTCAGAACCGTCGCGTCGAGTTCGTGATCACGGCGGGCGCGGACCAGATCAACCCGCCGAGCATGTGATCGATTCCTTCGGGGATCGTTCCAACCGTTCAGGCGCTGAACAGGAGCAGTAGAGATGGCTGAGACCCCTCCCCCCCCCACCGCCTTCACGTGGATCCACCCGCGAGGTCGGAGGAGCGGGGGAGGGGTCCGTCTGTTCCTGGCCCTTGCCCTGGCCCTTTTCGCCTCGGGGTGCGCGACCAAGGCCGACATCCGGGACCTGGGTGCCGACATCCGGGTCCAGAACGACGAACAACGGGAGTTGATCCAGGAGTTGCGGCAGGAGCAGCGCGCTCTGAACGACTCCGTGCGGACCCTCAAGTCCGCGCAGGCGGACATGCGCGGTACGCTGCTGCAGCGGATCGCGACCCTTCAGACCGAAGTGGAGCTGCTGCGGGAACTGACCGGACTCTCCCAGCAGGAGCTCGCGGCGATGCGAGACCAGCTGGCGAGCCGGCCGGCGGCCCCCGGCCCCGCCGGAGGTGGGTTCTCCGGGCCGGAGCAGACGGGCGAGGCGGCGGAGCTGTACGACGAGTCGCTCGACCAGTTCAGGCGGCGTTCCTACACGGCCGCCCGGATCGGCTTCGACGAGCTGATCGAGCGGTATCCCAATCATGCCCTGACCCCGGAGGCCCGGTTCTACATCGGCGAAATCCTGGTCGAGCAGGGTGAGCCCGAGGATGCGATCGAAGCCTTCCTGAGGGTTCAGGAGTATCATCCCTCGGCGGAGCGCGTGCCCCATGCGCTGTACAGGGTCGGTCGACTCTACTACGAGGCCGGTGAGTCCGAGCGGGCCCGGGAGTACCTCGAGCGCGTCGTGAACACCTGGGGGGACGAGGGAGTCGCCGATCTGGCGCGTCAGCTGCTTCAGCAGATCGGGTGAATTCCACCGAGGGTCCCCCCGGATCCCTCCGGCCCCTGTTCCCGAACTCGGGCCGAGCAGGGGTCATTCGCACGGCTCCCACCCACCACTGAGCACCCATGCGTTGCCCTTCCTGTGACTCCCCCGAAAACCGTGTGGTCGATACCCGCACGAGTCGGGGAGGGCGCGCGGTCCGCAGACGCCGGGAATGCTCCGACTGTGCGACTCGCTTCACCACGTACGAGTATGTAGAGGAGCGCCCGGTGCAGGTGCTCAAGCGCGACGGGAGCACCGAGGAGTTCGATCGGACGAAGCTGCTGCACGCGATCCGGACCGCCTGCGCGAAACGCCCGGTCTCGATGACCGAGATCGAGACGATCGCCGACGGGATCGAGGACCGCATCACCCGTGAGGCGGGGGTCGAAGTCCAGAGCTCCATGATCGGGGAGCTCGTCATGGATGGCCTGAAGCCGCTCGACCGTGTCGCGTACGTTCGATTCGCGTCGGTGTACCGCAACTTCCAGGACGTCGACGAGTTCCAGGAGTTCGTCGACGAGATGAACGAACGGGGCCGCCGAGAGCTTCAGCAGAAGCACCAGGCCGAGTTCCCCTTCTGAACCCGGAGCCGGGAAGAATGCCGCGAAGGCCGCCGAACCCCATCGGGGAGATGCCATTTCTGGATCACCTGGAAGAGCTGCGCTGGCGGCTCTTCTGGTCGGTCGTGGCGGTGGCCGTGGGGACCGTGGCGGGATTTTTGATCGTCCAGTACTTCGGGGTTCTCGAGCTGCTCATCCGACCGGTCCGCCCCTTCCTGACCGGCGAAGAGCTCATGTTCTTCAACCCGGCCACTCCGTTTTTCGTCACACTGAAGCTCGCGCTGGTCGTCGGGATCATTCTGGCGGCTCCTGTTGTAGTGTATCAGGTCTGGGCGTTCTTCTCGCCCGCGCTGGAAGCGGAAGAGAAGAAGGTCGTCGTACCCAGCCTCTATTTCGGGCTCTTCCTCTTCTGTGCGGGAGTGGCTCTGGCGTACTTCTGGGTTCTCCCGCTGGCGCTCCTCTTTCTCATGGGGTTCCAGTCGGAGTTCCTCCAGTCCGCGATCGAGGTTGGAGAGTATCTAGGTTTCGTGACCCGCCTGCTCGTGGCGTTCGGCCTCGTGTTCGAGCTGCCGGTGGTGGTCATGATTCTCTCCGCGCTGGGGCTGGTGACCCCCGCGTTCCTGAAGGAAAAGCGCCGACACGCGATTGTCGCCATCACGATTCTGGCCAGCCTGGTGACCCCGGGAGACCTGGCCTCCACGCTCCTGATGATTGGTCCCATGTTGATCCTCTACGAAGTCAGCATCTTTCTCTCCAGCGTCATCTACCGGCGCAAGTGGGAGCGCGAGCGCGCCGAAGAGGAGCGTCTGAAGCCCCGTACGGATCCACCCCCGGGCTCGGTGGAGGCACAGGGGTGAGGCTGTGGGCCGTCGGGTTCGTGCTCGGAGCGCTGCTCCTGAGTCCAGGGGCCTCGGTTCTGGGTGCGAGTGGTGGCATCGGGATCGACATCGCGCCGGGCCCCTTCCTGTCTGTGGAAGGGGGAGGCGATACACTGACCACTCGAGCCGATTCGGTGCGCGCGCGGATCCTCGACCGAGTCCGACGCAACGGCGCCCTGCCCCCGGTGGACTCCCTGCCGCCCGACGAGACCGGAGACCCGGACCGCGTGGCACCTCCGGGCGCGGATACCACCGCCCGTCCCGGCGCCCCGCCTCCAGCCGGTGGCCAGGAGTCGGGCCGGACCTCGTCTCAGGTGCGGCTCCCCTCGGGGGCCGACTCGGTCATGCAGGCGCTGTCGCGTCTGTCGGGCTACAACATCGCCACCTACTCCGGCGCCAGGGCGGACTTCACTGCGCTCGACCGGCGCCTGACCCTGACCGGGTCGGAAGCGAATGCGGCCCGGTTCGCGGGAGAGGGAGTCGAGGTCGAGGCGGACTCCTCGATCGTCTACGACGAAGCCTCGGGGCGCGTGCGCACGATCGGCTCCACCCTCCTCACCTCACAGCGCGGGGATCCGGTCCGAAGCTCGTCGATGGTCTACGATGTCCCGACCCGCAGGGCCACCGCGCTGGACGCAGAGACGACGTATTCCGAGGGAGCAGGAAACTGGATCGTTCGCGGAAACCTCGATTCCGTGCAGGACGGCCTCCTGTTCGGAAGCAGTACCCGGTTCACCTCGTGTGATCACGATCCACCCCACTCGTACTTCGAGGCCGAGGCGATGAAGATCGTGGCGGATCGGGTCCTCGTCGCCCGCTCGGTTCGGCTCTACTTCGACGATGTCCCGGTGGCCTGGCTCCCCTTCATGGCGCAGCCGCTGCAGTCGGGGCGGTCGAGCGGGATCCTGACGCCCCGGTTCTCGGTCAACGACATCGTGCGTACCTCGGCCGGATACAATCGACGGATCTCGAACGTGGGATTCTTCTGGGCGATGTCGGACTACTCCGACGCATCGCTGGCGATGGACTGGTGGTCGAACCAGTATACGGCCCTCACGGGGTCACTGCGGTACCGGTGGGCCCGGCAGTTCCTGCAGGGTGATGTCTCGATGCGCCGCTTCTGGCGTGATACCGGAGCCCGCGATTTCGCCATCTCGACCCGGAACAACTGGGAGGCCACCGAGCGCACCCGCGTCTCCCTCTCGGGCAACTACGTCACGAACACTCGTCTCGTGCGGCAGACCTCGCTCGACCCCCGGGAGCTCACCTCGTCGATCGACTCGAATGCCGGTCTACAGCATCGGTTCGGATGGGGCAGCCTCTCGGTCTCGGCCCGTCGCCAGCAGTTTCTGAGCGACGACCGGCTCGAGATGACCCTGCCGAACGCCTCGCTCTCGCTGAACACCCGCACCCTCTTCTCGGCGCCGCCCCAGCAGGCCAGCTGGTACAACAATGTCTCGCTGAGCGGGTCGACCAGCTTCAGTCGCGACGTGCGCGAGTTTCCCGTCCAGCCCGATACGCTCTTCCGCTTCAACCGGGCCGACAACACCCGGACGCAGGCTCGCGCCCGCGGATCGGTCGGGCTGGGCAATCTCAGCCTCTCGAGCCAGTTGAACTTCCGCGAGACCGTCTTCCCCGAGGTGCCGGCGGAGCTGCTCGAGCCGGGCGCGGACGGGATGGCGGTCCTGCCGGGATTCGGCCCGGGCTCCGGGTTCGCGCCCGGACAGCCGGGGTCGTCGTTTTCTAGCGTGCACCCGCAGACCGGAGAGCTCGTGGCCTTCAGCGACGCGACGGCCGACTGGAATGTCTCGCTGGGATACCAGCAGCGTCTCATGGGCAACAGCACGATCACCCCGTCGCTGAGCCTGAGTGGCAACCTCGCGCGCGTCGACAGCATTCCCGACGCGACCGCCTTCGTGACGGCCCCCACGCGGGTCAGCCTCGGGGTGGGCGCACGGACCGAGATCTTCGGGTTCTATCCGGGGTTCGCGGGCTTCGAGGCCATCCGTCACAAGCTGTCTCCGCAAATCAACTACAGCTACTCTCCGGCGACCGAGCCGACCGCGCTGCAGGATCGCGTGTTCGGATCCAGGAATCTCAGGGTCCAGAACCAGGTCAGCCTCACCCTGAACCAGACCTTCGAGGCGCGGGTCCAGGAAGAGGAGCGGCAGCCCGAGCCTGCGCGGCCGGGTGCCACCGAGCCCGCGGATGCGCTGGATCCCGCGGCGGCCCCGCCCCCCGGAGAGGACGATCCCGACGCGGATGTCGACGACCCGCTCCCCCTTCTCTCGGAGGACGCGGAGACCGACGAGATGGAAGGAGTCGGAGACCTCCCCGACGACGATGACGACGGGCCGCGACGGGCCCCGCAGTCCCGGGTGGTGACCCTGCTCGGCCTGAACACCTCGGCGGTGTCGTACGACATCGTCCAGGCCGACTCGACCGGTCGGTTCATCGACGGGTTCACGACGACTCGCCTTACCAACACGATTCGCTCCGACTACCTGCGGGGACTCAGCCTCTCCTTCGCACACTCGCTCTTCGAGGAGCCGGCGGTGGGATCGGAGGGGCAGCTCCGGCAGTTCGCCCCGCACCTCGAGCAGCTCTCGGTGGGGTTCTCGCTCGACCATCGCTCAGGGATCGTCCGCAGGGTGGCGAGTGTCCTCGGCATCGAAGCTTCGGAGCCGTCCGACGCCGGTCCCGGACCGGGTCAGCCGGGAGCGCCCGAGGGTGCCTCCGGTGGGTTCGACGACGAGGACGACCCCTTCGGTGGATCCGACGGGTTCGACGAGAATCGGGTCATGCCGGGCTCTTCGGCAGGCCCCGCCGCCGCGGGACCCCGACGACAGGGGTGGGACGCCCGGCTCTCGTACTCGTTGCGGCGCCCTCGCTCGGCGGCGGGAACTCAGGCTCAGCAGCCCGGGTCGACGGCGCTGCGCTCGCAGATGGTCTCCGCCTCGCTCTCCTTCCAGCCCACCCAGAACTGGGATGCAACCTGGCAGACGACGTACGACGTCGAGGAGGCCCGCTTCAACGACCACATTCTACGGCTGCGGCGGGACCTTCACGAGTGGGAAGCCTCGTTCGGCTTCCGGCAGACGGCCAGTGGGAACTGGAGCTTCCAGTTCGACGTTTCGCTGAGGGCGAATCGCGATCTGCGCTTCGACTACGAGCAGCGCAACGTCGACGGGCGACTCGGTGGTCCCGGAGAGGGCCTGCCCGCTGGGTTCTGATCGGCGGCACCAGCGTTCGGCCGCGGTCGGCTGAGCCCGTTCGCGGACGCGGGGTGTCCTGAACCGAGGACACCTCGCCCGGGTCCACCTCCCGCGAAGCGTTGTCGCAGGCGGCGATGGGCCGATTCCATCGCGGCATGCCTCCTGCACTGAGACGTCGGAAGGGCGACCGGCGGACAGAGGGCTTCCGCCGGAAGGCCGACCAGGAGTCCCCGTGCGAGTTCGCCCGCTTCGAAGGAGTCGAACCATGTTGAGCCCGAGCTTCACCCGTCGAATCCGCAGGGCGATCCTGCTCCCCGCACTCGCCATCGTCGCGGCCGGATGTGACGAGGTCGGAAGCACGTGGTCGGGGGCCGGTCCGGCCCCACCGGTCGATCTGCAGGTCTGGTACTACGCGCAGGCCGTGAACCTCCAGTGGGAGCTGCACTCGGGGTGGGACGGGGAAGCCTTTCGCGTCTACGCGAAGCGGACCACGGATCGGGACTACTACCTGGTCGCCGAGGTGAGCAATTGCCGCGACGGCCTGTGCTCCTACTCCGACATCAACCTGAGTCCGGGCCGAAGCTACGAATATTACGTGGCTTCGTTCGACACACGGAGCGGGTCGGAGACGGCGAGCGACTTCGCCGTCGAGGTCTTCGTTCCGCAGCCGGTGGCTCCCCCCGCACCGGGGAGCATCGACGCGGTCCCCCTCGACAACGCGATCTTCCTGACGTGGGATGACCTCGCTAGATCGGCCGACGACTTCGCCTTCTACCGGGTGTACCTCGAGGGCGGGGACGGCCAGGTCGTTTTTCTCGGCGAGACCGACTCCGAGGGGTTCCTGGACCTGCTGGTCGAAAATGGGAGCACCTACGGATACTTCGTGACCTCGGTCGATGATCTCGGCCATGAGAGTGGTGGCAGCGCCCTGGCCGAGGGAACGCCGCGACCCGACTTTCACGGAGAGTTCATCTACGCCTTCGAGGATCGCCCGGCGCTTTCCGGGTTCCGCTTCCAGGAGGCCGAGGCGACCGATCCGATCGTTCCGGGCGCCAGCGGCGATCGGCACTTCCGAATGGAAGTCGACAGCGAGGGCTGGTGGCTCGTGCCCGGCCCGGGGGTCGAAGTGCACGGCGAGGCCTTCGCCACCACGGCCCTTCGATGCGGCCCGGCGGCCGATGCCGGGTGCACCGACCTCCGGTTCGCCCCGGGTGGAGGCTACCACCAGGGGGATCTCGCGATGACCCCGGGATACAGCTATGTCCTGCGCGTTCCCGCGAGTGGCGGGCAGTGGAACTACGGTGTCATACGGGTCACCCATGTCGGCTTTGCGCAGGACGGGGCGATCGCGCTCTTCGACTGGGCGTTTCAACTTCAGCCCGGGAACCCGGCGCTCTCGACGGTCGGGGAGCGCTCGGCGCGTTGAGCGAAGCGGGGGTGCCGGTGCCGGGGGTGCGGTCAGGCGCATGATCTTGTTGTGCCCACTTCGCCCGGACGCTATACTCCGGGCCTATGATGCCCGTCCTGGAGGCGGTGCCCAACCTCAGTTTCGGGCGGGATACGGCGTTGCTGGAGCGATGCGTCGAGCTCGTGGCCGGGGAGGGTGCGGAAGTCCTCGACTACTCCTCGGATCCGGACCACAACCGTTCGGTGGTCACCTTCATCGGCTCGCCAGCTCACGTGGAGTCGGCGGCGGTCGCGCTGGCCCGATGGGCGGTGGGTGCGATCGACCTGCGTGACCACGAAGGGGTCCACCCTCGAATCGGCGCCCTCGACGTCCTCCCCCTCGTTCCGATCTCCGGACTCGACATGTCGGACGCGATCCGCTCGGCCCGTCGCGTGGGGGCCCGCATCGCCGACGAGGTGGGGGTCCCCATATATTTCTACGGCGAAGCATCGACGCCTCCGGGGCGACGACTGGCCGACCTTCGCAGAGGGGGATTCGAGGCTCTGGTGGCCGACGCGCACCCGGGATCGGGAAGGACCCGGCACCCGGGCCCCGACCTCACTCCGGGGATCCGGGTACACCCGACCGCGGGGGTCACCTGCGTCGGCGCGAGGCCCCTGCTTCTGGCCTGGAACATCGATGTCGACGGACTGGATGCGGGCGCGCTGAAGCGGATCGCGGCCGAGCTGCGGGGCAGCCGGGGAGGCATCCCGGGGCTTCGAACGCTCGGGCTGGAGCTGCCCCATCAGGGTCGGATGCAGATCTCGATGAACCTGGAGGACGCCGGTCGGCGCGATGCCTTCGCGGTGTTCCGACGGATCGAGGAGAGGGTCGAGGCCGAAGGGGGGCGGCTGGCGGGAACGGAAATCATCGGCATGTGCCCCGACGAACTGGTTGCCCGGGCTGGTGCCGATCGGCTGGCGACGCTGGACCGGACACCCCCAAAGGTTCTATCCTCTCGGGTGGCGGAGCATCGCGTTGCACGCCTGAAAGCGGCTGCCGAGCGGGTGCTCGAGGCTGCGCGAGCTTCGGTCGACGCGATTCCGACCGCACTGAACGACGAACTCACACGACTCTCCGAGGAGCTTTCGGGCTCCGGGGAGCGGGACGAAACCCGATGAAGATCGACACCCTGAAGCAGCAGGCGAGAGAGCACGAGCTGGCCGAGGAATGGGGCAAGGCCCTCTCCCTCTACCGGCGAGCCGCCGACGCGCTCGAGGAGGCCGAGGAGCCGGACATCGCCCTCCTGAACCGGATGGCGGACCTCCAGGTGCGCAACGGTGACCTGGATGCCGCGATCGAGACGTACGACGAGGCGATCGACCTCTACCTGGAGTCGGAGCTGCCCAACAATGCGATCGCCATCTGCCGCAAGATGATCCGCAACGCGCCCGGTCGTCCCGAGATCTTCCGTCGCATGGGGGAGATTCGGGCGAAGCAGGGGTTCGTGGTCGACGCGCGCCAGAGCTATCTGACGTATGCCGAAATGATGGAGGCTCGAGGCGAGCGCGAGGTGGCGCTCGAGGCGTTGGCCGAACTGGTCACCCTGATCCCCGACGACGTCGAGACCCGGGTCTTCCTCGGGGAGCAGCTGGTCTCGTCGGAGCGCGAGGACGAAGGGATCCCTCATCTGCTGCATGCCTGGAAGGTCCTGGAGCGGGCCGATGCCGCCGATCGCTCCGAAGAACTCGCGGAGCGGATCCGGTCGATCGATCCCGGGGTGCGATTTCCGGCTGCGGATGCGCCTCCCGAAGAGACGAGCGACGGGCTCGATGAGCAGGACGTCGACCTCACCGGGCTGGACGCCTTCGAGTCCACGGGGCTCGGCGAGACGGGCCTCTCCGAGGACGAGGTGATCGATGTGGAGCCCGCGGAAGGGCTCGCCGACGATTTCGGCGGCGACTTCGAAGAGGAGTTCGACGAGTTTCACCTGGCCGATGACGCGCCGGAGCCGGAACTCGGAGTGGAGTCGACCGGGATCGAGGAGGACGAGGTCGAGGAGGAGCCGGGGGCGTCTCCGGTAGAGGGGTTCGAGGCCACCGGAGGGGACTTCGAGTTCGGCGCGATCGAGCCCGGCGAGGTGGCGACCGAGGAGCTGGACGCCGAGGAGGACGAGGACGAGGTTCCGGAATCCGCGGACCCGCTCCCCCTTCTGGGCGCCGACGACGAGTTCGACTTCGGGACGGCGGAGGACA
Organism: Gemmatimonadota bacterium; assembly: GCA_007126575.1. Classification (GTDB taxonomy): domain Bacteria; phylum Gemmatimonadota; class Gemmatimonadetes; order Longimicrobiales; family Gaopeijiaceae; genus SLBA01. The sequence continues at coordinate 10,620 of SLBA01000103.1, read as the reverse complement.
CCGCCGCCGATGAGGGAGAGGTGGACTCCCTCGAAGGAATCCGGGAGCGCATCGCGGCCGACCCCGACGACCCCGATCGGCACGAGGAGCTGGTGGAGTTCGCCTATCGAACGAACGACCGGGGCCTCCTCCTCTCCGCCTTCGTGGGACTCGCCGGTGCGCTGGCACGCTCGGGCTCGATGGAGAAGGCCGCATCGGTATACGAGCAGGTGCTTCAGCTGGACCCGAGCCACCCGGTCGCCCTCGACGCCCTCGGGCGCTCGGTCGAGCCGGTCGGCTTCGACGCGGATCCGGTCGATCTCGAGGCGTCTGAGGAGCAGGAGATCGAACTCGAAGTCGAGGACTCCTTCGCAGCCCCCGACGACGGTTCGGAGGAGCCGGGCCCGGCTTCCACCCCCGAGCCGGAGACCCCGCCGACCGAGAGCTTCGTCGACCTCGGGGCGATGATCCTCGACGACGACGAGGTCGGGACCACGCGCTGGGTCGCGCCCGGACACGAACCGAGTGGCGATGAAGGGATGGATTTCGCGAGCATGCTCTCGGACTTCAAGAAGAAGGTGGCCCGGAATCTGGATCATGAGGACAGCAGCTCACGGTACGATCTTGGGGCCGCCTACAAGGAGATGGGGCTCCTGGACGAGGCGATCTCGATGTTTCAGGCGGCGCTGCGTGCGCAGCCCACCCATCTGGGCGCGATCGAGATGATGGGGCAGTGTTTCCTCGACAAGGACGAGCCGAAGATGGCCGTCCGGGTTCTCTCCCGGGCGCTCGACCTCTCGCGTCCGATCGAGGATGACCTGCTCGGGATCTACTACTACCTGGCCGCGGCGCACGAGCGGGCCGGGAACCCCGACGATGCGAGGGAGTTCTATGAGAAGGTCTTCTCCCTCGATATCAACTTCAAGGATGTCACGGAGCGTCTCAGGGGGCTTCGATGACGTTCCTGCTCCCGGTTTATCCTCCGCCCCGGTCGGAATCATGAGTCACGCCATCACTGCGCCGCCCTCCGCCACCTCCCGCCTGGTTCCGATTCAGGAGCCGGTCAAGGCTCGGCTTGACGGGGTGATGGACGAGATTCAACGAATCGTCCTGAGCGACTTCGACATGATCGAGGAGGTCAACGACGTTCTCCTCCGGATGCGGGGGAAGTTCTTTCGACCGACCCTTCTTCTGCTCGTCAACGAAGTGGGTGGGAGGCCTCACGACGACGCGGTTTCCCTCGCGGCCGTGGTGGAGCTCGTTCATCTGGCGACGCTCGTCCACGACGATGCGGTGGATCATTCGGTCCTCCGCAGGGGCATGCCGACGGTGAATCACCTGTGGTCGCATCAGGTCGCCGTGATCACCGGCGACTACCTGTACTCCCGCTCGGTGATGGAGCTGGCTCGACTCGGACGCCTCGAGGCGATCCGGTCGCTGGCCAGGGCTTCCAACGAGATGAGCGTCGGGGAGCTGCGACAGCTGACCTCCTACGACGCTCTCGATTTCGATGAAGATGACTACACGCGTCTGATTTCGTGCAAGACGGCGTCGCTCATGGCGGCCGCGTGCGAAATGGGGGCGGTGGTGGGGGTGGAGCGGTGGAGGGAGGCCTTTCGGCGCTATGGCCAGGCGCTGGGGATGGCCTTCCAGGTGGCCGACGACCTTCTTGACTACGAGGGCTCCGAGGCGGTCACCGGAAAGCCCGTCGGGCACGATCTCCGGGAGCGAAAAGTGACACTTCCCCTGGTGGAAACCCTGCGGGTGGTCGACGACGCGGGGCGGGATCGAATTCGGAGTTTCTTCACCCTGCTCGACCCCTCCGACGACGAGATCGAAGAGATCGTCGCCATCGTGCGGGAGTCCGGGGGGCTCGAGTACGCGCGGGGCCGGGCTCGATTCTACGCCGATCAGGCCGAGGCGGCCCTCGATGAGGTCGGGGCCGAGGGCGAGGCGATGGATGCCCTGCGCGCCGCGATCGCCTACGCGATCGAACGAAGTCGTTGAAGACGTCCGACCCGGGAAAGCACACACCCACACACCAGGGATTGGGAGAGTGAGTACGTGAGCAACCTGCTGGACAATCGAAGACGCGGCAGCTCGAGGGCCGTTTGGATCCTGATCCTCGGGCTCTTTCTGGGCGGGTTGCTCTCACGTTTGAGTGAGCTCTTCCTCCCGGACAGCGCGGCCCGGGATTTTCTCATCACTTCGGTTGCGGCCTCGCTGGGTCCCTTTCACCTGGACCTGGTCGCCGTCGCGATCACACTCGGGCCTCTGGTCCTGAGTCTCAATGTTCTGACCCTGGTCGGCATCGCGCTCGTCGCGACGGTCTCCAGGTCTCTGATCTGATGCGGCACGTTCCCCTTTGAGGGAGGAGATAGACAATGTTTGGTGGCCTTGGAATGCCCGAGCTGGTGTTGATTTTCCTGGTGGTCCTCCTCCTGTTCGGCGCGAAGCGCCTGCCCGAGATCGGGTCCTCGCTGGGGAAGGGAATCCGCGAGTTCAAGGGTTCGCTTCGGGAGCTCGAGGGCGAGATGAAGCTTCCGGAGGATCGATCGTCGGATCGGAAGGGCAAGGATGACGACTCCTCGTCCGACGACGAGAACAACGGAGAGCCGCGCCGCCTGACGACGTCGAAGTAGGTGCGGGCCGCGGAAGGCGGCGTCACTCGACCACGTCGTTCGAGCTCCCCACGGAGCGGGCTTTCGAAGGGCGTCGGGATCGACCGGCACGGAGTCGACCGGCATGAAAGAAGGGCACCCCCCGCGAGGAGGGTGCCCTTTTTCCTTGCCGTGACCTCCGACGGGGGGCCGAATGACGGCCTGGCCCGGTCGGTGTCAGCTCCGGATCAGAAGAACATCGGGATCTGCGGTCCGTCGGAGGCTTCCTCGACCTGGCGGTAGAACTCCGCCCGGGCGTCGACCACGCGAACGGTCTCGCGAAGCCCCTCGAGCCAGAGCTGAAGTCGCTGCTGGCGCATCTGGGCGGTCAGCTGGGCCCGCTGGAGATCCTTCTGGGCCTCCCATGCCTCGCGGCTGGCCTCCTCGCGATCGAGGACCTGCATCACGAGCACCTGGTCTCCGCGCCGGACCGGACCGGCGATCCCGCCGACCGAGCTCCCGAACGCCGCGCCGATCGCCGCGTTGGCCTGGCCCAGCCCGGACACGTTTTCCATCCGGCTGAACATGCCCGTCTGGGTGACCGAGAAGCCCTCGCGCTCGGCGAGTTCCTCGAAGGTCACCGACCCGTCCCGAACCTCCGAGACGTATCCGCGGGCGAGCTCGAGGGTCCGCTCCGCCTTCTTGGAGGCCCGCAGCGTTTCACGGATCTCGTCGCGGACCTCGTCGAGCGAGAGGGTTCGTGCCGGGGACTCCGAAAGGATCTCCAGCATGTAGAAGGCGTCCTCGGTCTCGAAGACCGGGCTCACGGCGCCCACGCCCTCGCGATCCTCGAAGACCCACTCCTCGCCTTCGATCGCGACACCGACGCCGGCGAGGACCGCGAAGTCCTGGGTGAGCTCACCCTCCATGACCGGAAGGTTCATTTCGGCCGCCGCCTGCTGCACGGTCAGGTTCCGACCGAGGGCTTCCAGGGAGTCGGCCATCGTCAGGAGTTCGATCTCCGATTCGGTGCTGCGCTCGAAGGGGATGAGGATCTGCCGCGCGCGAACCTGACCGTCCTCCCGGGAAAGGACTTCGATGATATGGAAGCCCGCCTCTCCGCGAATCGGCTCACTGAGCTCCCCGATCGGGATCGAAAAGGCGACCTCCTCGATGGCGGGGTCCTGTTCGCCTTCGGAGAAGGGCTCCATCTCGCCGCCCTGCTGGGCCGAGGCGCGATCGACGCTCTCGAGCTGGGCGAGTTCCGCGAAGGGGGCTCCGTCGAGGATCTCCTGGCGGATGCTCACCGCGACGTCGCGCGAGGCGACGGAGTCCGCGGCCGTGGGCGCCTGGTCCAGGTACGTGTACCGCACATCGGCACTCGCGGGGACCCGGAAGCTCTCCTCGTTCTGACGATAGTACTGCTGCACCTCATCGTCGGTCACGGTGACTTCGTCGTCGGCGACCAGGTTCTGCGGAGAGAGTGCGATGAACCGCACGTCGACGCGTTCGTTCCGGTCGCGGAAGTCTCTCCAGAGCTCGCGGTCCGAAACATAGATCCCGGCCGTCACCTGTCGAAGCAGCTTCTCGCGCGGAATCGTTTCCCGATAGTACCGCTCGAGCTCCTGCCGGAGCATCGGGTTCATCTGCATCTGCTGGGCGAGAAACTGCTGGTAGAGATCGAAATCGAACCGACCGTCCTCGTCCTGGAACTGGGGGTCTTCCCGGAATTCGGGAAGGGGCGAGAACCGTGCCGCCTGAATGATCTCGTCATCGGTTACCCGAATCCCCCGGTTCTCGAGCTCCATCTGGATCAGGATCTGGTTGACCACCTGATTCCAGGCGAGGTCGTCGATCTCTCTCTGCTGGGCAGGGGAGATCGGGTCCTCCTGGGACCTCTGCACCTGGTCCCGGATATTAGTCTGGACCTGCTGGTACATCTGAGGGGTCACCGTGGTGCTGCCGACACGGCCCAGATCGCCACCGGCGGTCTGGCCACTCATGTCCATTCCCCATTCGAAGACCATGAGGGCGACGAACGCAAGCGCCGTCACCAGCATGATGATCTTCGTGTTTTGTCGCATCTGCCGCATCATGGCGCCACATTCCTCCTGCCCGGCGCGAACGTCGATCCCGGCGGGAGGAGCGGAATCCACCCATGCCGGAAGGGAAACCCTAAGCTAACGGACCCGCGAGCCCCTCTCAACCGCCGGAGCGGTACTCGAAGGGTCCGTCGAGGGGTGTGGATCCACCCGCTGCGAAGAAGTCCGATATGTTGGTGATACCCCCGCTCGTTGACACCCGGTTCCGGGCACGGGTATCTTGCCGCGATACCTCTCTTCAGGGTGCAGAGGCGTTCCGCGACCATTTCGTCCTGTTCGCGATGGCCGAAGAGGCCCACGCGCCCGCTCCACGAAACCGACCCAAGCTCCGGGAGTCGAGCCCTTGTCTGAGGCCCTCGAAAACGAGATCCGGACCCTTCGAGCCCATTTCTGGTCCGAACGGGACCCGGAGGGACGCGCCTTCGCGCCCCTCGCGGACGCCTACCTGAGAAAGGGAGACCTCGACGAGGCGCACGCCCTTCTCGAGGATGGACTGGGTCGGATTCCGGACTTCACCTCCGGCCACCTGATCGCCGCGCGCGTACACCGGGCCCGGGGCGACGACGAGGCATTCCGGTCGTCGGTCGAGCGGCTTCTCGAGATCGACGGGGACAACGCCGCGGGCCTCCGTCTCTTCGGAGAAGTCCTGGAGGCCGATGGGAAGCCCCGCGAGGCTCTCGACGCGTTCCGTCGGGCGCTGGCGTCGAATCCCGAATACGACGATCTCGAGAGCCGGATCACCCGACTCGAGATGGATGCGCCCTCCGGCTCGACCCGCAGCTCCGAGGCGGCTATGGCGGCCGAGCCCGACACCGAGGTCGAGTCCGGCTTCGACGCGGACCCCGCGCCGGGCCCCGAGTACGAAGAGCTCGATCCCGACGGCCCCGAGTCCGATCTTCGGGACGACATCGTGGACGACATCCGCGGCGACCTCGATGCCGACACGGAGTCCGTGGCCACCGACCCGGACGACGACTTCCGCATCGACGACTTCGGGGCGGTGACGCTGTCCCAAGAGGAGGATCCGTCCGCGGGAGACCCCTTCGACCTGGCCTGGGAAGAAAAGCCCACGGCTGATGAGGAGATCCCGGCCGACGACGAGGACCCCCTTCTAGTGGACGAGCTCGAGGCCGGGGACGGCACACTCTCCGATCCCGAGCTCTCGCCCGAGGCGCTGCTGGAGACGGAGCGAGGCTCGCCGATCCCGGACGCCGCGGGATGGTCCCCGGGCACCGGATCGTCCGCGCTCTCCGATGCCGATCGGGAGGTCGTCCTCGAGGGAGAACCCTCGGGAGAGCTGCCTCCTCCGGACTCCGATCAGCTGGAGCCCGAGCTGCCGGACTCCGCGGAGCCTGCGGCACCGGAAGCAGGCCCCTCCGATGACTCTCCGACAGTGACCCGCACCCTCGGCGAGCTCTACTTTCGGCAGGGGCTCTCGGTTCGGGCGATCGAGGTCTACGAGGAGCTGGTGCGTCGAAGCCCCGGCGACGAGGCCCTCCGTCAGCGACTCGAGGAGATCCGGAGCGAGGTCGACCGACCCACCGAGGAGCAGACGCTCGAGGAGCAGACGGCCGAGGAGCTGGAGCCGGACGAGCCGGGGTCGGAGGAGCTGGAGTCGGAGGAGCGAGCGCCACAATGGACGGACGAGACCGACGAGGACCCCTCGCTCGAGATGTCGACTCCCTTCGCCTGGAACCGGGCCGAGCATCCCGAGGATCAGGAGTCGCCCGATGAGACCGCTCCGGCGCCTGAGGGTCGGTCGATCGCCGACTACCTGGGCGACCTGCGCGCATGGGAGCCCGGTGCCATCCCCATCGAGGCGCTCGATCCGGAGACGGTTCCGATCGAGGCCCTCGCACCCGGCGGCGCTGCGGCGGATCCCGATGACGGGGAGCCCGGATCGGCCTCCCCGGACCCCGACCCGGCCGCGGTCGAGGGTGGAGAGGGTGGACTCGACGACTTCCAGGATTGGCTGAGGGGACTTCGATCGTGAGGATCGGGGTGATCCACGGCCCGAACCTGGCGTTGCTGGGACGCAGGGAGCCCGAACTCTACGGGACCCGGAGCCTGGAGGACATCGACACCGCTCTCACCGCACTGGCCGAGGAGCTCGGGGCCGGCCTCGAGGTCTTCCAGTCGAACCACGAGGGAAGGATTCTCGACTGGATTGCGGCCGTTGCAGACCGGGTCGACGGCTTTCTCGTGAATCCCGCGGCGCTGACCCACACCTCGGTCGCTCTGCGCGACGCGCTTCTGGCGGTGGATCGGCCCTTCGTCGAAGTCCATCTGTCGAACCCGAAGGCTCGGGAGCCCTTCCGGCACCACTCCTTTCTCGCGGACGTCGCGACCGGGGTGGTTTTTGGATTCGGCTCCGAAAGCTATCTTCTGGGGCTGAGGGGGCTCTACGCGCACCTGCGGGACTGATCGTCTCCGGCCCCGCATCGAGTCCAACGGAACCGACACACGCCCGGTCCGACACGCCGGCACCTTTCACGAGGGAAATCAACACCCATGGCTTCAACGTCCGACTTTCGAAACGGAATGGTCCTGGATATCGACGGCGTCCTGTGGACCATCACTTACTTCCAGCATGTGAAGCCCGGAAAGGGGGGCGCCTTCGTTCGCACGAAGCTCAAGAACGTTCTCACGGGCCAGGTGGTCGACAAGACCTTCCGGGCCGGAGAGAAGGTGACGGACGTGCGGCTCGAGCGCCGACCGGTGAACTACAGCTACACCGACGGACAGCTGTACTTCTTCATGGATCAGCAGACCTTCGAGATGATTCCGATCTCGGGCGAGCTGATCGGAGAGGAGCAACTCAAGTACCTGAAGGAGAACATGGAGTGCGAGGGCCTGGTGCACGCCGGAAAGGTGATCTCGGTCGAGCTGCCCGCCTTCGTCGAACTCAAGGTGACCCAGACCGATCCCGGGGTACGTGGTGATACCGCGCAGGGGGGCTCCAAGCCCGCCACCCTGGAGACCGGTGCCGTCATTCAGGTGCCGCTGTTCATCGAAGAGGGAGAGGTTCTCCGAGTGGATCGCCGCGAAGACAAGTACCTGGAGCGAGTCTGATGATTGATCTGGAATTCGTAGAAAAGCTGATCCGTTCGATGGATGAGAGCAGTCTCGACTCGATCGAGATCGAGCGGGGGGGAACGCGGATCCGACTGGCGAAGACCCCCGATGGCTCCGGAGCCCCGATGGTCTACTCCGCCCCTCCCGCGGTGGCCCAGCCCTCGAATCCGGCACCCTCCGCGGCGTCGAGTTCGAACCCGGCGCCCAGGGCGGCGGAATCGGAGGCGGCTGGCAACGCGGAAGGGTCGGTACCGGATTCGAATCTGGTCGACATCACCTCGCCGATGGTCGGCACCTTCTACCGGTCCCCGTCTCCGGACGCGGATGCCTTCACCGAGAAGGGCGAGCGGATATCGAAGGGCGATGTTCTCTGTATCATCGAGGCGATGAAGCTCATGAACGAGCTGGAGGCCGAGGTCGAGGGCACCGTTCGCGAGGTCTGTGTCGAGAACGGGGAGCCGGTGGAATACGGCCAGGTGCTGTTCCGCATTCAACCCGCCTGACCCCGGCCGCGACGAAACTCCGGACGCCACTGACGCGAAGCGCGTCTCCGTAGACTCAAGGAAGGGGAAGGCCGCGGTGTTCAAGAAGGTCCTCATCGCAAATCGGGGCGAGATCGCCCTTCGAATCATTCGTGCGTGCCAGGAACTCGGCGTCGAGACCGTCGCCGTCTTCTCGGAGGCGGACCGGGAGTCGCTGCATGTCCGGTTCGCGGGGGAGGAGGTGTGCATCGGTCCCGCATCCTCGACCGAGTCCTACCTGAACATCCCCCGGATCATCGCCGCCGCCGAGATCACCGGCGCGGAGGCGATCCATCCGGGCTACGGGTTCCTGGCCGAGAACGCCGAGTTCTCGGAGATCTGCCAGAAGTCGAACCTGACCTTCATCGGACCCACCCCGGACCAGATCCGGGCGATGGGCGACAAGGCCACCGCGCTCGACATGATGCGCAAGGCCGGGGTGCCCACCGTCCCCGGCTCGGACGGTCCCGTCGCCGATGTCGAATCCGCGCGGGAGCTCGCCGACCAGATCGGCTATCCGGTGATGATCAAGGCCTCGGCCGGGGGGGGAGGGAAGGGGATGCGGGTCGCTCCGGACCGCGAGACCTTCCCCCGCCACTTCGATGCGGCGCGCAACGAGGCCCGCGCCGCCTTCGGCGATCCCACCGTGTACCTCGAGAAGTGCCTGCTGAAGCCGCGGCACGTCGAGATCCAGGTCTTCGGGGACCAGCAGGGACGGGTGGTGCACCTGGGGGAGAGGGACTGCTCGCTTCAGCGGCGGCACCAGAAGCTGGTCGAGGAGTCCCCGTCTCCCGCGCTCACCCCCGAGCTGCGCGCGTCGATGGGTGAAGCGGCCACCCGGGCGGCCGAGGCGATCGACTACGTGGGGGCGGGCACCGTGGAATTCCTCCTCGACGAGGACGGATCCTACTACTTCATCGAGATGAACACACGGATCCAGGTGGAGCATCCGGTCACCGAGGTGGTGACGGGCTTCGACCTGGTCAAGGAGCAGATTCAGGTGGCCGCGGGCCAGCCGCTCTCCTTTCCCGACGAGCCGCTCAAGCTCCGTGGTCACGCGATCGAGTTCCGGGTCAACGCCGAGGACCCGGACCACGCGTTTCGGCCCTCTCCCGGTCGGATCACGGCCTTCCACCCCCCCGGGGGACCGGGGGTCCGGCTCGACACGCACGCCTACCACGGGTACATGGTGCCCCCGTACTACGACTCCCTGCTCGCCAAGCTGATCGTGAGTGGAAGCACCCGCGAGGAGGCGCTCGTGCGGGCCCGCTACGCGCTCAACTCCTTCGTGATCGAGGGGATCAAGACGACGATCCCCTTCCTGGCGGAGCTGGTCCAGGACGAACGGTTCCAGCGGGGCGAGGTGGACACCCGTTTTGTGGAGCGCTTCCTGCTCGAGCGGTCCGAGGCCGGCAAGGCATGAGGGTCGACGTCTACTTTTCGGCTGCCGAGGCCGAGGGCCGGGACTACCAGGGTCGCACCGCCGTGGTGATCGACGTGATCCGGGCGACCACCGTCATCGTCCAGGCGCTCGCCTCCGGGGCCCGCGCGATCTATCCGACCCACTCCACCGAGGAGGCGATCCGGCTGGCGAACTCGCTGGGGCGCGAGGACACCCTCCTCTGTGGCGAGCGAAAGGGACTCAAGGTCGAGGGCTTCGACCTGGGCAACTCCCCCAGGGAGTTCACCCCGGAGGCGGTCGAGGGCCGACGGCTGGTGATGACCACCACCAACGGCACGCGCGCCTTCCTGGCCGCGCAGGGGGCGAAACGGGTCCTGGCGGGCTCGCTGCTCAACCTCTCGGCCATCACTCGCGAAGCGCTCGCAGCCGATGCGCTGACGCTGATCTGTGCCGGGAAGGAGGGGGCGTTCTCGCTCGACGACGCCCTGTGCGCCGGACTGATCCTCCAGGGGATCGGATCCGGGCTCCACGGCGAGGTTCCCGAACTCGAGCTGAACGACCAGGGGCGTGCGTCGCTCGCCTTTGCCGACGCCTTCCCGGCCGACCCCCTCTTCCTGCGCAGGACCGCGGCGGGAGCTGCCCTGGTCGGGATCGGCCTCGACCCGGACCTCGAGGTCTGTGCCGATCGGGATCGCCATGCGCTGATTCCCGAAATGCACGACCGCATGATCCGGACGGCGAAGGAGTCCTCCTGAACGTCGCCGGGGGATCCGGGGGGCGGGACAGAGCGGAGCCCGGGAGTCGTCGATGGTGAAGCCGGAGCAGCAGCGTGAGATCCTCGGGGTCGTCCTCCTGGCCCTCTCGGCCTTCGTTCTCCTGGCCCTCCTCCCGATCCACCTGGTCGGGGGCCCCCTGCGTGACTGGTTTCCCTCGGGGAATCT
>SLBA01000177.1 GCA_007126575.1 Gemmatimonadota bacterium | reverse complement strand
GGGCAGGCGCAGGGCTACCAGGAATGATCCTCGAACTGACCGCGGTCACTCGCCGGTTCGGAGAGGTCACCGCCGTCGATGAACTCACCCTCGGCATCGAGGCGGGGGAGTTCGTCACCCTCCTGGGTCCCTCGGGGTGCGGAAAAACCACGGCCCTCAGGCTCATCGCCGGCTTCGAGAGCCCGGACGAGGGCTCGATCCACTTCCGGGGCCGCGAGGTCTCGTCCGAGACCCCGCAGAAGCGGGGCTTCGGAATGGTCTTCCAGAACTACGCCCTCTTCCCGCACCTGAACGTCTTCGAGAACGTGGCCTTCGGGCTGAAGAGCCGGGGCCGCCCGCGCGATCAGATCGCCGAGCGGGTCCGAAGCTCCCTGGCCCGGGTCGATCTGGCCGGCTACCAGGATCGGGCGGTACAGGCCCTCTCGGGCGGCCAGCAGCAGCGCGTCGCCCTGGCCCGCGCCCTGGCGATCGAGCCCCCCCTCCTCCTGTTGGACGAGCCCCTCTCGAATCTGGACCAGGCGCTTCGGGTGCAGACCCGGACTGAGCTCCGCCGGCTGGTCAAGGAGCTCGAGATGACCGCGCTCTTCGTCACCCACGACCAGGAAGAGGCCTTCGACCTCTCGGACCGGATCGCGGTGATGCGGGCGGGCCGGCTCTGCCAGATCGGGACTCCCGCGGACCTCTACCAGGCCCCCGCCGACCGCTTCGTGGCCGGGTTCATGGGACGGGCCAACTTCGTGCCGGCCGCCCTCCTCCCGGGACGCGACGAGCCCGGCGACCTGCTGATTCGCCCCGAGGAGCTCGAGTTCACCGGAGAGGCCGACGCCCAACTCAGCGGCGTCGTGCGCGACCGGCGCTTCCGCGGGCCCCTCACCCTCTACCGGATCGAGGTCGGCGCCCTCGACCTCGAGGTCGCCCACCGCGGGCCCGGCCCCCGGGTGGGGGAGCCAGCCTGGCTCCGGCCGCGGCCCGATGCGGATCTCCCCGCCTTCCCCCCCATCCAAGAGTGAAGCGCGCGACCTCGCTCTGGCTGGTCCTGCCGGTCTTCGGGATCCTCCTCTGGCTGATCCTTTACCCGCACCTGTTCGTCCTGGGCGACTCGATCTGGATCGAGGGGGCCTTCTCGCTCGACGGCTACCGCACCTTCTTCACCAGCCGCGCCGAACTCGAGGCGCTCTGGGGGAGCCTCTGGATCAGCCTGGGGAGCGTCCTCCTCTCGGCGCTGATCGGGATCCCGCTGGGCTTTCTGTTCACCCGCTACGACTTTCCCGGCCGCACCGTGCTCGGCGCGCTTGCGGCGCTGCCCGTCCTCCTGCCGCCCCTGGTCGGCGTCATCGCCTTCCTCTTCCTCTACGGCGAGAGCGGGATCTTCACCCGGCTGGTGCAGGCGGGGCTGGGCCTGGAGCGCCCCCCGTGGCGACTGGTGGGCGGCTGGGCGATCCTCCTGGTCCACGCCTACTCGATGTATGTCTACTTCTACCTCTTCACGGCGGCGGGGCTCGCGCGGCTCGACGCCTCGGCGATCGAGGCGGCCGAATCGCTGGGAGCGGGTCGGTGGAGGACCTTCCGGACGGTGACCCTCCCCATGCTCACCCCCTCGCTCCTGGCGGCATCCGTCCTCGTCTTCATGACCTCGATGGCGTCCTTCTCGGCCCCCTACATCTTCGGGGGCGGCTTCCGCGTGCTCACCACCCAGATCTTCAACAGCAAGATGAGCGGCGAGCTGACCATGGCGATGGTCGAGACCGTGGTCCTGGCCTCGGCCTCGCTCCTCTTCCTCTACCTGCTGCGCCGCTTCGAGCGGGGGCGCGAATTCCACGCGGTGGGCAAGGGGGTCGGCGCCGCGCGCCGCGCGATCCGGTCGGTGTGGGCACGCCGGCTGATCCCGGTCGCGGGGGTCGGCGCGGTCCTGGTCCTCCTCCTCCCGCACCTGACCCTCCTGCTCGTCTCCTTCGTGCCCGAGGGCGCGTGGACCGTCCAGATCCTCCCGACCCGGTACACCCTCGACAACTACCGCAGTCTGTTCACGAGCCCCCAGCTCTGGGTTCCAGTCTGGAACTCCCTGCAGATGGCCACCCTGGCCACCGCCGCCAACCTGGTCGTCTGCTTCCTGATCGCCTATCTCCTGGTGCGGGGCCGGTTCCGGGGCAAGGGATCGCTGCTGACGCTGACGATGCTTCCCTGGGCGCTGCCGGGGACGGTGATCGCGATCGCCCTGGCCACCACCTTCTCGGCCAACGAGCCCTGGTTCGGGCGGATCCTCCTGGTCGGGTCCTTCTGGATCCTCCCCCTGGCGTACTTCATTCGCAACATCCCCCTCGTCGCCCAGGCGGCCATGGCCTCCTTCCGCCAGTACGATCCAGCGCTCGACGAGGCCGCGCACTCCCTGGGCGCCGGCCAGTTCACCACCATGCGCCGTATCGCAGCTCCCCTCGTCCTCCCCGGGCTGATGGCGGGGGGGCTTCTGGCCTGGGTCGCCGCGCTGGGCGAGTTCGTCTCCTCGATCCTCCTCTACACGCACCGCTCCCGCCCCATCTCGATCGAGATCCTCTCGCAGCTTCGCGCCTTCGACTTCGGGGCGGCTGCGGCGCTCGGCGTCGTCCTCGCCGCCCTCATGACGCTGGTCTTCGCCCTGGGAGGCCGATACGTGCGAGGTGGGATGGCGGGCGGCCCCCGAGGCTGAGGGGCACATCCTCTGGCCCGAACGGTGCCGGAGAGGTATTCTGGGGTTCGGGAGGAGAACGTGCCGACCCCGAGCCGTTCGTCCGACCCCTCCCGCTCCAGTACCCCACAGCCCCGGGAGGTCCCATGTCGCCCCACCGTCTCGCAGTCTCCTTTCTCGTGGCCTCGCTGCTTCTGATCCTTCCGGCCACGGCCGATGCCCAGACGCTGACCGAGCGCTTCGGGGACCTGTTCACCTTCGGTGACTGCGGACAGGCGCTCTGTCTCGAGGCCGACCTCGAACGAAACCATGGCGATCACTACATCCCCGAAGTCGTCCAGGGGGAGCAGAACACCCTCGCCTTCCTGCGTGCCGCGATCGTGGCAGGGCTCACCGGCGTCCCCGCGGCGGCGGCCAACGGGGGAGTCATGGTGCGGTTCGTCGACGGCCGGCTGCTTTCCGAAGAGATCTCGCCCGGTCCGATCTTCGCCGAACGGGCCCAGACGCTCGGAACCGGGGTGTTCCTGGCCGGCAGCAATGTGACCGGCCTGTCCTTCTCGAATCTCAGGGGCACGCCGATCGACGACCTGGAGCTGACCTTTCCCCACGTGAACGTCGGCTCCCCCGACTTCGGTGATCCCCTCTTCGAGAACGATGTGGTCCGGGTCCGCTCGTCGCTCGCGGTGAGCCTGCTGGTCACCAACTTCTACGCCGCCTTCGGCATGACCGACGCCCTCGACCTCGCCGCCTCGGTCCCGGTCGTGCGCAGTCAGCTCACCGGAGCGAGCCGTGCCGACATCATCTCGACGCTCGAGAACTCGCCGCACCGGTTCGAAGGGGGAACCTCGAGCGCCCAGGCGTCCGCGAGCGGATCGTCGATCGGGGTGGGAGACATCTCGCTGCGCGCCAAGTACCGAGCGGTCGAGCAGGAGCGATGGGGCGGGGCCCTCCTGGCCGAGGTCCGCCTGCCCACGGGGAGCGAAGAGAACTTCCATGGAACGGGCTCGGTCGGGTTTCGGGCGATGGGGATCGCCTCCGGAACCCTCGGCAACTTCTCTCCCCACCTGAACCTCGGGGTCGCCCTCCTCGGCTCCGACCAGATTTCTGACCAGATCCAGATGGTGGCCGGATTCGACCAGCTCGTCTCACCCTCGGTCACCCTGGCGATCGACCTGCTCGGCTCGTGGGCATTGGGGGATGCGGCCTTCGATCTGCCCGGCGACATCGAGTTCGACGTTCCGCAGCGCAGGACGGTGCGAAGCTCGAACATCTCCAACATGAGCGACGACCGCCTCGATGGGTCGATCGGGGCCAAGTTCAGCCTCCCGCAAGACACCCGCATCATCACCAACGTGCTCGTCCCGCTCAACAGCGGGGGGATGCGTCCCTCGTTCGTGTGGAGTATCGGGGTCGAGCGCCTCTTCTGATCAGGGAATTGCGGTCAGTTCAGCCAGGACCCGGGCGTCCCCCTCACCGGTGAGCAGTGCCAGGAACCGGTGTTCCTGGGACTGACGCTGGTTCCGAAAGTCGGTGAACTGGAAGGCGAGGGTGAAGGTCACCTCGGCCCGGCTCTCGGTGGTCGTCGTGTGCTCGAGACCGGTCGCGCGCGTCTCGAGGTTGCGGATGTTCTGGCGATCGGTGATCAGCGTCCGCCACTCGTCCTGCCAGTCGACGGACGCCGTGGGAAAGTACCTCAGGACCGCCGCCATCTCCCGGGTCTCGAAGGCGCCCACGAAGGCCTCGACCACCGAGGCGACCTGCGCCTGGGCCGCTGCCACGTCGAAGACCGGCTCGGGGGGCGTTTCCTCGACGGGCGGCTCGGGCTCCGCCTCGGCCACGATCACCGGGGACCACTCCAGCGAATCGCCCGGCTCCAGCGTCATACCATGCTCGATGGGAAGGTGTCCGGGCGCCTCGAGGCGAAGGACCCACGTGCCCGGATCCAGCTCCATTCCGTCGGGGTCCACCGGAACGGTGCCCCCGGGCCCCTCGGCGGTGACCTGCGCGCCCGCGGGCAGGGCGGTGGTGATCCGCACACGTGCCGGAGCGGGAGGCTCGGGCTCCGGGGCGGCTGCGGTTGGAGCCGGCGTCGGGGCCTCGGCCACTACATCCTCGCCCGCATCCTCTTCGCTCTCGGGGGGCTCCGCCGCCAGTTCTTCAGCGTCCACGGGGGCATCGTCCGACGCTTCCGCGTCCTCCGCAATCAGACCGGGCGCATCCGGGGGCTCTGCCGCGACTGGTGTGTCACGGCGTTCCGTATCGGGGGCCGGGTCCGAACCCAGCCATCCGCCCAGGTAGGCGCCCCCTGCGATCAGGCCGACGAGGAGCATCCCCATCAGCGCCGGGGGCCGTAGCCAGATCGGTCGATTCCCCGCGGCACCCTCCATCGGGCGCTCGGGTTCGGTCGGCGGCGGGGGGGTCTCGGCCCGGATCGCCTCGACCAGCGCGGTCATCGAGGGCCACCGCTCGTCGGGGTCCTTGGCGAGCATGGTCAGGACGATATGCGCCAGCCAGTCGGGGCAGTCCGGACGACCAAGCTGAGGGGGTTCGGGGGCCTGGTTCAGGTGCGCCTGGAGCACCGCCATCGTCCCCCCGGAAAAGGGCGGGTCCCCCGTCAGCATCTGATAGGCGAGGATGCCCAGGGCATACTGATCGGAGGCCCCGGTCACTTCCCCCGACTCGCACTGCTCCGGACTCATGTACGTGGGGGTGCCCACGAGCATCCCCGTACGGGTGAGCCCCGGCTCATCGGCCATCTTGGCGATGCCGAAATCGGTGACGAGCGCCTGTCCTTCCTGGTCGATCAGGACGTTTCCGGGCTTGATGTCCCGGTGCACGATCCCGAATCCGTGGGCGTGGCTCAGCGCCTCGGCAATCTGTCGTGTCCAGCGGATCGCGAGGTGCAGCTCCACGGGATCAGGACTCGCCTTGAGGATGCTGCCCAGGGGCTCGCCCTTCACGACGGCCATGACCAGGTACTGCAGACCCTCGCGCTCGTCGATCTCGTGAATGGTCACGATGTTGGCGTGCGAGAGCTTGGCGGTCGCGCGGGCTTCCTGGCGGAACCGTTCGATCTGGCTCGGATCCGTCATGAGCTGGGGCGACATGACCTTGATCGCAACGTCGCGGCCCAGCCGGGTGTCGTGCGCCAGGTAGACCCCGGCCATTCCCCCGAAGCCCAGAAGACTCTGAACCTCGTATCGGGGGGCCACCGCCCGTTTCAGTCGCTCGAGGATCGCGGCCCAGAGACCCTCGGGACCGCTGGGCGCATCCGCGGGCCGGGATCCTCCCATCGATGCCCCGCACTGCGGGCAGAAGAGACTGCCCGCAGGGATCGGGGTACCGCAGTGGACACAGGGGTCTTCAGACATGGGACCATTTGTCAAAGGGGGGACACCCTGTCAAGTATCGGTGCCCAACTCCCACTCCGCAAGCAACCCCTTGCTACGGTCGCTGCGAGGGCCTCGTCTCATGGCCCCAGTGCATCGGGGGAAGCTCGGCCTCGCGGGTCAGGTCGAAGCGCAGGTGGTGTCTGAACTCGTGGTCTCGCATCGTGCCGTAGGTGAAGTGGACCCCGGGCTCGATCTCGACGGCCCAGCCTCCGATCACCTCCCCGCGCATCGAGGCGAACTCCTGCCGGTTGGCGGTCCCCTCGTCGATCGTGGTGTCGCCGTACCAGGTGTTGTCCTCTTCGGTCCCGTCCTCGTGCCGGTGATCGTGCCTCAGCTCGAGGTGATCGTCGTGGCGGATGAAGACCCAGGTCCTCGAGCGGTTGTCGTCGACGTGCAGGGGGAACCGGATCTCCTCGTCCCCACACTCCCAGAAGTGCACCAGCAGGTCGGAGTCGGGATCGATCTGCGTGTCCGGGGCCTGAAGGAGCTCTCCGTGCGCGGCCGATTCACAGAGCCCCTGGAGGTTGGCCCAGAAGGCGTCCTGGGGGGATGCGGGTTCTGACGCCGCGGTGTCCGCCCCGTCGGTATCGGCGGGAGTGCAGGCGACGGGGAGGAGCAGGGCGGCTGCGGCGAGGAGCGGGAGTGCGGATCGAAGCATGGGGCCTCAGTGGTGTGAGCGACTCGATGAAGGATGGGCGACGGGGTACAAGATGGGGTGTCCGGGCCCGTCGCGCGAGTCGACCGCCCGTCGTCAACCCGAAACGGGCAGATGACGGACCACAAGCGGATTTCCCGCGCAGCCTGGAGGGTGACGTGATCTCAACCGGGAGGCTCGCAAGATGAAGCGCTTCGACGAGGTCGACGCGGCGTTCCGCGTCGCGCTCGACCTGGGTCCGGGGGAGCGAGCCGACTACCTGGTCCGATTGCGGGCCGACGACCCCGAGCTCTACAGGGGTGTCGTCGAACTCCTCCAGCTCAGCGAAGAGGCCGAGGGTCTCGATGCCACGATGCGCCGGGTCGTCGATGATCACCTGCGGAGCGATTTCGAGGACCGGGACTCAGCGGGCTGAAGGGGGCTCGCACCGCTCGAAGTCCTCGGCCGAGACCCGCGTCCACGTCTCCGAACGCCCGAACAGCGCAATGCCCCGATATCCTCTCAACTCCAGCTCATCGGCGCTCTGCACGCGGATTCGCCCGCTGTAGGTGTTCCCGTCATCGGCGGCGTAGACCCGCCCGTCCCGCCACTCCGTCGGGCGATCCGGGTTCTGCGTGAAATCGTAGAGGATCGGAAGACCACAGAGGGGCCGGTCGCGGAGCTCCTCGTCCGGATTCTCCTCGTCGTGGCGCATCCCCCCTTCCTCCAGCCAGTAGATCCAGCCGCAGAGCTCGTCGTCGCACCGATCGATCTCGACGACCGCGGTCTCGGCAGCAGTCAGCCAGAGACCCGTGGGATCCTGTGCCGTGGCGGGGGCGGCGACCATCAGGATGACGGCGAGCAGGGCAGGTGCTCTCGGGTCGAGCATGGGGCCTCACACGAGCGATGGAATCGGGGAGGGCGATAGGGGCCGGAGGTAGCATCCGGCCGCCGACGGCGTACCTTTCCTACGCATACTTCATGCGGGCAGTTCCGCCGATGTCCTCACTCCTGTCTCCCTCCCAGCCTCATATGACCGCTGCTCCCCTCGCCATCGGCGTCGTCGATCAGTCCCCGGTCCCGCACGGCAGCGGGGCTGCCGGGGCCCTCGATGCCACCCTCGATCTGGCCCGCCTCTGCGACCGCCTGGGCTACTCCCGCTACTGGCTCGCCGAGCACCACAGCACGAACTCCTTCGCCGGGTCCGCACCCGAGGTCCTCATCCCGCGGGTCGCCTCCGAGACCGAGCGGATCCGGGTCGGATCGGGGGGTGTGATGCTTCCGCACTACTCGCCCTACAAGGTGGCCGAGCAGTTCCGGATGCTCGAGACCCTCTTCCCCGGCCGGATCGATCTGGGGCTGGGGCGCGCGCCCGCCGGGACGGGTAGGGCCGCCGCGGCGCTTCGCTACGGGCGTCCGGGAATTCCGGTGGAGCGCTTTCCCGAGCAGATCGACGACCTGATCGGCTGGCTGGGCGAGCTCTTTCCCGAAGACCACCCGAATCGACGGGTGCGGGCCACGCCCCGGGGGACGGCCCTTCCCGAGTTCTGGGTGCTCGGCTCCGGGGGGAGCACCGCGACGGTCGCCGGTGGGCGGGGCCTCGGCTACTGCTTCGCCCAGTTCATCAACGGGGCGGATGGAGCCGACGCCATACGGGCGTACCGCGAGGCCTTCCGGGCGTCGCCCGCGGGCTCGCAGCCCCGAGCCAGCGTCGCGGTGGGCGTGGTCTGCGCCGAGTCCCGGGACGAGGCGGAATTCCTGGCGCTCAGCCTGCACCTGTGGCGAATGCGGATCATCGGAGGGATCGATCGCGGAATCCCCACCCCCGAAGAGGCCGACGCGGAGTTCTCCCGCCGAGGAGTCGCGCGCGAGGAACTCATGCGCGACTCGAAGGTGATCGTGGGTGACCCCGGTCAGATCCGCACGGCGCTCCGGTCCCTCGCCGACCACTATGGGGTTGACGAGGTCCTGGCGGTCACGGTCACCCACGACCCCGCCGCCCGCCTCCGCTCCTACGAGCTCGTGGCCGAGGCGATGGGCCTCGGATCCTGAGGCCGGGATCGGGGTTTGCCGCCCCCATGACCAATGAAACGCAGGACTTCAGGGACGCCACCATCCTTATCATCGGGGGCTCGGGCGGGATCGGCGGGGCACTCTCGCGGATCCTCATCCCCGCGGGCGTGCGTGTCGTCGCCACCGGCCGGGATCCCGACCGCCTTCAGGCCCTCGCGGACGAGGTCGGGTGCGAGACCCGGGTCCTCGACGACGCCGCGGACTTCGACGCGGTCGAGGCGCTGGTCGGGGAGCTCGCGGGTCGGGAGCGCGGCCTGGCGGGGGCCGTCAACTGTGCGGGTTCCATCCTCCTCAAGCCCGCGCACCTGACCACGCGAGCCGATCTGGACCAGACCCTTCAGCAGAATCTCCACACGGCCTTCGCGCTGGTGCGGGCCGCCGGCCGACACATGACCGAGGGCGGGTCGATCGTCCTCTTCTCGACCGCCGCGGTCCGGATCGGTCTGACCGCGCACGAGGCGATCGCCGCGGCCAAGGGGGCGGTCGAGGGCCTCACCCGCGCGGCGGCGACCACGTACTCGGGACGCGGGCTGCGGGTGAACGCGGTGGCGCCCGGTCTGGTCGACACGCCCCTCTCGTCACGGATTCTGGGCAACGAGGCCCGGCGCAAGGCCTCGCTCGCCCTGCACCCGCTGGGACGCCTCGGCGAGCCCTCCGACGTGGCCAGGGTCGCCGCCTTCCTCCTGGATCCCGCCAACGATTGGATGACCGGTCAGGTTATCGGTGTGGATGGGGGCCTCTCGACGCTCCGTCCGCGGGGGTAGCCGACGGGCCTCTCCGTTCGGTCCGACTGGAACGAGCGTTCCGCAACGGGGTTGTCCCGTACGCGCCCCGATGGGATCTTATGAACGCCAGGCCGGGGCCTGAAACTCCCGGACACCTCGACACGCCAGCGCACCAAGGAGCACGGAGATGGCAGACAGCGGGACGGAGCCTCGAAACACCCTCTCGGTCCGGGACAACCGGACCGGCAAGGAGTACGAGTTGGACATCCACGAAGGAGACGTCATCCGGTCCATGGATCTGCGACAGATCCGGGTCAACGACGACGATTTCGGGATGATGGCCTACGACCCGGCCTTCACCAACACGGCCTCGACCCGCAGTACCGTCACCGAGATCGACGGTGGGCGAGGGATCCTGCGCTATCGGGGCTACCCGATCGAACAGCTGGCCGAACAGTCCTCCTTTCTCGAGGTCGCCTACCTCCTCCTGAAGGGGGAGCTGCCGAAGGAAAACGAGCTGGATGCATGGGTGCACGATGTCACGTATCACACCTACATCCACGAGAACATCACGAAGCTGCTGAACGGGTTCCGCTACGATGCGCACGCCATGGGGATCCTGATCTCCTCGGTCGGGGCGCTCTCGACCTTCTATCCTGAAGCCAAGGAGGTCGACAACGCCGAGAACCGCTGGGTGCAGATCACCCGTATGGTCGCCAAGATGCCCACCCTCGCGGCCTTCGCATACCGGCACCACCAGGGGCTGCCGTACATCTATCCCGAGAACGAGCTGTCGTACACGGCCAATTTCCTGAACATGCTGTTCAGGATCGGGGTCAGCGAGTACGAGCCGAATCCCGCCCTGGAGCGTGCCCTCGATATCCTGTTCATCCTGCATGCC
>SLBA01000204.1 GCA_007126575.1 Gemmatimonadota bacterium | reverse complement strand
TCGCACCCCGACAGCTTCTACTTCGGGGTGGGACGGGTGGGCCACGACCAGCTCGAGGACTACGCGCGCCGCAAGGGGATGCCCATCGACGAGGCCACGCGGTGGCTTCGGCCGAATCTCGACGACCGGGTCGCGGTCCGATGAGCGACCTTCGCGCACGACTCTCGGATGGCGGGATCCACCTTCTCGACGGGGCCATGGGCACGGTCCTGTACGAGCGGGGGGTCTTCGTGAATGTCTGCTACGACGAGCTGAACGTCAGCCGGCCCGCCCTCGTCGAAGATGTGCACCGGCAATATGCCGAGGCCGGCGCCCGGATCCTCGAGACCAACACCTTCGGGGCGAACCCCGTGAAGCTGTCCAGCTTCGGGCTCGAGGCCCGGACCGTCGAGATCAACCGGGCGGCCGCGGCCCGGGCACGGGCGGGGATCGCCGGGGCCCGCCTGCCCTCGGGGGTCTCACCCTCGTCGCTGCACCTTGTGGGGGCGATCGGCCCCCTGGGGATCCGCATCGAGCCCTGGGGGCCGACCGCCGAGGCCGAAGCCCGCGGCTACTTCGCCCGCCAGGTCGAGGGGCTGCTGGCCGGGGGCGTCGACGGATTCATCCTCGAGACCTTTCAGGATCTGCGCGAGCTGGCCCAGGCGCTGCGCGCTGTCCGGGACGCCTGCGACCTGCCCGTGATCGCCCAGGTCACCATCGAGTCGGGGGGACGGACGAGCTACGGCACGGGCGCGGCCGAGGTTGCCCAACGGCTCGAGGATCTGGGGGCCGACGCGGCCGGACTGAACTGCTCGGTGGGCCCCGCCGAGATCCTGGATGCCATCGAGGCGATGGCGGCAGTGACCGATCTTCCCCTGTCGGCGGTGCCCAACGCGGGGCTCCCCCGAACGGTCGGCGATCGCAAGATGTACATGGCGAGCCCCGAGTACATGGCCCGCTACGCCCGCCGGATGGTCGAGGCCGGCGCCCGCCTGATCGGAGGGTGCTGCGGGACGACCCCGGAGCACATCCGCCGGATGGCCGAGACGCTCGCCGCCGAGGGGGATCCGGGTGACGACGCGCGGGGCGCCAGGCCGGACCGAGCTTCTGCGCGGGGCGCGGCTGAGCCCGTCGTGGAGCCCTTCCCCCTCGGAGAGCGCTCGCCCCTCGGGCGCCGGCTGGCCGACGGGACCTTCATCGCGGCACTCGAGCTCGTTCCCCCGACAGGATGGGATCCGGCGCCCCTCCTGGACGAGGCGCGCCGTGCCCGGCTGGCGGGGGTCGACGTGGTCACGATTCCCGATGCGCCGCGCGGACGGGCCCGAATGGCCGCCCTCCCCGCCGCCACCCTCGTCGAACGGGAGACCGGGCTCGACGTGGTGGCCCATTATGCCTGCCGTGACCGGCACATGGTCGGGATGATCTCGGACCTCCTGGGCGCCGCCTCGGGGGGGGTGCGAAACGTGCTCATCGTCACCGGAGACCCCTCGCCCGCCGGCCCCTATCCCGATCGCACGGCCGCGCTCGACATCGACTCGATCGGGCTCACCAATGTGCTGCACCACCTCAATCGGGGGGTTGATCCGGGGGGGCACCCGGTGAGGCCCCCCACCCGCTTCGTGCTCGGGGTAGCGGTGGGCCAGCACGCGGCCGACGCCGACGAGGAGCTGCGACGCTTCCGCTGGAAGGTCGAGGCCGGCGCGGAGTTCGCGGTCACCCAGCCCGTCTTCGACCCCGTCGCCGCCCATCGATTCCTGGACCGGGCCTTCGACGAAGAGGTTGCCGACGTCCCCTCGGTCCGCCGCATCCCCATCCTGGCCGGCCTCTGGCCCCTCGACTCGGTGCGCACCGCCGAGTTCCTGCACCACGAGCTCCCGGGGGTCCGGATCCCCGACGCCGTCATGGAGCGGATGAGCGCTGCCGAGGCTCGCGGTGCCGAGGGCGCGCGCGAAGAGGGTGTGCGGATCGCGGTCGAGGCCGCACGGGCCCTCCTCCCCCGGGTGCAGGGGATTCATGTATCGAGCCCGCGCGGACAGGCGGAGCTGGGGCTCGAGGTGGTTCGCAGGGTCCGCCTCCTGCGGGAGCGGGCGGCGGCCGTCACGACGGCCAACACATCAACCGACATGTCGGCCGATAATTCGACTGGGGACGGGGCCGGCTGATGGCGGTCGGTGAGCCCACCACCCGGCGTTCTCCCACCGCGCGCGGCGGCCCCTTCCTCGAGGCCCTGCGCGCGCCCACCCCCCTGCGGGCCATCGAGCTGCGGCCACCGCCCGCGCGCCTCTCGGGCGACGACTCGCGCGACGCCTGGATCGACCTGGACCGGGGGGTACGCCGGCTCCTGGCGCAGGAGCGCTTCGTTCTCTTCACCGACGACGCGGTCGGCGACCGCGAAGAGGAGAGCCTTCGGGTGCTCAGCGATGGGCTCGGAGGCCACGCCGACCTCTCCCGGGTCGTCCCCTTCCTGACCTGCAAGCACTCGCTGGAATACTGCCGGCTCTTCGGACGTCGTGCCGGGGCCGAAGGGCTCGGTGGGGTCACCGTCACCGGGGGCGATCGCGAGGTCGGCCCCCCCCGGTGCCTCCCCCGCTCCCGCGACCTGCGCGCCGACCTGCGTCCCCGCGTCCCCGGCCTTCCCCTCGGTGCGTGGGTGAATCCGTACCGAGATCCCGAAGAGCAGGTCGATCTCCTGTTGGACCCGGAGCACCAGGCCGACT
>SLBA01000141.1 GCA_007126575.1 Gemmatimonadota bacterium | reverse complement strand
GGGCCGGCACGGGCAGGTTGTCGCGACTCACACGACCCACCGAGAAGGGCGTCCGGATGCCCTCGGTCGGGTCCGATACGCCCGTCACGACCACTTCCTGCAGGCGCAGCGCCTGCGAGGCGAGCGCGAAGTCCACCGTCGCGGTGGCTCCCGCCTGCACCTGATAGTTCGACTGCCGACCCGGGGCATACCCGATGATGGCGGCCACGATCGTGTACGTCCCCGGTGAGACGTTGGAGATCGTGTATCGACCGTTCGAGCCGGTTACGGAATTGTACCCGGTTCCTTCGAGATAGACCTGTACTCCGGCCACCGGTTCCCCGGACTGCGCCGAGGTGACCACACCGGTAATGGTTGCGTTCTGCGCCTGTACGGGAGCCGCTACGAGAAGTAGCAGCAATCCCGCCAGGGCAGAGACTACGGACAGACGAGCATTCATAACTCCTCCTGTTCTGCAGAGGTTGACTCTGCGGCGGGGCATGGGGCCCCGAGCCTCCGGTTCGGCCAACTCCAACAGCCGATCCGGCTCCAAAACACTGGCCGTCCCGACGGTCCGGCCTACCGAAACCGGTCCCCGGTCGAGACGTCCATTCGCCCAGTATTCACCCTCGTTACCGAAAACGCAAGACTTTTAATTAATAACCTTACAAACCGTTCTCACGCACCAGGATGGATCGTGGTTTCGCCTGCACCCCGATGGACTCCGCGCGGGCCGGAGGGGAACGTTGCGATCCCGGCAGGGGTTCGGTATGAGTAGTGTCGCTCGCCTTCCCCCCCTCCCTCCCTTCCTTCCGGCCTCCATGCCCGGCTTCAAGCTTCTGCGCAGCGGAACCCCCACTGTCACCCTGCTCGTGCTTCTCTTGCTGGCCGGATGTGACAGTGGCCCGACGGGGCCCCAGGTGGCCTCGGTCGGGGTGTCGGCCGCCAGCCTCGAGGTCGAGATCGATGGCACTCTCCAGCTGAGTGCCACCGCCCGTGACGGCAGTGGCAACGCGCTACAGGGCGTGGAGTTCGAATGGGTCAGCTCCGACGAGTCCCGCGCCGAGGTGAGCGATGCGGGCCTGGTCACCGGTCGCGGTCTCGGACAGGTCACGATCGAGGCACGGGTCTCGGGCGTCGCCGGTTCGATCACCCTCGAGGTGGTGGGCCCCGCGCCCCAGATCCTCTCCATTTCGCCGGCAACGCTCCGTGAGGGCGAAGACGCCTTCCTCGTGGGTGAGGGGTTTTCGGAGGTCCCGGAGCAGAACCGGGTCCGGATCGGTGGCCGCCTGGCCACCGTGCTCGAGGCGTCGGAGACCGAACTCGTCGTCCGGGTGCCCACGCCCGTCTGTTATCCCGCGGGGAACGTTCCGGTGACCGCGTCGCTCGGGGGCTCCCAGAGTGAACCGCGGCTCCACCTCTTCGACCCCCCGCCCGGAGAGGCCATGGCCGTCGGCGAGTTTCGCCGCCTGGCGGCGCCCGACGCCCGATGCCTGCGGCTCCCGGGCGCCAGCGGATCCGAGCGGTACGTCTTCGGGGCCCAATCCACCAGCCGAATGCCCCTCTCGACCGTGCGGGTCATGGTCGAGGGCCGACGTGGTGGGGGAGCCGTCGCCTCGACTACAGAAGACTCCCATGCGGCCCGACACGACGTCGCATCCACCACCCGTCCGGGACCGCGAATCGGCGCATCGGAGCGGATGGCGTCGACGATGTCTGCCCCCGACCGCTGGAGCGACCACCGCGCGGTGAAGCCCGAGCTGCGCCGCGCTGAGGCCCGCTCACTCGCCCCCGTGCTTGCCGGTGGGGTTGCCGCCGCCCGCGATCGGGAGCGGCTGCACCGGCCCGATATCGCCGCGGCGGACGCTGCGCCACTGGCGTCCGCGGTCCCCGCGTCGGTCCAGCAGGGCGACACCGTGAACCTTTCGGTGCCCGACATCAGCTCCGACAACTTCTGCCAGACGGGTCGGGACATTCGGGCGGTGGTCAAGCGCGTCGGTGCCGGGTCGATCTGGGTCGAGGACGTGGCGAACCCCGATGGCTTCACCGACAGACAGTACGAGGAGCTCTCGGACCTGTTCGACCATGAGATCCTCGACGAGCTCACCCGGAATTTCGGCGAGCCCTCCGACCTCGACGACAACGACCGCATCGTGATCGTGATCTCCGAAGCGGTAAACCGCATGAGCGAGTTCGCGCTGGGGTTCGTCGTCACGGTCGACTTCTTCCCCGACCAGTGCCCCGCCGGGAACGGGGGAGAGTACTACTACGCCCGGGCCCCCGACCCCTCGGGCTCGATCCCCGGACCCGACGGCCCTCCCGATGGCCCCTACACGGTCGCCGACGCTCTCGAAGACGCCCCGGTCCTGCTCGCGCACGAGACCACGCACATCATCCAGTTCGGCCGTCGCCTGGCCGTCCCGAACGTCGAGGAGCTCCCCGAGATCTGGGAGCTCGAAGGACAGGCCACCCTGGCCGAGGAGCTGGCCGGCTTTCGCGTGCGCGGGTTGGGGCCGAACATGAACCTCGGCTTCAGCACGGCCTTCACCCCGTCGAGCAGCTCCGAGCGGGACTGGTTCAGCTCCGGCTTCATCGACCTCGCCATCTACTACGGGTTCGAGTCGCAGACCTCGCGCGTCACCGAGGCCCCGCACGAATGCGGCTGGCTTTCGAGAGACGCCGACGGACCCTGTGACTACAGCCGTCTCCCCTACGGTGTCCCCTGGTCCTTCCTTCGGTGGATCTCGGATCACCTTGGCCCCGACTACTCAGGAGGCGCGGCGCAGATCCAGCGAAACATGATCGACCACCCCCGCTCCGGTTTCGAGACCCTCGAGGACGTGCTCGGGCGCCCCGTCGAGCCCCTGCTCGCACGCTGGGCCGCGACGCTGTACACCGACGGTCGCCTGCCCTCGGGAAGCGACCCACAGCTGAGCTTCCCCTCGTGGGACCTGCGGAGCATCGACCAGGGACTCGTCGTTCCGGCCCGGCTTCAGCCCACCACCCGGTCCTTCAGCACCTTTACCGACGAACGGCGCCTGGCCGCCGGGTCCTCCGCGTACTTCCTGCTCGAGGGCGGGTCCCGCCCCGACTACGCCCTCGAGATCCGGCCTCATACCGGCACCACCCTCCCGGAGACGGTACAGCTCTGGGTCGTCCGCATCCAATGAGCCCCTCATGAGTTCGTACCTCGCCCTGGCAGGATTCTTCGTCGCCAGCTTCGCCGCCGCCTCGTCGGGCGCCATCTTCCGACCGGGCCGCTGGTACTACGAGGAGCTCATCCGCCCCTCCTGGAACCCGCCCGCATGGCTCTTCGCCCCGGCGTGGACGGTCTTCTACACGATCATGTCGATCGCGGCATGGCTCGTCTGGAGCGAGGGAGGCTGGTCCGGACTCGCGGGGATCGCGCTGGCCGTCTTCTTCGTGCATCTCGTCCTGAACGCGGCCTGGTCGTACTTCTTCTTCCACCTGGAACGGCCCGACCTGGCCTTCTTCGAGGTCATCGCGCTCTGGGTGGGGGTGGCCACGACCCTCGTGCTGTTCTGGATGGTGAGACCGCTGGCGGGCGCTCTCCTGATCCCGTACCTGGGGTGGGTCACCTTCGCATCGTACCTGAACTTCACGATCTGGCGACTGAACATCGATGCGGACTGGAATACCGCCGACGCACGGTCCGCGGGCAAGGACCGGCGCCCCCGCACGCCCTCCGAAACCCGGTCCGGAGGGAGCTGAGTCATGCTTCAATGGGCCCTGATCTTCTTCATCGTCAGCCTCATCGCCGGGGCCTTCGGCTTCCGCTCCGTGGGCTCGGCCGCGGCAGGGATCGCCAAGATCCTCTTCTTCCTCTTCCTGATCCTATTCGTCGTCATGCTGGTCATGGGACTCCTGGGCGGCTGACCCCCGGGGGTGCGCGCACGCGCTCGACCCGATAGGTTGCCCCCCATTCCAGATCATCAGCGGCAGGTGCGACGAGGGAATTCGGACCCCGGGAAGGCCTCCCCGAACCCGAACCCCTGGGTCTACCCCCGCCCTGATGGGTTCCAGGAGGGGAAGCGGAGCTCTCCCGGACCGTCTCGTTCGGCTCCGCGGGAGTCCCCGATCCATGGCTCGACGTATCGCAAAGGGAAGGGTCGCAACCCTCTCTCTTCTCTTCATCCTCGTCGGAGTCGCGGCTCCGCTCGACGCCCAGCAAACCGACGCGCCCCGCGCGAACTGGACACAGGCCGAGCGGTTCTCGAGCTCCTCGCTCAACACCTACCTGCACTCCTCGTCGGTCAATCCGCAGTTCATCGACGAAGATGAAAGCGACGAGTTCTGGTACCGCTTCCAGGACGCCGAAGGCACCCGCTGGATGCGGGTGAACCCAGCCGGACCCTCTCGAGTGCCCCTCTTCGATCACGCCCTCATGGCGAGGCTCCTCACCGAGACGCTGGGCAACCCGGTCGATCGGCAGACGCTGGATCTTTCGAACCTGGAGTTCACCGAGGACCTGCAGTCGATCCGCTTCGAGGTCGACGACACCCACCTGGAGTTTCACCTCACCGAGCTGACCCTGGTCGAGTACGAGCCGGAGGAGGACGAGGACGAGCCTCGCAACTGGCGGGAATTCTCGCCCGACTCGACCGCCTACGTCTTCGCGCGCGGCCACAACCTCTACTTCGTCGAGATGGAGGACGAGGACACCGTGGTCCAGCTCACCGATGACGGCGAGGAATACTACTCCTTCGGCTTCCGCGAGGTGGACGACGAGGACGAGGAGGAGGAGCGGCGCGAGGAACAGGAGGAGCACGACGAACAGGACGAGGACGACATGGAGGAGGAGGTCGAGGATCCCTTCCCCCACCGGGTGCGTCCGAACGTGACCTGGTCCGAGGACTCGCAGCGCTTCTACGTGACCCGCAACGACAGCCGCGAGGTCAAGGAGCTCCACCTGGTGAACTCGCTCACCGAGCCGCGGCCCGAGCTCATGAGCTACCGGTACGCGATGCCGGGCGAAGAGGACGTCACCCAGGTCGAGCTGCACCTGTTCGACCGGCCCACGGTGGTGCTGCGCGAACTCGACGTGGCGAAGTGGAAGGATCAGCGGCTCTTCAATATCCACTGGCCCCTCGAGGAGGCCTCTTCGACCCTTCGCCTGGTGCGGCGTGATCGTCCCCAGCGGACCCTCGAGCTGATCGAGGTCCGGCTCGACGAGGGCGACGAGATCCGGGTGCTCCTGACCGAGAGCACCGAGAACGCCCACCTGCGTCGGCAGAACGTGCGCTACGTCGACGACGGCGGGGACTTCCTGTGGCAGTCGCGGCGGACCGGATGGTCGCACTACTACCGCTACGACTACGAGGGCAACCTGCGCAACGTGGTCACCGAGGGCGAGTGGAACGCCGAGGCGATCGTCGAGCTCGATTCGATCGGCGGCGAGGTCTTCGTGCGCGGAGTCGGGCGCGAAGAGGGCGAGAACCCCTACTACTCGCACCTGTACCGGGTGGGCCTCGACGGCTCCGGGATCAACCTGATGGATCCGGGCGACGCGAACCACAACTCCCGGGTGACGCCCTCCTTCCGCTTCGCCGTGAACAACTACTCGCGGGTCGACATGGCCCCGCAGTCGGTGCTCCGGAACCGGAACGGCGACGTGATCCTCGAGCTCGAGCAGATGGACCTGTCGCGCATCGAGGAGATGGGCTGGCAGATGCCCGAGACCTTCGTGGTGAAGGCGGCCGACGGGGTCACAGACATTTACGGCAACATGTGGAAGCCCTTCGACTTCGATCCCGACTCGACGTATCCGATCATCGCGCACGTGTACCCGGGGCCGCAGACCGAGAGCGTGAGCAGCACCTTCTCGGCCGCCAACCAGCGGCAGGAGCTGGCGCAGCTCGGCTTCATCGTGATCCAGATCGGCAACCGGGGCGGAAGTCCGCAGCGGTCGGCCGCCTATCACTCCTTCGGGTACTTCGACCTGCGCGACTACGGACTCGCCGACAAGAAGGCGGGGATCGAGCAGCTCGCGGCCGTGAACTCGTGGATCGACCTGGACAACGTGGGCATCTACGGACACTCGGGGGGCGGCTTCATGACCGCAGCGGCACTCCTGCTGCCCCCGTACAACCAGTTCTTCAAGGCGGGCGCCTCGTCGGCGGGCAACCACGACAACAACGTCTACAACCAGAACTGGTCGGAGCAGCACCACGGGCTGACCGTCGAGAGCTGCGAGAATGACGAGGGAGAGGAGGAGGACTGCTTCACGATCGAGGTGCCGACCAACCACGAGCTGGCCGAGAACCTCGAGGGGCGGCTCCTGCTCGTGCACGGTGACATGGACAACAACGTGCACCACGCCGGCACCATGCGGCTGGCCAAGGCGCTGATCGACGCGAACAAGCGCTTCGACTTCATGATGTTCCCCGGCATGGCCCACGGCTTCGGGGGCTACTCCAGCTACTGGCAGCGCATGATGTTCGAGTTCTTCGCCGAGAGCCTGATGGGCGACTACTACCGCCACGCGGCGCCGATCAGCAACTGAGGGAGCGCAGGCGGGTGGACCGTGAAGGTTGCGGTCGCTCCTGAAAATCCATCGAGCCACCCCGGGCAGGATCGCCGGGGTGGCTCGATGTGGTTGTGGGGCGGGCCGGGGCCGGAGGGCCGCCGGACTCAGTCGCCGCCACTCTCCTGACTCAGTCGCCGCCGCTCTCCTGCCCTCGGGTCGTGTACGGCTCCTCTCCAGCCTTGCGCAGGATCAGCTTGTGGGCGCGCAGTCGCAGGGCGCTGATCCGGATGAAGCCCCGGGCGTCCTCCTGGTCGTAGCCCCCCGCCACATCCATCGACGAGAGCTCCTGGTCGTAGAGCGAACTCTGCGAGATCCGCCCGCGCGAGATCACGTTGCCCTTGTGGAGGCGCAGCCGGACGCGGCCGTCGATCAGGTGCTCCGACTTGCGGAAGGCAGCCTGGATGAAGTCCATCTCGGGCGAGAACCAGAATCCGTTGTAGATGATCTCCGAGAAGCTCGGCGAGAGCATATCGCGCAGGCGGAGCACCTCGCGGTCCATCGCCACCCCCTCGAGGTCGCGGAGCGCGTGGTGGAGCACGGTGCCCCCGGGAGTCTCGTAGACCCCGCGCGACTTGATCCCCACATAGCGGTTCTCGACCATGTCGATGCGCCCGATCCCGTGGAGTCCCCCGATCTCGTTCAGGTAGTCGAAGAGCTCCACCGGATCGGTGTGCACCGTCCCGTCGTCGAGATTCTCGACCCGGATCGGGACCGCGTCCTTGAACTCGATCGTGATGGTCGCGGGGGTGTCGGGGGCATCGTCGATCGACCGCGTCAGCTTGAACATGTCCTCGGGCGGGGGTACGTCGGGATCCTCGAGCGCGCCGGCCTCGTAGGAGCGGTGCATGAGGTTCTCGTCGCTCGAGAAGGGCTTCGAAGCCGTCGCCTCGACCGGAATGTCATGCTCCTTCGCGAAGGCGAGGAGGTCTTTCCGGCCCTGGAAACGCTCCAGGAACTCCCGCTCCTTCCAGGGCGCGATCACCTCGAGCCGGGGCGCCAGGGCGGCGAAGGCCAGCTCGAAGCGCACCTGGTCGTTGCCCTTCCCCGTGGCCCCGTGCGAGACGGCTCCGGCGCCCTCTCTCAGCGCGATCTCGACGTGCCGCTTCGCGATGACCGGCCGGGCCAGCGCGGTGCCCAGCAGGTAGCGGTTCTCATAGATCGCGTTGCCCGCGATCGCCGGAAAGATGAAGTCGGTCACGAACTCGCGCTTCAGGTCCTCGACGAAGACCTGGCTGGCCCCCGTGGCGAGGGCTCGTCGTCGGACCTCGTCGAAGTCGTCCTGCTGGCCCACGTCGGCCACGTAGGCGATGACCTCGTAGCCCCGCTGCTGCAGGGTCTTGAGGATGCAGGCGGTATCCAGACCGCCACTGTACGCGAGTACGACCTTCTTCTTGTCCAACGGACTCTCCCTCTTCTGGGTGTTCCTGTGAATCGCCCCGTACTGCGTGTGTGGGTCCCGAGGTCGACGGTGCGGCCGGGTCCGGACAGACGACCAGATCCTGGCCGAACACCAGGTCCGAACCGACCACCCGGTCTGCGCCGAACGCGTCCCGCACGCACGCATCTTTCCCGGGAACGGGGGAATGCGCGTGAAATAAGGGTAGGATAGGGAGTTGGGGCAAGGCGTGCCCTGTCACAGGCCGAGACCTTCGCTCGTTATCGTCAGTGAAGCCCGGTCGCAGACACCGAACCCGCTGGCACGGCCGGTGCGGCGTGAGTGGGTGCGAGTCGCCGCCGCCGTCAGCTCGTGATCGCCATTGATCGCACGTGATCGCAAAGGAGTCCGACATGCATGAGACACACCCCCATCGACCCGAACTCCGCGGGAGACAGGTCACCTTCTGCGAGAGGCACGGCCGGTCCCGTCCGGGGCGCGCCGGGTTCCGCGCGGCGCCCTTCCCCTCGGCCCTGGTCGCCGCGGCCCTCGTCGCGGTCGTCCTGCTCACCGGCGGCTGCGAATGGATCACCGGTCCGTCCGATGGCGATCCGGGGCCCGCGCAGGCGATCACCGACCTGCCCCGCGCCCTGACCGGGGCCGAGGTCGAGGCGATCCGGGCGAGCAACGCCTTCGGCTTCGACCTTATGCGCGAGATGTCGGGAGAGACCCCCGACGAGAGCGTGTTCCTCTCGCCCTTCAGCGCTTCGATGGCGCTGGGAATGACGATGAATGGCGCCGACGGCGCCACCTTTGACGCGATGCGCTCGACGCTGCGCTTCGGGGAGCTCTCGGAGGAGGAGGAGATCAACCAGTCGTATCGGGGCCTGATGGACCTCCTTGGTGAATTGGACCCCCGTGTGGAGCTGCGGATCGGAAACGCGATCTGGCACCGGTACCAGGTCGCCGTGCGCTCGGACTTCCGCGAGCGCGTCGAGGCCGCCTTCGACGCCCGAGTCGAGGGGCTGGACTTTTCGGACCCCGGGGCCGCCGATGTGATCAACGCCTGGGTACGCGATGCCACCGACGACCGGATCGACGAGATGGTCGTGCCGCCGATCCCCGCGCAGGTCGTGGCCTACCTGATGAATGCGGTCTACTTCAACGCCGGCTGGACCGAGCCCTTCGATCGCGACCTCACCCGCACCGGCCGGTTCGAACCGCTCGCCGGCCCGCCGGCCGAGGTCGAGTTCATGGTACGCGACGACACCCTGCGCTACAACCAGAGCGAGCGGTGGCGCGCCGTGGACCTGCCCTACGCCGGCCAGGCCTGGGCGATGACCGTGGTGGTGCCTCGCGATGGCTACACCGTGCACGACCTGATCGACGAGTTCGACCCCGAGGGCTGGGACGCGCTGACCGCCGGTTTCCAGACCGCCCGCACCATGCTCTCGTTGCCCCGCTTCGAGCTCGAATGGGAGGGCGTGCTGAACGACGCGCTCAAGCGGATGGGCATGGGGGTCGCCTTCGACGGGGGCGCCGACTTCTCGCGAATGTTCGAGGGCACCGGGGCCTGGATCGACGAGGTCAAGCAGAAGAGCTTCGTGCGCGTCGATGAAGAGGGCACCGAGGCGGCCGCCGTGACGAGCGTCACGATGGTCACCTCGATGCCGCCGGAAGTGCGCGCCGACCGCCCCTTCCTCTTCGCGGTCCGGGAGCGGCTGTCGGGCACCATTCTGTTCATGGGCGCGATCGTGGAGCCCCCGACGATGTGACGAGCCGCTCTGCCGCCTCGACCACGTCCGAGGTCTGGATCAGAACGCGGTCGGCGGCGGGTGCAGTGGGTCGACGACCGATCGGGGCCGAGTGGGCCGGGAGCTTCGCGGGGTCGCCGGAAGCGGGGTCGCCGGAAGCGGGGTCGCCGGAAATCGTACAAACGTCGCTGCAGAAGGGTCGTTTGGAGGATTTCCGGCGTTATTTCCCGGAAATCGTCCACGGATCGCCACGGCCCGACGAGCCGTGGCCGATTTCCGGTGATTATTACCGGAAAGATGCCACCGACGGAATTTTCGGGGACGTTTGGCATGTTTCCGGTCACCCACGCCGAACCCGAGGGGGCGGCAACTGACACGCGACGGGATATCTGGTGGGGGAACGAATGGCGGGCAACGGACGAGGCTCAAGGCGGCTTGCGCGCAACCGAAGAGATGAGAGCCCGCATACCGAAACACGGAGCAGACCCATGAAAGGCAGAATCAGAGCGACACGGGCGACGGGCGGGCAGACCAGGGGCGGGCCAACGCCCATCTTGTGGGTACTCCTCACGGCATTCACCCTGACCGGGTGTGACGGCATTCTGGGGCCGGGCGGGGGGAGCGGGACCCCGCCGGCGATCACCGAGCTGCCGCGCGCGCTCAGCCCCACCGAGATCCAGACCATCACGGCCAGCAACGCCTTCGGCTTCGAGCTCCTGCGCGAACTGCTCGACGATGAGCCCGACGAGAGC
>SLBA01000164.1 GCA_007126575.1 Gemmatimonadota bacterium | reverse complement strand
TCGCTCGGCTGCTCATGAACTACATGCTTGCCGGATCGGGGCTTCCATGGACGACGATTCGCGCCGAGGAGCGGCCGACCTATTTCCGTGCTCTCGAGCGAGCCCACATGGACGATGACTTTGCTCCGCTTGCCGAGTTCATCAGGGACAGCATTCTCCGTTCTGCGGAAGTGCATGCTTGAGCACTCGCCGAGCACGAACGACAGAGGTGCCCAGGACCGATTGGACAGGAACTGAGGCGTAGGGGAGTGCGCGCCCCGGGTGGCAGTCAGCCGATTGGCGTGGCCGAGTATCGTTTCACCGAACCCTACCTCGGGAGCTGGAAGCGTGTGCTTCCGTCACGGAGCAGCCGCAACGCGAGCTGGGCGATCAGCCACTCCTGCACCGACCACAAGATGTAGTATGTGGTTGAGCGAAGGGCATACCCCCTTTCGGTAATAATGACCGGAAATCAGCCACCCGCCGAATTTTCGGGGACGTTTGTACGATTTCCGGCCACCCGGCGGGGGTCGAATCCCACGGGCCTTCGACGAACCGCCCGACCCGCCTCTGACGGGTGGCCGTGGGCGGGCACTGCCCCGATGGGACCGCGCTCATTCCCCGGACCGACACCGGTGAGGGGTCTTCTTCAACATCCTTCTAAAGTTTTTCGCTATAAGACGGGTGGTCGTATGTCGTTTTGTTTCAGAGGATTGGCTTGGTGCACCCCGTCACGGGGAACCGCGGTGCCTGGATGGGGCGGAATGCGGCGGTGCCAGGATGGGGCGGGATGCGGCGCCCGGAGTCCATGAGGTGCGCCGGAAGCCGCCGGGATCCGGCACGACGCGGCGGAATGCGGGATCCGGGGGCGCCGCGCTACTTGAGTTCGCGGACTTCCCGGGCCAGGTCGGCCATCGCCTCGCGGGCGTCCGAGAAGAGCATCAGGGTGTGGTCCAGGTAGAAGAGGGGGTTGTCGAGTCCCGCGAAACCCGGGCTCAGGCTCCGCTTGATCACGACGACGTTGCGGGCCTCGTCGACGTTCAGGATCGGCATGCCCGAGATCGGGGAGTCGGCCTCGCGGGCCAGCGGGTTCACCACGTCGTTGGCGCCCACGACCACGACCACGTCGGTGCGCGAGAACTCCGGGTTGGCCTCGTCGAGGTCGAGGAGCCGATCGTAGGGGACGTCGGCCTCGGCCAGGAGGACGTTCATGTGCCCGGGCATCCGCCCCGCGACCGGGTGGATCGCGAAGGACACCTTCACGCCGCGCTCCACGAGCAGGTCCATGAGCTTCCGGGTCTCGTGCTGCGCCTGGGCGACCGCGAGACCGTAGCCCGGGACCACGACCACCGAGGACGCGTAGGCGAGCAGGAGCGCGGTCTCTTCGGTGGTGGTGCGGCGGACCGGGCGCTCCCCGTCATCGGCGGTGGCCGTCGCACCCGCGCCCCCGAAGGCTCCGAAGGCCACGTTCGCAAGGGAGCGGTTCATCGACCGGCACATGATGCGGGTGAGGATCA
Source organism: Gemmatimonadota bacterium (assembly GCA_007126575.1). Lineage (GTDB taxonomy): Bacteria > Gemmatimonadota > Gemmatimonadetes > Longimicrobiales > Gaopeijiaceae > SLBA01. The sequence continues at coordinate 8,931 of SLBA01000164.1, read as the reverse complement.
GCCCCGCCGCGCCCACGAGTGCGCCGGCCAGGATGAGCAGCGGGTTTCCGATCGCGAAGCCGGCGGCCGCCGCGGCGAGCCCCGAATAGGAGTTCAGCAGCGAGACCACGACCGGCATGTCCGCGCCCCCGATCGGCAGGACCAGGGCGATGCCGAGCAGCGCCGCCCCCAGGCCGAGGAGCGCCAGGACTTCCCAGCCGTCCAGCGCGGCCACGAACTCCAGCTCCGCCCCGACACCCGCCAGGAGCGCTCCCAGCACGATCAGGCCGATGAAGAGCAGCCCGCTGAGCACCCGCTGGAGCGGCCAGGTGACCGGCCGGCCGGGCAGGAGGCCCTGGAGCTTCCCGAAGGCCACGAAGCTTCCGGTGAGGGTGACGGTCCCCACGAGGATGCCCAGGGCGATCGTGACGAGGAGCGCCGGGTGGCCTCCCTGGGCACCCGAGGCATCCAGCCTCAGGAACTCGGCGGCGGCGACGAGGGCCGAGGCCCCACCCCCGAAGCCGTTGAAGACCGCGACCAGCTGCGGCATGGCGGTCATCTGGACCAGGCGCGCCAGGAGAGCGCCCGCGACCGATCCGATCGCGAGGGCGACCAGGAGAACCGTCCAGCTGATCACCTCTCCCGCGATCAGGGTGGTGGCGAGTGCCAGGAGCATCGCGCTCGCCGAGAGGGCGTTGCCGGAGCGGGCCGTGTCCGGGGAGCCCAGCCGTTTGAGCCCCCAGACGAAGAGGACGGCCGAGGCGATGTAGGCGAGTTGCTGCGCGAGGAGGGCCACTCAGCGCTCCGAGTCGCGGCGGAACATGCGGAGCATCCGGTCGGTGACCAGAAAGCCGCCGACCACGTTGACCGTCGCGAGCACCACCGCGGCCGCCCCGAGCCAGGTCACCCACGGCCCCTCGGCGGTACCCACCACGATCACCGCCCCCAGGATCGTGATGCCCGAAACCGCGTTCGCGCCCGACATCAGGGGGGTGTGGAGCGTCGGAGGCACCCGGCGAATCAGTTCGACACCCACCAGGGTGGCCAGGGTGAACACGTAGAGTCCCAGGATCAGCTCTCCCATGGCGCGTCCCTTTTTTCACCTCGATGAACCTTGAGCAGCGACCCGGTGATCTCGTCGTCGGGATCCAGGCGGATCTCGGCGTCCGCGGCCCCCAGGTGGCGGAGGAGCGCGGTGAGGTTCCTGCCGAACATCTCGCTGGCATTCAGCGCGACCTCGGAGGCGAGGTTCAGGGGGGCGTCGACCGTCACCCCTCCGACCTCGATCGTCCGGCCGGCTTCCGACAACGCGCAGTTGCCCCCGCTGTCTCCGGCCAGGTCGACGATGATCGACCCGGGGCGCATCGCCTCGACCGCCTCGCGCGTGAGCAGGAGCGGGGCCACACGCCCCGGGATCTGGGCGGTGGTGATGATCGCGTCGAAGTCGGCGGCGGCTCGGTCCAGGAAGGTCTGCTGCCGCTCCTGGGCCTCTTCGGGGAGGGCCTTCCCGTAGCCGCCTTCTCCCTCGGTCTCTTCACCCGCGGCGGGCATCTCGAGCGACTTGGCGCCCAGGCTGCGGATCTGCTCGAGCGCCGCCGGGCGAATGTCGTAGCCCGTGACGGCGGCCCCGAGCCGGCGTGCGGTGGCGATCGCCTGAAGCCCCGCCACCCCCGCGCCCAGGACCAGTATCCGAGCTGGAGCGACCGTGCCCGAGGCGGTGGTCAGCATCGGGAGGAAGCGGGGAAGGTGCGTCGCCGCCCGCAGGCTGGCGGCGTACCCGGCGGCCGTGGCCTGGGAGCTCAGCACGTCCATCGACTGCGCCCGGGTGATCCGGGGCAGGTGCTCGAGCGCCAGGACCGAGCCCCGCCGGCGGGCGATCGCCTCGAAGGGCGGGGCGTCGAAGCCGAAGAGGGAGACGAAGAGGGCCTCCTCGGGCCATCCCGACTCCAGGGTTTCGGCCAGAGCTTCGGAAAGGGTGCCGCTTCCGATCAGCTGGGGCCACCGCACCGCGACGATCACCCCGGCACCGGCGAGGGCGGCGTCGGCGTCGGGGACCACGTCGACGCCCAGCTCGGCGTAGGCCGCGTCGGGGAGCGAGGCGCGGGCCCCCGCTCCGGCCTCCATCCGGATCGAGACCCCGTATCCGATGAGGGTCGCGCACTCCTTCGGGGCGAGCGCGATGCGTCGCTCTCCTTCATGCCGTTCTCGCAGCAGGGCGATCTTCACGGGTCGGGTGGAGTCCAGGTGTGGAGGTGCGGGGGCCCTCGGAGTCGCGGGCGTCCGAACGTCTCGGCAACCCTCGGGACCGAAGGGAGTTCCGCGGCGGGGGGAGTCCCGCTGCCACGTGTCGCGGGCGAGGGGGGACCGGGGTGCCGGAGGAGTTCCCCGGCGGGGGGTGTCCCGCTACCGGGGCGTCGAAGTCGAGGGGGGTGCGGGGGGGAGGAGAACCTCGACGGCCTCGGGGAAGGACTCGACCCGCGTGAGGTCTCCTTCGAGCGGGTCCGCCAGGTCGGCGTGCCATGGATCCCCGGCATCGACCCAGATCGCGCGGGCCCCGGATAGGAGGGCCGGGTTCACATCGCTGCGCACGGAGTTGCCGACCATGCAGCTGCGCTCCGCCGGTCCGGCGTCGAGGCTGCGGAGGGCGGCCCGGTAGCTCTCGGGGCTCTTGTCGGGCGTGATCACGAGGCGCGACGGCGGGACGATATCGAAGACCCCCGAGTTCTCGATGCAGCGCGTCTGGTAGGTGGGAAAGGCCGACTGCGTGTAGATCGCGACCGGAAGGGCGGCGGCGAGCCGCGCCAGCGCATCGAGGGCTCCCGGGAGGGGAGGGGGCGGCTCGTCGATCCCGTCGGCCAGCGCCTCGGCCCGGCGGGCGGCGACGGGCTCGGGGATCCTGCCGTCCTCGGAGCACAGGCGCAGGTAGGTGTCGCGGAAGGAGGCGCCGAGACGAAAGGGGCCGTACCCCCAGATCCCCAGGAGCTCCCGGTCGACGACCTCGTGGTGGATCCGGTACGCGTGGGCGCGGGGAAAGCCGAGTTCCTCGAGGAACGAGAAGAGGGCGTCACGTCGCTCCCTGAAGCGGGGCCCGGTGTCCACGAGGGTGTCGTCGAAGTCGACCAGAACGAAGTTCGTCATCGGGCTTCGTACCGCTGGATGCGGACCTCGTTCCGGGCGAGGGGCCGACGGGCCCGGGGCTGCGGGACCCATCCCGGGGGGTGAGGGTAGGGGACGGCGACTCCCCTTCCACCCGCCGTGGAACGCAGCTTTTGCGTGCCCCCGGCGGGGGCTCCGGCCGTGCGGCCGGCTTCGCCTGGTTCCGTGCCGTTCGACCCCCGTTTGTTCTGCGGTATTCGAGCGCCCCTCATTTAACGCTCTTCCAGTTTGAACTGTCTTGAAATGAGAACCCCGGACATGTCGAGGATCCTGAGCGCGACGGGGGCCGTCCGGCCCGTCGGCGGACGCGGTCCGTCCCGCTCCGGATCCGGACCCGAAGGTCATCTGAAGCGCGTCCTGACTGCACATCCTGCTGCGAGATTCATGCCCCGCCATTCCAGCTCATCCGTCCCGTCCCTCTTCGGGGTCGCTCTCTCGATCGGGATCCTGATCTCTCTGACATTCGCTCCGGGGGCCGTCGCAGCGCAGGACGCTCCGGTTGTCGACGAAGGCCTCTCCCTCGAAGAGGCCCTCCGGCTGGCGCGGGATTACAATCCGGACTTCCGCATCCAGCAGTCGCAGGTCGAGACCGCCGAGGGGCAGCAGCGCACGGCCTTCGGCGATCTGCTTCCGACGGCCAGCCTCTCCAATTCCTACGGCTACCAGGCGTCGGGGGAACGTCGGGCGGGCTCCGTGGTGCTCGGAGATCAGCCGGATTTCTGGAATTCCTCGTTTTCTGCGAGTCTCAGCTACAGTCTGAATGGCCAGACGCTCCTGCGTCCCGGACAGGCACGGACCGAGTCGCGCGCCGTGGGCGCGCAGGTCGAGGGCGCCGAGCGGGGCCTTCGCGCCGAGGTCACCGACCAGTATCTGTCGGTCCTCCAGGCCGATGCGGAGCTCACCCAGGCCCGGGAGCAGCTCGAGAGGGTCCAGCTCTCCCTTCGCCAGGCCGAGGCGCAGGTGCAGGTCGGTGCCGGCACCCCCCTCGACATCCGCAGGGCCGAGGTTCAGGAGGGGCAGGCCGAGGTCCAGCTCCTCCAGGCCGAGAACCAGGCCCGGGCCACCCGCCTCGCGCTGGCCCGTACCCTGGGCGTTCAGCTCGCCGAAGATGTGACGATGGTGACTTCGTTCGAGCTCTTCGAGCCCGAGCTCGATGTCGAGGAGCTCCTCGAACTCTCGTACCTGAACAACCCGGTCCTTCGGGCGTCACGGCTGTCGGTCGAGGTGGCGGAGGTGGGGGTGCGGGTCGCCCGGACCCAATACCTGCCGAGCCTGTCGATGAGCGCCGGATTTTCGGGGTCGGTCTTCCAGGCGGGCAATCTCGATCCGCTCATCAACGACCGGCTTCAGCAGCTCTCGGGACAGTACAGCTCCTGCCTGGAAGACAACCGGCTGCGTGAGCTCCTGGGGGATGCACCCCGGAACTGCGCGCAGTTCGACCCGAGCCGCAGCGAGGTCGAACAGGCCGCGGTCTCGCAGGTGCGCGCGAACAACAGCGGGTGGCCCTTCGACTACCGGACGCAGCCCCTGAGCGTGTCGCTCTCGCTCTCGATCCCGGTGTTCACGGGCTTCTCCCGCCAGCAGCAGAACCAGCAGGCGCAGATCGGCGTTTCGAACGCGAGAGAGCAGGTTCGATCCGAGGAGCTCCGGCTCCGATCCGAAGTGACGACGGCGATCCGTGCCGTGGAGACGGCCCGCCGAACCGCCACGCTGCAGGAGCGGATCCGTCAGACCTCGACCGAGGAACTCCGACTCGCCCAGGAGCGATTCCGGCTCGGGCTGGCGTCGTCGATCGAGGTTGCGGACGCCCAGGCCAACCTCTCGCAGGCCGAGCGCGACGAGATCAACGCGATCTACGGATTCTTTCAGTCCTTCAGCGCCCTCGAGGCGCTCGTCGGTATCGAACTCGACCGATGAATCTCCTTCGTCCGACCTCCGGATTCCCACTGACCGCTCCAATTCGGCACGCGCTTCCGGTTCGTGCTCTACAGAGGACATAGATGATGCCCAGAACTCAACCCCCCTCCCGTCGCAGCCACACCACGCGAGCCGTGAAGCTGGCCGCCTCGGCCGCTCTCCTCCTGGTGCTCGGGCTGGCCGGCTGCGGTGACGACTCCGACGTTGGGGAAGGAAGCGTCGCGATGGCCGGGAGTCCTCCGGGCGGGGGACCCGGAGGCGGATCGGAACGTGCGATCCCGGTCTCGGCCCAGATCGCGGAGCCGGGCGATCTGGAGGTGACGCTGAGGGTCTCCACGAGTCTGCGGGCGCGGGAATCCGTCGAGGTCGTGCCGAAGCAGGCGGGAATCATCTCGTCGATTGGAGTCGAGGAGGGGCGCCGCGTGTCCGAGGGTGAAGTCCTGGCGCAGCTCGACGATCAGGAGTGGAGCCTCCAGGCCCAGCAGTCCGGGGCGCGGATGAAGGCCGCCGAAGATGCGGTCGAGCGGGCCCGGGCGCTGCAGGAGCTGGAGCTGATCTCGCAGGAGGAAGTCGAGCGGCTCGCCTCCGAGGCCGAGATCGCGAGGGCGGAGCTGGGACTCGCCCGGTTGAGGGTCGAGAACGCCCGCATCACGTCGCCGATCAGTGGGATGATCACGCACCGCTACGTGGAGCGCGGGCAGCAGGTGAACACCACGAACCCGGCCTTCGAGGTGGCCGACCTCGATCGGCTCGAGGCGAGACTCGCGGTCCCCGAGCGGGAGTCCGCGCGGGTCCAGGTGGGGCAGATCGCCCGCATCCGGCTCGAAGAGGGGGGGAGCTCGGTGGCCGAGGGCCGTGTGGAGCGCATCCGTCCGGTGGTCGACGCGACCAGCGGCACGGTACAGGTCACCGTCGCGGTATCGGCCCGCAGCGGCGACGTTCCCCTCCGCCCCGGACAGTTCGTGAACGTCGACCTGGTCACCGAAACTCTCTCCGACCGGATCACCCTGCCGCGGACGGCGGTGCTGGTCGATGGCGCGGCCCCCCGGATCTTCCTGATCCGCGAAGGCCAGGCGATCGAGACCGAGGTCGAACTGGGATTCTCGCGCGGGGACCGGGTGGAGATCCGCTCGGGCCTTCAGCCGGGTGACACCGTGGTGGTGGTGGGCCAGGACAACCTTCGTCCCGATGCGCGCGTCCGGATGATGCAGCTCGATGGACAGCCGGTCTCGGGAGGGGGTGCGTGAAGCTCACGGACCTCTCCGTCACCCGCCCGGTGGCGGTTTCGATGGCGTTCATCGCCGTCATCGTCTTCGGGATGGTGTCCTACTCCCGGCTGCAGGTGGATCTCCTGCCCGACGTGTCCTTTCCGACCGTCACGATCGAGACCGAGTACGGCGGGGTCGGACCCCGCGAGATCGAGAACCTGATCTCCCGGCCGATCGAGGAGGCGATCTCGGTGGTGCAGGGGGTGCAGGAGGTCACCTCCCGTTCGCGACCCGGCCGCTCCGACATCACGATCCAGTTCCGCTGGGGAACCGACATGGATTTCGCCGCCCTCGACCTGCGGGAGCGGCTGGACCTGATCAACCTTCCGGGCGATGCCGGTCGCCCGACGATCGCGCGCTACGATCCCGCCTCGGAGCCCGTAATCCGCTTCGCCCTGACCTCGGACCGGCCGCTCGACCCGACGGTCGAGGCCGACCGGCGTGACCTGATCGCACTTCGCTGGCTGGGCGAGGAGCAGGTTCGCCGGGCGCTCGAGGGGATCGAGGGGGTGGCCGCGGTTCGCGTCACCGGAGGGCTCGAAGAGGAGATCCTGGTCGAGGTCGACGAGAGTCGACTGGGGCAGCTGGGGATTCCCTTCACCCAGGTGACGAGCCGTCTGGCGTCGGAGAACATCAACCTGGCGGGCGGGATCCTCGAGGAGGGCGACGCGCAGTACGTCGTGCGCACCGTCAACGAGTTCGTCGAACTCGACGAGATGCTGCGGGTCGTCGTGGGGTCGGCCGGGGAACAGGCGGTACTCCTGGGTGATGTGGCCGAGATCCGCCGCGCCGCGGTGGAGCGGGAGACCGTTTCGCTGGTGAACGGGAACGAGGCGGTGGAGCTCTCGGTCCTGCGGGAGTCGACCGCGAACATCGTGGCGCTCTCGCGCGTGGTCCGGGAGCGGGTGGAGGCCCTCGAATCCGATCTGCCCCCGGGGGTGTCGACCACCCTGATCTCCGACCAGGCGGTGTTCATCGAGCGGGCGGTCGGCGATGTACGGATGGCGGCGATTCTGGGCGGAATCTTCGCCATGCTCGTCCTCCTGCTCTTCCTGAAGCACCTGCCGACGACGCTGATCATCGCCACCGCGATCCCGATCTCGATCATCGCGACCTTCGTCCTGATGTTCTCGCGCGACATCACTCTGAACATCATGTCGCTGGGTGGACTCGCGCTGGGGGTCGGGATGCTGGTCGACAGCGCGATCGTCGTACTCGAGTCGATCGCACGGGAGCGCGAGAGCGGCCGCACGCCCGAGGAGTCCGCCCGCATCGGGACCGACCGGGTGGGTCGGGCCGTGGTGGCCTCGACGCTCACCACCGTCGCGGTGTTCATCCCGATCGTCTTCGTCGAGGGGGTGGCGGGCCAGCTCTTCGGCGACCAGGCGTGGACGGTGTCCTTCGCCCTCCTCTCGGCGCTGGTGGTCTCGCTGACCCTGATCCCCATGCTCGCGGCGCGAGGCGAGGGGGTGCAGGCCCGAACGGGGTCGGGAAGCGGGGCGGATCAGGGCAAGGTCGCGGGCGCGCTCGCGGCCGGTTCCGGTGGTGTGCTCAAGGCCGTTCGCGGGAGTGGAAAGCTCGCGGGGCGGGCGCTGCAGCCCATCGCTCGGGCGTTCGACTCGACCTATCGAGCGATCGAGGAGCGATACCGTCCGATCCTGGCGGCGACCCTCAAGCGACCGGTTCTGGTGATCACCGGGGCCCTCGTGCTTCTCGGGGCGACCGTGGCGCTGATCCCGCAGGTCGGCGTCTCGCTCGTACCCGAGCTCTCGCAGGGGGAGCTCGTCGTGGAGCTCGAAGCGGCCCCGGGAACGAGTCTGACCCGCATGGAGGCGCTCGCCCGGCAGGCCGAGGCCCGGGCGCTCTCGATCGAGACCGTCGAAGAGGTCTTCACGAATGTCGGGGTTCGCGGGGGGGCCGGAACGATGGGGCGGACCGGCGAGCTGCAGCGCCACACGGCCACTCTCCTCGTTCGGCTCGGAGGGATCGGGCGTGCCGAGGACCGGGTCGCCGCGGAGCTGGCCTCGCTCCTCGATGACCTCCCCGGGCTCCAGGTGCGGGTCGACCGCCCACGCCTGTTCACGGTGAGCGCTCCCGTCGAGGTCGAGGTCCGGGGCTTCGAACTGCCGGTCCTGGGCCAGGTGGCTTCCGAGGTGAGGACCACCCTTCGCGAGCTCCCCGGGATCCGGGGGATCGAAGAAGAGCGGCGGCAGGGAACCCCCGAGATCTCGATCCGCTTCGATCGGGAGCGGCTGGCGCTGCAGGGGCTGACCGTCGGAGACGCGGCCGAGGCGGTGCAGGCCAAGGTGCGCGGACAGCCGGCCACCGAATTCACCGAACGGGATCGCGACCTGAACGTGCTGGTGCGGGCGCGCGAGGGGCAGCGCAGCTCCCTCGAGGAACTCCAGAACCTCCGGATCGAGGTTCCCACCGGGGGGACGGTCTCGCTGGGATCCGTGGCTACGGTGGGCTTCCAGGAGGGTCCGGCCGAGATCATCCGGCGCGGGGGCACCCGCGTGGCGCTCGTAGAGGTTCGCCCGGCCGGGGCCGATCTCGCGGGGGCGATCAGCCGGATCGAGGAGCGACTTCGCGAGATCCCGGTGCCCCCGGA